>NZ_CAMPGZ010000204.1 GCF_946885725.1 uncultured Nocardioides sp.
GAGCAGCTGCGCCCAGATGCCGAGCTCGCCGTGGCGCTGGAGCGCGGTGGCCTCGGTGTCGATGCGCCGGGTGAGCACCATGTCGCGGTAGAAGCCGCGGATGGTCTCGGCCTCCTCGTCGAACGAGAACTCCGGGTGCTCGACTCGCTCGCCCTCGGGCGTCAGCAGCTGGACGAGCTCCGGGCCGCCGTCTGCCTGGCGGGGCCCGAAGACCTCACCGAGGTCGGGCCCGAACTCACCAGTGCCGAGGTCGGCACGGGCCTCGGGGTGTGAATGGCTCACCTGCACTCCTTCGTGTCGTCGGCGCGCGGGGTCTCCGCTGCCGGCTCTGTGGAGCTGACGGCCCGCTGCCGGGGGTCCGCGGCACCGACGCGGGGGTGGTGCGCGGTGTGCGGCCGAGCGGCTGGACGTCGCTGTGACCGGTGCCACACCGGTCGGTCGTGTCCTTAAGGTACCGGGCTCCGCGGCGTGGCACGAAATCGACGCCCGCCCGGCACTAAGTCGCGCGACAGGTGTCGGTGGCGACCCCTACCCTGTCAGGGGCTAAGGAGGGAGTTGCTCGTGACCGTCACCACCGCCGACAAGGGGTCCGCCACCGGCCGCACCGGGCCGTCGACGGCCCTGGTCTTCGCCGCGCTCGCGATCGTGTACGTCGTGTGGGGGTCGACGTACCTCGGCATCCGCGTCGTGGTCGAGGAGGCGCCGCCTCTGGTGTCGATGGGCCTGCGCTACACGACCGCCGCGGTCGTGCTCGGCGCGATCCTCTCCTTCAAGGGCGGCCTGGGCCGGCTGCGGCTGACCCGCCGCCAGGCGCTCGGCTGCGCGTTCCTCGGGCTGATGCTGCCGGTCCTCGGCAACGGCATGGTCGCGGTCGGCGAGTCGCTCGGCGCGCCGTCCGGCGTGACCGCGCTACTGATCGCGATCGCGCCGCTGATCATCGTGGTGTTCCGGCTCGTCGAGGGCGACCGCCCGCGCGGGCTGACTCTGGTGGGCGTGCTGTCCGGTTTCGTCGGACTCGCCGTGCTCATCCTGGTCGGCAGCAACGGGGCGGCGGCGTTCCCGATCGTGGCGGGGCTCATCGTGCTGTTCGCGTCGTCGTGCTGGGCGTTCGGCTCCTACTCGCAGCCCCGGCTGCCGCTGCCCGAGGACGTCTTCGTCGTCACCGTCTACGAGATGCTGTTCGGCGGGCTGATGCTGGTGACGTTCGGCCTGATCCGCGGCGAGCGGTTCACCGGCGACTACTCCGCCTCCACCTGGTTCGCGCTCGGCTACCTCGTGGTGTTCGGCTCGGTGGTCGCGTTCACGTCCTACGTCTGGCTGCTCGCCAACGCGCCGATCTCGCTGGTCGCGACCTACGCCTACGTCAACCCGGTCGTCGCGGTGTTCCTGGGCTGGCTGATCCTGTCCGAGGCGGTCACCCCGGCGGTGATCCTGGGCGGCGGCATCGTGGTCGCGTCCGTCGCGCTGGTGATCACCGCCGAGCGGCCCCGCCGCGCGCGCCAGGCCGCGGCGGCGTCGTCCGGTGAGCCCGTGCCGGAGCGCGAGCCGGAGCCCGACGCGGCCTGACCGGTCGCCGTTGCTGACCGGCGGGTAACTTCGTCGCCATGAGCGACAAGCTGGTCTCGGCCACCACGACCATCGACGCCCCGCCCGCGGTGGTGTTCGCGATCGTGGCGAACCCGCACCAGCACCCACGTATCGACGGGTCCGGCTCCGTGCGGAGCGTGGTCGGGGGCCCCGAGCACGTCCGGAAGGGCGACACCTTCTCGGTGAACATGAAGCTGTTCGGGGCGCCGTACAAGATCACCAACCGGGTCGTGGAGTACGAGCCCGACCGCTGCATCGCCTGGCGCCACTTCGGCGGCCACCGCTGGCGCTACGAGCTCGAGCCGTCCGGGGCCGGCACGCGGGTCACGGAGACCTTCGACTACTCGCGCTACAACGCGCTGTGGAGCGGGCTGATCACCGCGCTCGGCTTCCCCGAGCGCAACCGCAAGGGCATCGAGGGCACGCTCGAACGGCTCAAGCAGGCCGCCGAGGCCGACGCCGGGGCGGCCAGCGCCTGACCCGCGCCGAGACCTCCCGGGCCCGACCGCGCGTCGCTAGGTTGAGCCGCATGGCGGACGCGACGCTCGAGGCCCGGCTCGAGGCGCTGTGGCCCGACGTCGTCCGACCGCTCCGCGGGCTGTACGGCGACCGGCCGGACTTCGACGCGCTGCTGGCTCGACTGCGCACGCAGGTCTCGGACGCCTACGCCGCCCGCTCCCCCGAGCTGCGCGCGCTGGACGAGCGGCGACTGGTCACGCCGGACTGGTTCCAGCGCACCGACGTGCTCGGCTACGTCTGCTACACCGACCGCTTCGCCGGCCGGCTCACCGACCTGCCGCCGCGCATCGACTACCTGCGCGAGCTCGGCGTCTCGTTCCTGCACCTGATGCCGCTGCTCCAGCCGCGCCCGGGGCCGAACGACGGCGGCTACGCGGTGATGGACTACCGCGCGGTCGACCCCCGCCTCGGCACGCTCGACGAGCTGCGCTCCGTCGCCGCCGCGCTGCGCGCCGCCGGAATCAGCCTGGTGCTCGACCTGGTCTGCAACCACACCGCCCGCGAGCACGCGTGGGCCGAGCGGGCACGGGCCGGCGACCCGACGTACCTCGCCTACTACCGGACCTACCCCGACCGCACCGAGCCCGACCGCTGGGAGCGGACGCTGCCGGAGGTCTTCCCGGACTTCGCGCCCGGCAACTTCACCTGGGTGCCGGAGATGGAGCGCTGGGTCTGGACCACGTTCAACGACTACCAGTGGGACCTCGACTACACGAACCCCGACGTCTTCGCCGAGATGTTCGGCGTCATCTGCCACCTCGCGAACCTCGGCGTCGAGGTGCTGCGGCTCGACGCGGTCGCATTCATGTGGAAGCGGATGGGCACCAACTGCCAGAACCAGCCCGAGGTGCATCTGCTGCTGCAGGCCTGGCGCGCGCTGTCCCGGATCGTCGCTCCGGGCGTGATCCTGCTGGCCGAGGCGATCGTCGCGCCGGACGACCTGGTCGGCTACCTGGGCCGCGGCGAGGGCACCGGCAAGGAGTGCGAGCTGGCCTACCACAACGTGCTGATGGTCAGCCTCTGGAGCGCGCTCGCCGAGCAGAGCGCGGCGCTGCTGACCCACACGCTGCGCGCGATGCCGCCGATCCCGCCGACGGCGGCTTGGCTGACCTACGCCCGGCTGCACGACGACATCGGCTGGGCGGTGACTGACGAGAACGCCGGCGCCGTCGGCCTCGGCGGCTTCGACCACCGGGCGTTCCTGTCGGACTTCTACTCCGGCGCCTACCCGGGGTCGTTCGCGCGCGGCGCGGTGTTCCAGGCCAACCCGCAGACCGGTGACCGCCGGATCAGCGGCGCTCTCGCGTCCCTGGCCGGCCTGGAGCAGGCGCTCGCGGACGGCGACGAGGCGGCGGTCGATCTTGCCGTACGACGGATCCTGCTGCTGCACCACGTGATCCTCACGTTCGGCGGCATCCCGCTCGTCTACATGGGCGACGAGATAGGCCAGCGCAACGACCCGTCGTACGCCGAGCAGCCCGACCTGGCCGACGACAACCGGTGGCTGCACCGGCCGCGGATGGACTGGGCCGCGGCGGCCCGTCGGCACGACCCGGGCGCCGTCGAGGCGCGCGTGTTCGCGGGGCTGCAGCGGCTCGTCGCGCTCCGTCGCGACACCCCGGAGCTGCACGCGCAGGCGTCGACCGAGGCGCTGTGGGGCGACGACTCGCGGGTCATCACGCTGCTGCGGTCGAGCGCCCGCGGGGACGTGCTGGTGCTCGCCAACGTGTCGCCCCGGCGGGTGCGCACGGGGTTGCCGCGGCACTGGGGCGCGGTGCACGACCTGGTCGCCGGCGAGGACGCGGACGGCCAGGTCGAGCTGTCGGCGTACCAGGTGCGCTGGCTCCGGCGACGCTGACCGGACACGACGAGAGGCCACGCCCGGCGGGCGTGGCCTCTCGCGTTATGAGCGTCAGCGGACGAGCGCGAAGACGTCCCGGGCACCGTTGACGTCCGGCGTCTTCACGTCACTGCGGAAGGCGTCGAACACCACGACCGCGCCATTGCCGGAGATGACCGATCCAGTCGTCCCGATGCGGTTGTTGAGCGGCCGGGTGGTGCCGGCGCTGCGGTCCCGCAAGTAGAGCGAGTTGGTGACCTTGCCGGCCTTGCGCAGGTCGGACCCGGCGTGGAACGTGACCAGCCGACCGTCATTCGAGATCGACGGGGACGCCACCAGACCCTTGGCCTGCTGCTCGGAGCTGGTGACCGAGACGAGCTGGGTCTTGCCCTTGCGCCGGTCGCGGACATAGACGTCGACCTGCTTGTCGGTGTCCTGCTTGGCCAGCTTCGCGGCCGTTGTGAACACGACGTAGCGGCCCCAGCCCGCGATCTCGGACTCGTAGCTGCGCTTGGCGGCCTCGTCACCCTTGCTGCTGACGGAGACGCGCACAGTCTTGCCCGCGCTGACGTCGCGCACGAACACGTCGTGCTTCTTGTTCTTGTCCTTCTTCACCAGGTTCTTGCCCTTGGACGTGAAGGAGACCCAGCGGCCGTTGTCGGAGATGCTGGGCTGCTCGCCGCCGCCCTCACCGCCCTGGCGGTCCACGGAGACCAGCTTGGTGGTGCCGGCGACCCGGTCGCGGACGTAGACGTCCTGGTTGGACGACGAGCTGTCCTCGTCGGCCAGGGAGGCCCTCGAGGCGAACGCGACGTACCGGCCGTCCTTGGAGATCGACGCGTCGAAGCTGCCCTGCTGGCCCGGGCCCTCGTCGGAGTCGACGGAGACGATCTCGGTCGTGCCGGCCACCAGGTCGTGGACGAACACGTCGCTGTAGCCGTTGAAGTCGTTGTCGACGACGTCGGCGGCGGTGGAGGTGAACACGACGTAGCGGCCGTCGGCGGAGATGTCGTCGGCTACGCCGCCGACGGCGGCGGTGCCGTCTGGCCGGGCGCTGACCAGCTGGGTCGTGCCGGTGAGGCGGTCACGCACGTAGACGTCCGCGACGCCGTTCGTGTCGGCCGGGGACAGGTTGCCGGCCGTGGACGTGAAGACGACGAAGCGGCCGTCGGCGGACGGCACCCCGTCCCAGCTCTCCCTGTCGGCCTGCGCGCCGCCCGTGGCGACCGACACGAACTCGACCGTGGAGGCGGCGCTGGCGGTGCCGACTGTGGCGAAGGTGGTGCCGGCGGCCACGCCGATGGCCAGCGCGCCGATGACTAGGGGACGACTGCGATGCAAGATCATGGTGGTTCCCTCCCTTTGGTGCCGACATCGAAGCACCGCGGGATGCCCCAGGGGCGGCGCAACGCCGAGGTAGCCGAACCGCTACGTCGCAGGTCAGGCCAGGGATTCGATCCAGGCCTCGTGCAGCGCCGCGAACCGGTTGCCCTCGCCCTTGCCGCGGGCGACCAGCTCGGCGGGCGACCCGTCCTCGATCACGCGACCGTGCTCCAGCACCAGCACCCGGTCGGCGATCTCCACGGTCGAGAGCCGGTGGGCGATGATCACCGCGGTCCGGTCGCGCAGGATCGTGCGCAAGGCACGCTGCACCAGCCGCTCGGAGGGTACGTCGAGCGAGCTGGTCGCCTCGTCGAGGATCAGCACGTCGGGGTCGGCGAGAAACGCCCGGGCGAACGCGACCAGCTGTCGCTGACCCGCCGACAGGCGACCGCCCTTGTTCGCGACGTCGGTGTCGTAGCCCTGCGGGAGCTTCGAGATGAAGTCGTGCGCGCCGATGGCCCTGGCCGCCGCGACGACCTCGTCGTGACGGGCCTCCGGACGGCCGAACCGGATGTTGTCGGCGACGGTCCCGTTGAACATGTAGTTCTCCTGGGTGACCATCACGACGGCCCGCCGCAGCGTGGCCTCGTCGAGGTCGCGCAGGCTCACGCCGTCGAGGAGCACCCGCCCCTCGACCGGGTCGTAGAACCGCGACAGCAGCTTGGCGATCGTCGTCTTGCCGGCGCCGGTCGTGCCGACGAGAGCGACGGTCTGGCCGGCAGGGACCACCAGGTCGAGGTCCGGCAGGACGGGCACGCCCCCGACGTACTCGAACCGCACGTGCTCGAGCCGCACCTCGCCGCGCACGTCGTCGAGCGGGACCGGGTGGGCCGGCTCGGGGACGGACGGCTCCTCCTCGAGCACGCCGGAGAGCTTCTCCAGGGCCGCACTGGCGGACTGGAAGGTGTTGTAGAACTGCGAGATCTCCTGCATGGGCTCGAAGAACTGGCGCAGGTAGAGCAGGAACGCCGCCAGCACGCCGACGGTCACCTCGTCGTGGAAGGCGAGGTAGGCGCCGTAGAGCAGCACGACCGCGATCGTGACGTTGCCGATCAGCTTGATGCCGGGCATGAACCAGGCGACGGCCCGGAAGGCGCGCAGGTTGGCGCGGCGGTACTGGTCGTTGACGTCGTCGAAGATCTCGGTGTTGCGCGGCTCGCGACGGAACGCCTGCACCGCACGGATGCCGAGCATCGACTCGACGAAGTGCACGATCACCAGCGCGACCTTCTCGCGCGTCACGCGGTAGGCGGCGCCGGACTCCTTGCGGAACCAGTTGGTCAGCCACAGCAGGAACGGGAAGCACAGCAACGCGACGAGGGCGAGCTTCACGTCCAGCACGAGCAGCAGCACGGCGGTGCCGACGAGCGTGAGCACGGCGGTGACCAGGCCGTCGAAGCCGGTCTCGAGCATCTCGTAGATCGCGTCGACGTCGGAGGTCTGCCGGCTGATGACGCGGCCGGAGGTGTACTCGTCGTGGAACGCCGGGCTGAGCTTCTGGAAGTGCCGGAACACCCGGCGGCGGATCTCGAAGAGCATGTCCTGGCCGACGCGGCCGGACAGCACCAGGAAAGTACGGCGCGTGACGGCCTGCAGCACGGTGGCGAACAGCGCGATGCCGACGATCGTGAACAGCACCGAGACGTCGTCGCTCTCGCGGATCGGCGGGATGCCCTTGTCGATGCCCTCCTTGACGAGGTACGGGATCGACAGCCGTGAGGCGTTCTCGACCAGCACGATCGCGATGAGCAGCCAGATCCAGCGGCGGTGCGGACGGAGCAGCTCCCCGAGGAGTCGACGCGAACGCGCCTGGAGCAGCGCGCCGACGCGTGCGTCGACCTCCTGCCCGTCGGCGGCGACACCGCGCCAGTCCTTCTCGTCTGTCTGCTGGTTTGCCTGCTGGTTTGCCTGCTGCTGTGTCGTCTCGGTGGTGCTCATGCCGACACCTCCTCGAGCTCGGCGTCGGTCTCGGAGTCGGCCGCGAGCAG
>NZ_CAMPGZ010000205.1 GCF_946885725.1 uncultured Nocardioides sp.
GCCGCCGGCAACGCCGTACTCGTCAAGCCCGCCGAATGGACGCCGCTCACCGCGCTGCGCATCGCCGAGCTCGGAGCCGAGGCGGGACTGCCCGAGGGGCTGTTCCAGGTGTTGCCGGGCAAGGGCTCGGTCGTCGGTGAGGCGCTGGTCGACCACCCGGACGTCCGCAAGATCGTTTTCACCGGCTCGACCGAGACCGGCACTCGCGTGATGTCCCGCGCCGCCAAGCACGTCAAGCGGGTCACGCTCGAGCTCGGCGGCAAGAGCGCCAACATCGTGTTCGCCGACAGCGACCTCGAGCAGGCCGCCGCCACCGCGCCGTACGGCATCTTCGACAACGCGGGCCAGGACTGCTGCGCCCGCAGCCGGATCCTGGTCGAGCGCAGCGTCTACGACCGGTTCATGGAGCTGTTCGAGCCCGCGGTCGCCAAGGTCGCGGTCGGCGACCCGCGGGACCCCGGCACCGAGATGGGCCCGCTGGTGTCGCGGTCGCACCGCGAGAAGGTCGCGTCCTACGTGCCCGACGACGCACCCGTCGCCTTCCGCGGTACGGCGCCCGGGGGGCCTGGCTGGTGGTTCCCGCCGACCGTGCTGACCCCCAAGCGGGACGACGCCGTGGTGCGCGAGGAGGTGTTCGGCCCGGTCGTCGCGGTGCTGCCGTTCGACGACGAGGCCGACGCGATCGAGGTCGCCAACGACTCGGCGTACGGCCTCTCCGGCTCCATCTGGACGCGCGACCTGTCCCGGGCGGTGCGCGTCTCCCGCGCCGTCGAGGCCGGCAACCTGTCGGTCAACTCGCACTCGTCGGTGCGCTACAGCACGCCGTTCGGGGGCTTCAAGCAGTCCGGCATCGGCCGCGAGCTCGGGCCCGACGCGCCGCTGCAGTTCACGGAGACCAAGAACGTCTTCCTCGCCATCGAGAACCTGGAGAAGCCATGACCGTCACCCGTGTCGACCTCACCCAGCGGCTCGCCGGCCGCGTCGCCGTCGTGACGGGTGGCGCCAGCGGCATCGGCCTCGCCTCCTCGCGGAGGCTGGCCGCCGAGGGGGCGCACGTCGTCGTGGCCGACCTCGACCCGGCCACCGGCAAGGCCGCCGCCGACGAGGTCGGCGGCTCGTTCGTGGCGGTCGACGTGGCCAACGAGGAGCAGGTCGACGCGCTCTTCGACGGTGTCGCGCGCGAGCACGGCCGGCTCGACATCGCGTTCAACAACGCCGGCATCTCGCCGCCGGAGGACGACCTGATCGAGGCCACCAGCATCGAGGCCTGGGACCGGGTGCAGCAGGTCAACCTCACCTCGGTGTTCTTCTCCTGCCGCGCGGCACTGCGCCACATGGCTCCGCAGGGACGCGGGTCGATCATCAACACCGCTTCGTTCGTCGCGGTGATGGGGTCGGCCACCTCGCAGATCTCCTACACCGCCTCGAAGGGCGGCGTCCTCGCGATGTCGCGCGAGCTCGGCGTGCAGTACGCCCGCCAGGGTGTCCGCGTCAACGCGCTCTGCCCGGGACCGGTCAACACGCCGCTGCTGCAGGAGCTCTTCGCCAAGGACCCCGAGCGCGCCGCTCGTCGTCTCGTGCACGTGCCTGTCGGCCGGTTCGCCGAGCCCGAGGAGATCGCCGCCGCGGTCGCGTTCCTGGCCAGCGACGACTCGTCATTCGTCACCGCGTCGAGCTTCCTCGTCGACGGCGGAATCCACGCCGCCTACGTCACCCCGCTCTGACGGAGCGGGCCGTGCCCAGCAGGATCCAGCAGACCTTCTTCCGGCCGGTCCGGCCGGGGAACGCGTTCGAAGAGACTGTGCAGCGGCTGCTGCAGACCATCCGCCTCGGCGTGGTCGCGCCGGGGGAGCAGCTGCCGTCCGAACGCGAGCTCGCCCTGCGTTTCGCCGTCAGCCGCGACACCGTGCGCGACGCGATCCGCTCCCTCGCCGACGCCGGCTACCTGGTGTCGCGGCGCGGGCGGTACGGCGGCACGTTCGTCGTCGACGACCTGCCCACCGGCCCCGCCGCCATCGTGCCCGGCGGGTCGGAGGAGCCGCCCGCCGCTGAGGACCTGGAGGACACACTCGGCCTGCGCCAGGTGCTCGAGGTCGGCGCCGTACGACTGGCCGCGCAGCGCACCCTGGCCGCACCCGACCGCGAGCGTCTCTGGACGGCCATGCAGGAGACCGCCGAGGCCGGGCTCGAGGACTACCGGCGGCTCGACTCCCGGCTGCACCTCACGATCGCCGAGCTCTCGGGCGTACCCTCGCTCGTCTCGCTGATGGCCGACAACCGGATGAAGGTCAACCACTTCCTGGACGACATCCCGCTGCTGCCGCGCAACCTCGCGCACTCCAACGACCAGCACCACGCCGTGGTGTCCGCGATCCTGGCCGGCATGGTCGACGACGCGACCGCCGCGATGGAGGAGCACCTCGCCGGGTCGGCGTCACTGCTACGCGGCTTCCTGGCCTGAGCCACGGCCGATGACTTCCCGGGCGGGACGCGGTCGGTACCGGTGACCACACCTCCACCTAAGGAGCCGTCATGACCGGCACGCCCAGCGTCACCTGCACCCTCACCGTCTCCGTGGACGGCTACTTCGCGGGACCCGACGACGAGCCCGGCCGCGGCCTCGGCCGAGGCGGGGAACGCCTGCACTACTGGGTTTTCGGCGGACCCTGGACCTACGAGCAGGAGGCGGCGGGTGAGATGCGAGACCGCCCCTCCGACGTCGACCGCGAGTTCCTGAGCACGTACGGCGACCGCCCGGGCGCCGTCATCTGCGGGCGCACCACCTACGAGTCCTCCGGTGCCTGGGGCGGCCGCAACCCGTTCGGCGTGCCGCTCTTCGTCGTCACCCACCGCACCGACGACCAGCCCGACGAGGACGCCGGCTTCCGGTTCGTGCCGAGCTTCGAGGCCGCGCTGGCCCAGGCGACGGAGACGGTGGGCGACGACGGGGTCGTCAACGTGATGGGCGGCGGTGCGACGATCCGACAGGCACTCGACGCGGGCGTCGTGGACCGGCTCGTGGTCTCCACCGCACCCGTCGTGCTCGGCAGGGGCAAGCGCCTGTTCGACGGTTTCACCAAGGACGTCGACCTGCGCAAGGTCAGGGTCTGGGACTCACCCTTCGCGACCCACGTCGAGTACGAAGTGGTGCGCTAGCCGAAGACCAGCCGCACGTCGGTCAGCCGGAACGACACCAGCGGACGCCGTCCCTGCAGGAACGCCAGCGGCCCGGACGGGTCGAACTCCCAGGATCCCAACGCAGGAAGGGACTTCGCGGACCCGCGCCACGGCGTGAGGAGGTCGCGGCCGTCCCGCGGCTGCACCAGAGTGGCCGCGAACGGCGCGCGCACCAAGGCCGCTCCCGGCGCCGACGCGAACTGCGCGGACGCCACCGTCACCTCGTCGACGCGCGCCGCGAGCGCCGTGTGCGCCGTCGGGCCGACGCGGGTCTCCTCCAGGTCGAAGTCGGCCAGCTCCTTCGGGATCGCCCACAGCACCCGGCCGCCCGCGCGTGAGGTCTCGTCATCCACCCAGATGTCGGTGATCCGCACGCGGCGCCGGCGTGTGTCGAGCAACCGGGCCACCAGCAGCTCCCGGTAGCTCAGCACACCGGGCGGCTCGTAGGAGACGAACGCGACGCCGTACACGCCGGGCTCCACGCCCGCACCGGCCGGCACGCGGAACACCGACAGCCACATCTGGGCGGAGAGGTGCCAGGGAGGAGAAGGAAAAGCCACGGCGCCAACCCTTCAACACGAGAACACGTTCTGCCAAGGTGGGGCCCATGTCTCCTCGCGTCTGCGTCATCGGTGCCGGCTCGTCAGGGATCACCGCGGCGCAGGTCCTCCTCGAGCGCGGGGTCCACGTCGACGTGTTCGAGCTCGGCAGCCAGGTCGGCGGCAACTGGCGCTACGACAACGACAACGGGCTGTCGTCGGCGTACCGGTCGCTGCACATCAACACCTCGCGCCAGCGGATGGCGTACGCCGCCTTCCCGATGCCCGACGACTACCCGGACTACCCGAACCACTGGCAGATCGCGGAGTACTTCGACGCGTTCGTCGACCACTTCGGCATCCGCGAGAACATCCGGTTCCGCACCGAGGTGGTCAAGGTGGTGCCGGTCGAGGGCGGCCGCTCGGGGTACGACGTGACGATCCGCGCGCGCAACGAGCACGGCGAGTCCGATGAGCCGGAGACCCTGCACTACGAGCACGTGGTCGTCGCCAACGGCCACCACTGGGACCCGCGCTGGCCGGAGCCGTCCTACCCGGGCGCCGAGGACTTCCCCGGCGCGCAGATCCACGCGCACTACTACCGCACGCCCGACCTGCTCGTCGGCAAGCGCGTGCTGGTGCTGGGCATCGGCAACTCCGCGACCGACATCGCTGTCGAGTCCTCGCGGGTGGCGGCACAGACGTTCCTCTCGATGCGGCGCGGCGCGCACATCGTGCCGAAGTTCGCGCTCGGCCGGCCGACCGACCACCTCACCGACGGCCTGCTCTCGCGCACGCCCACGGTCGTGCAGCAGACCGCGATGGCCGCGCTGCTGCGGGTCGCGCAGGGCAAGGTGACCGACTACGGCCTGCCCGAGCCCGACCACCGCGTGCTGCACGCGCACCCCACCGTCAGCGACGACCTGCTCACCCGGCTCGGCCACGGCGATATCAGCGTGCTGCCGAACATCGACCGGTTCGAGGGCGCGAAGGTGTTCTTCGTCGACGGGTCGGCGCACGAGATCGACGTCGTCGTCTACTGCACCGGCTACAAGATCAGCTTCCCGTTCCTCGACGAGCGCGTGGTGCGCGCCGACGGCAACCGGGTCGACCTCTACCGCCGCGTCGTCGACCCGGACCACCCGGGCCTCTACTTCGTCGGGCTCATCCAGCCTCTCGGCGCGGTGATGCCTCTCGCCGAGCAGCAGTCCCACTGGGTCGCCGATCTCGTCACCGGAACGGCCGCGCTGCCGTCGTACGACGACATGCGGCGGGAGATCCGGGAGTACGACGAGAGCCTGCGCAAGCGCTACGTCTCGTCGAAGCGGCACACCATCCAGGTCGACTTCCACAAGTACCGCGCCGAGATCGAGCGCGAGCGCCGGGTCGGCCGGGCGCGGGTGACGGGGGAGCCGACCGGCCGGCTCAGCTCGCTGCGGGCGAAGGCACGCGCCGTGGCAGCCCGACGAGACTGACCACCCCGCCGGCCACGAGCAGCACGGCGCAGGCGAGCATCGCGCGCTCGTAGCCCGCGTCGAACACCTCCGGCCGCGCGTAGTCGGCCCCCGCCAGCCCGACGAGCGCGGGCAGCGCCGCGACCGCGAGCAGCGAGCCGGTGCGCGCGACCGCGTTGTTGATCCCGCTGGCCACGCCGGTGAACCGGTCCGGTGCGGCCGCCATCACGCTGGTGGTGAGCGGAGCGACCAGCGCGGTGAGGCCGATGGAGAACACCAGCAGGCCGGGGAACACGTCGAGCCAGTAGGAGCTGCCGACGTCCACCGGCACCAGCAGCAGGGCACCCGCGCCGCAGAGCACGGGGCCGATCGACAGCTGCGGCCGCGGCCCGATCCGCGCGGCGAGGGCGCCGGACTTCGACGAGCCGGCGAGCATCACCAGCGTCATCGGCAGCGTCGCCAGACCGGCCTGCCAGGGCGTGTAGCCGACCACGACCTGCAGCTGCAGCACGAGAAAGAACGACATCGCCCCGAGCGCGCCGTACACCAGCACGGTCATGGCGTTGGCGACGCTGAACGTGCGCGAGCGGAACAGGTGCAGCGGCATCAGCGGGTGCGCGCTGCGCGCCTCGACCGCGAGGAACGCCAGGAGCGCGGCGACGCCGAGGACCGCGAACGGAAGGGCGTACGGCGACTCCACTTCGATCAGCGCGTAGGTGATGCCGCCGAGCGCGAGCACGCCGAGCAACGATCCGGCGACGTCGAACGCGCGCGGGGCGTCGGGGTCGAGGCTCTCCGGGACGTGGCGAAGGCCGATGAGCACGATCGCGATCACGATCGGCACGTTGGCGAGGAACACCCAGCGCCAGCTGGCCACCTCGATCACCCAGCCGCCCACCGGCGGGCCGATCGCCGCCGCGATGCCGCCGAGCCCGGCCCACTGGCCGATCACTGCGCCGCGGTCGCGCGGGTGGAACGAGCTCTGGATGATCGCCAGGCTGCCCGGTGTGAGCAGCGCGCCGCCGATGCCCTGGACGAGCCGGGCGAGCACCAGCTGGTCGGCGGTCTGCGCCACCGCGCAGAACAGTGAGGCGGCGCCGAACCACGTCGTGCCGACGAGGAAGATCCGGCGCCGGCCGTAGCGGTCGCCGAGCCCGCCGCCGACGAGGATCAGCGAGGCCAGCGTGAGCAGGTAGGCGTTGACCACCCACTGAAGCTCGGCGACCTCGGCGTCCAGGTCGCGGCCGATCCGCGGCAACGCCACGTTGACCACAGACCCGTCGAGGAACGCCATCCCGGAGGCGAGCACCGCCGCCGCCAGCACCCACCGGCCGGCCGCCGTACCCGAGCGGACGAACGGTTCACCCGTGCCCTGGCAGGCGGTCTGCGTCATCAGCGTTCCGACTGGACGATCAGCCGCGAGTAGCGCATCTCCGTCGGGTGCGGGGGCCACGGCGCCTCGCGGCGCTCGGGCTCGGGTCGCCAGCCGAGGTACTCGTAGAGCCGGCGGGCGCGGTGGTTCTCCTCGAGGCACCACAGCGATGCGATCGTGGTGCCGCGGCGGTCCATGGCCTGCAGAACGAGCTCGATCGCGTCGGTGGCGAGCCCCTGGCCCCAGTGCTCGGGGTGCACGGCGACGTGCCGCAGCGTCGTCGAGTCGTACGCCGCGAACATCACCAGGTCCTTGTCGGCCTCGTCGTCCTCGGCCACCAGCACGCGCACGTCGGGGTCGTCGAGGACCAGACTCCAGCGCGCGAGCACCGCGTCGTCCGGGAACGGGTACCGCTCCGGCGGGAACACGTGGCCGAGCGCGGCGAGGTTCGCCGCGCGCTCGAGGTCGCGCAGGGCCGTGACGTCGTCGGGCGTCGCCGTCCGGAACACCGTGGGCACCCGTTCATGATGCCACCGGTTCGTGGACCGTCTCGCCGGGTGGTCGGCCGGGTGCCACCCGACTCGCTCATCGTGCCTCCGATGTCTGCTCGTGCGCCGACTGGACCTCCGCGCGGAACCGGACTTGCAAGGCGCCTTCCTCGATCCGCGCCCCGCTGACCTTGTGCCGGTGCAGCGCCGCGGGAAGAGCCAGCAGCCGAC
>NZ_CAMPGZ010000206.1 GCF_946885725.1 uncultured Nocardioides sp.
CCTCGGTGATGACCCGCCTCCCGCAGGTGCTCGTCAACGTCCCCGGCGTCGACAAGTCCCGCACCGACGAGGACGCCCTCGTCGCCGCGGCGGTCGCCGAGGCCGAGGCCGAGCTCGGCGACACCGGCCGGATCCTGCTCCGCCCCTCCGGCACCGAGCCGCTGGTCCGCGTCATGGTCGAGGCCGGCACCGCCGAGCAGGCCCGCGTCGTGGCCGAGCGCCTCGCCGAGGTGGTCCGCACCCGCCTGGCCCTCTGAGCCAGGAATCCAGGTGCGGTGCGGTACGCCCGCACCTACCCTGAGCCGGTGGACATCCGGGATATCGACCGGTCCGACGAGGACCAGCTCCGCCAGTTCTGGCTCGTCGGCAAGGCGGCCGAGGACGCCTACCGACCGTACGACTTCTACACGCCCTACGAGAGCGCGCGCGTGGCGTACGCCGACGGCGGCCGGCCGGGCTTCCGCAACCGCATGCTGGGGGCGTACGACGGCGACCGGATGGTCGGCCGGGCCTACCTGAACTTCCCCACGCTCGACAACACGCACCTTTGCTTCCTCGACCTCCACGTGCATCCGGACGCCCAGCGCCGCGGCATCGGGCGCTCCCTGGTCGAGGTCGCGGTCGAGGGTGCCCGCGCTGAAGGCCGTCGCACGGTCGTGGCCGAGACCTACGTGCCGTCCGGTGCCGACGGGCCGGCGCTGGCGTTCGCGCGAGCGACCGGGTTCACGGAGGCCATCGAGGAAGGCATCAAGATCGTCGACCTGGTCGAGACCGAGGTGACCTGGCCGATGCTGGCGCAGGAGGCCGCCGCGCGCAGCGAGGGCTACACGCTGGTCGCCTGGGACGACGCCGTACCGGAGGAGCTGGTCGAGGAGTTCTGCCGCCTCAACGAGGCCTTCAACGACGAGGCGCCCAGCGGCGAGCTCGAGCTCGAGCCGGAGGTGTGGGACGAGAAGCGCGTGCGCGACGGCGAGGCGCAGAACCGCAAGATCGGCCGGCACGTGTTCGCGGTCGCCGCCATCGCCCCGGACGGCACGATGGCCGGCCTGACCGAGGCGGTGATCGGTGCGCACGCGCCGACCCGCGGCTTCCAGAGCGGCACGCTGGTGCTGCCCGAGCACCGCGGGCACGCCCTCGGCCTGGCGATGAAGATCGCCAACCACCAGGCGATCCGCAAGGCGTTCCCGGAGTGCCGGATCCTGATGACCGGCAACGCTGGCGTGAACGCTGCGATGAACGCTGTCAACGAGCGGCTGGGGTACCGCGAGGTCGAGCGCTGCGTGGAGGTGCAGCGGGATGTCTGAGCTGGAGATCACCGCGCTCGACCCGCACGACGAGGCGGCGCTCAAGGCGTATCACGCGGCCTACTACGAGGCCGACACCTTCGAGCGTCCGCACGCCGCGCCTTGGCAGCTCCACGAGATGCGCGTCGACCTGACCGCGTCGCGCCCCGGTGAGTCCAGCCACCCGTGGCTGGGCACGGTCGACGGCGTCGTGGTCACGGTGGGCATGATGACACTGCCGCTGAAGGACAACACGCACCTGGCGTTCCTGAGGCCGTGGGTGCCGCCCGCCCACCGGCGCCGCGGCTACGGCTCGGCGATGCTCGAGCACCTGGTGGCGGAGTGCGCGCGGGCCGGCCGGAAGCAGATCCTGTCGGACACCCACGTGCCCTACTCGTTCCCCGAGGACGGCCGGGGTCACCCGGACGCCGACTTCGCCTACGCCCGCGGCTGGTCGTTCGACATGTGCGACATCGTGCGCGTGCTCCCGCTGCCGCTCCCCGAGGGGCTCCTCGACCGGCTCGAGGCGGAGGCTGCGCCGCACCACCAGAACTACGAGCTGCGGCAGTTCCGCGGGCCGGTGCCGGACGACATCGTCGAAGAGTTCGGCGAGCTCGTCGGGTCGCTCATGGTCGAGGCCCCGTCCGGCGAGGTCCAGCTCGAGCAGGAGGTGCTCGACGTCGAGCGGATCCGCGCCGACGAGGCCAGGCTGGAGGAGGCCGGGCGGGTGAAGTACACGACGGTCGCGCTCGACAGGACCGGCCGGCCGGTCGCCTACACCGAGCTCGTCGTGCCGTGCCACGACCCCGGGATGATCTTCCAGTGGGGCACGCTGGTCGCGCCGGAGCACCGCGGGCACCGGCTGGGCATGGCGACCAAGGTGGCCAACCTGCGCTGGGTGCTCGCCGAGGAGACCGACCGCGACCGCGTGTACACGATGAACGCGGAGGTCAACGACAACATGATCGCGATCAACGAGGCGCTGGGCTTCAAGCCCGTCGAGCGTCACGTGAGCCTGATGCGGAAGCTCGACTGAGCCAGGCCTCCAGCACCTCCGGGAGGATCACGCTGCTGTCGTGGCGCGCGTCGTCCGGTGCGGCCGTCAGCAGACCGCCGTACGGCGCCAGCTCCAGGTCCGAGGCCGTCACGGAGTAGCGGCGCTCGTCGCGGAGCGGTTCGCCGCCGACGTGCAGCACGCCGTCGCACTCGTCGATCCCGACCGTCTGCAGCCGGCCGAACGGGCGGTGCCGGAACGTGCGCGGCGCGTGCGCGGCGTAGTCCTCGCTCCAGCCGCGCATCAGCATCGTCCGCAGCTCCGCCCCGGTGACGCTGCCGGTCGCGGGGTTGCCGGGTGAGCTCGTCGCCGCCCAGACGTCGCGGCGACGCACCGGGCCGGCGGGCAGACCGTCGGTGCAGTGCGCGGCGATCAGCACGCCTACGTCGGCGGGGAACCGGTCGAGCAGGGCCGTCAGCACCACCTCCGCGGCGTGGCTGCGGCCGGTGAGGTCGTGCGGTGCCTCCTCGTCGAGGTGGCCGACCGGCTCGTCGAGCCACGCCTCGAGGTCCTCCTCCGCGCGCCGGCGCTCGGCGAGCACCGCGGGGTCGGCAGGGGCGTCCTGGCCGACGTCCTCGACGGTCATGTCGACGACACGGACAGGCCGGTCGGCGCCGCGATCGACGTCGAGGACGATGCGGCCGAGGTGCTCGCCGAAGCAGCCCGCCTGCCCGATCGGCACGCCCTCGTCGCGGTCGCCCTCCCGCAGGAGGTGGTGGGTGTGCCCACCCACGATCAGGTCGACCGCGCCCTTCAGCGCCCAGCTGATCGCGCGGTCCGCGTGCACGCCGGCGTGGCTGAGCAGCACGACGACGTCGGCGCCCTCGTCACGCAGCCCGAGAGCCGCCTCGCGTACGGCGGTCACCCGGCCACGCTCACGGAGTCCGAGCGTGTCGTACTGGGCGTAGTAGTCGGTGATGCCCACCACGCCGACCCGGACGTCGCCGGCGTCGAGCAGGCGTCCGCGTGCGGTGCCCTCGGGCACCTGCCCGTCGGCGGTCTCGAGGTCGCACACCAGTGGCGGCGAGCCGAGCGCGTCGGCGTAGCGGGGCAGGGCGGCTGGGCCGTAGCGCAGCAGCCCGCCGTTGCCGACGACGGCGGCGTCGACCCCGGCGGCACGGAGCAGCCGCCATCCGGCGACGCCGTACGTCATCGCGGAGAGCCGGACCGAGGTGTCCTCGACGTCACCGCCGTCGAGCAGCAGCACCGGGTGCGGTGCGGTCGCCCGGATCTCGCGCGCCCGCGCGCTGAGCCGCGCGAGGGCGTCGAAGCGGGCGTGGACGTCGTTCCAGTGCAGGATCTCGACCCGAGCAGACACGGGTCAGAGCGTAAGCCTCCGCTTGAAGGTGGGGACGACGGCGACCGGCACGAAGCCCAGTCGTTCGTTGATCGCCACCATCCAGGCGTTGGTCTCGGCGTTCGTGGTGACGATGCGCTTGGTGGCCGGGTCGTGCCGCATCAGGTTGCGCAGGTTGGCGACCTTGACGGCGGCGCCGAGCCGGTGGCCGCGGTGGTCGGGGTGCACGAGGGTGCCCCACTGGTGCGCCTCCTCGTCCCCCTTCGACGTGCCGATGTCGCTGTGCGCGACGACGACACCGTCCTTCAGCGCGAGGGCGGAGTAGCGGGTGCGTCCCATCGCGACGATCGACTCGTCCTGCTCGCGGAGCGACTCCGGCGTCGACCTTCCGGCCTCGACGTCCACGTCGCCCATCGGCGCCTCGAGCATGAAGATGTTGGACAGGTCGGCGTACGACGCCAGCACCTCGTCCGGCAGCGGGCCGACGAAGGTGCGGATCTCGTAGCCCTCGGCCTTCTCCCGCACCTCGCGCTCGATCTCGTCGAGCAGGTCTCCGTCGACCGGGAGCTCGAGGTTGCGCTGGATCTCGGTGTTGGCGACGGAGAAGCCGTGCCGCTTCGCCCAGTCGATGATCGGCGAGGACTCGCGCTGCTCGAACGGGACGCCGGCGCCGCCGAGCAGCTGTGTGCGGCCCTCGGCGCGGGCCACCTCGATCAGAGCGTCGAGCACAACGCCCCCGATGCCGCGGCCGCGGAGCTCGGGCTCCACCGCTACGAACGACCAGGCGGTGTCGAGGTTGTCGAGGTCGGACAGCATGTGGAACCCGACGCCGACCATCTCGTCGCCGTCGTAGGCGGCCACGGTCACAATCCGGCGCTCCTTGATCGGCGTGCGCACCATGCCGACGAACTCGTCGTGGGTCCACATCGGGTTCCAGGGGCGGCCGTCCTCCTTCTCGGCGCGCCACAGGATCTGGTGGAACCGCGTCACTGCGGCGTCGTCGGCCGGGTCGAGGGGTCGGGTCTCCATGGCGCCATCCAAGCAACGGACCCCGGCCGCCGCGACCGATTTGTCTTGACTCCGGGTCGACGCGGAACCTCGAAGTCCTTTACCTTGGACGCCGGCCGTGCTCGGGGCAGCCTCCTCGGACGGCCAGTCGTCCGATCGGGGGAGTTCGTCGATGAGGCTTCACCACGCGGCAGCAACGGCCGCGCTGGCGCTGTGCCTGACCGCCTGCGGGGGTGGCGGCGGCGAGACCACGACCGACCCGCCGACGCTGGGTGACGAGTCGAGCTCCTCGTCCGAGCCCCCGTCCGAGACGCCTCCGGCCGACTCCGAGGACAGCGGCGAGCTCGCCGGCGACTACCCCGACGTCGAGCTGTCGTTCGGCTCGCTCCCGGAGGTGAGGGGGTCCCAGCGCGACGCGCTGGCGGCGTACGTCACGTACGAGCACGGCCTGCGAAAGCTGAGCCGCACCGCCAAGATCAATTCCGAGCTGCGCAAGGTGGCTGGTGAGCCGCTGATGCCGACCCTGCGCAACACCGTGGCCTACCTCCGCAACAACGACCTGCGCTACGCCGGGCCGACCGCCATCGACGTCAGCGTCAACGGCGGCAACGACCGCGTGGTCGTCCTCGACCTCTGCACCGACGCGTCTCGGCTGCGCCTGGTGAAGGACGGCAAGAAGCGACCCGTCGAAGGGCTGCAGCGGGCCAAGGGGCGCGTCACGTTGAACTCCGGTGGCACCAACGCCTGGAAGGTCACCGACTACACCACGCTGGAGGAACCATGCTGAGCCGTGCCGCGCGGGTTTCGTCGGTCCTGGCCGTCGCCGCCGGGGTGACCGTCTCGGGGGCGGTGCTGTCAACGGCCGCCGCAGGCTGTGGTGGAGGCGGCATCGCGTGCACGCCTGACAAGCCGCAGTCGGACGGCAACACGGTCGTCGTGAGCGTCTACGGCGACTTCGTGCGGGGCGGGTCGGACGGCTCGCCGGGCGGCGGCTCGACCAGCGTGAGCGTGCCGACGCCGTGCAAGTGGTACGAGGGCTGGACCGGCAAGGAGTACTACGAGGGCATCCAGAGCAACGAGATCAACGGCGCCGGCAGCCGCGACGCCGACCGCGGGACGTGGGAGCCCAACGCCGGCTACGAGAAGTACAAGGACGACACCAAGGGTCACTGGTACTTCCCCGGTTGCTCGATGCTCGACGGGATGTTCGACAACTACGACGAGTTCACCAAGTACGCCCAGAACTACTTCGACGAGAACCCCGACGTGTACGTCCAGCCCGGCGAGACCCCGCCGGTTCCCGACGTACCGCCGGAGGTGCTGCTCATGGCCGCCCAGGAGGCCATGGAGATGCCGGAGCCGGCCTTCGACTACAACCCGAAGCGCGCCGCGGACGCCGCCACGCTGGTCAACCTCGACACCTGGTTCTGGCAGGAGGACCGCGCCGAGTCCGGCGAGGTGACCGCGGAGGCCGGCGGCAACTCGGCGACGGTCCAGGCGAGGCTCGGCGAGGTCACCTACGTCGGCGACAACGCCGGTGCGGTCACCTGCGCCGACGCCGGCACCCCGTGGCAACCGGGTGCCGCGTCCGACTGCGTGCTGCAGTTCATCCGGGCGGGCAGCAACACCGTGACGGCGACCAGCACCTGGAACCTGTCGTGGTCCTACAACGGCACGCCGATGGGCGACCTGGACGCGCTGGGCGCGACCTGGTCGGCCGACGTCGGCGTGGTGGAGTCGCAGGCGCTCGTCACCGGAGTCCGGTAGTCGCATCGATTGGTCAAAGACTGCAGGTCCCGGTGCCGGGATCTTGCGGTTGGGGACCAAACCGCATGTTCCAGCGCCGGGACGTTGCGGTTGGGGACCAAACCGCAGCGTCCGGTCAGAGCTTGCGCAGCCGCACGAACCGCACGGAGTGGTCGGCGGCCTTGCGCAGCACGAGCGTCGCGCGGCTGCGCGTGGGCTGGATGTTCTGCTTGAGGTTGGGCCCGTTGATGGTGTCCCAGATCCGGTGTGCCTCGTCGATGGCCTCGTCGACGGTGAGCGCGGCGTACTTCGCGAAGTAGGACGCCGGGTTGCGGAAGGCGGTCTCCCGAAGCCGAAGGAACCGCTCGACGTACCAGCGCCGGATGTCGTCGGTCGCCGCGTCGACGTACACGGAGAAGTCGAAGAAGTCGCTCAGCGCCAGGCCGGTGCGGCCGTCCTCGCGCACGCGCGCTGGCTGCAGCACGTTGAGGCCCTCGAGGATGACGATGTCGGGGCGCTTGACGACGACCTTCTCGTCGGGGAGGACGTCGTAGACGAGGTGGGAGTACGTCGGCGCCTCCACCTCGTCCTTGCCGGACTTGATGTCCATCACGAAGCGGAGCAGCGCCTTGCGGTCGTAGGACTCCGGGAAGCCCTTGCGGTGGAGGATGCCGCGGCGCTCGAGCTCGGCGTTGGGCAGCAGGAAGACGTCGGAGGTGTCCAGCGCGACGGTGGGGTGCTCGGGCCAGTGGGCGAGCATCTGCTGGAGCACGCGGGCGGTGGTCGACTTGCCGACCGCGACCGATCCGGCGAGGCCGATCACGAAGGGCGTACGCGGT
>NZ_CAMPGZ010000207.1 GCF_946885725.1 uncultured Nocardioides sp.
CTGGATGGAACAAAGGCGGACCGCACGATCAGTGGCGACAGCTTCCGCTGGGCGTTCGGCCTGCGCTCGAACTGGTTCGCGATCGACTCTGCACGCTGACCTCGGCGCAGGCCGGACGCCGGTGGACCAGTCCGCTCGGGCTAACCTCTGGTCGCGAAACGAACGGTCGTGCTAATTTTGCGTCCATGGGCGGCAAGGGCGAGATGACGCGCGCAGCCATCCTGGACGAGGCGGTCCAGGTTGCGGCGCGGGTCGGGTTCGCCGGCCTGAGCATCGGCGGTCTCGCCGACCAGGTCGAGATGAGCAAGAGCGGCCTGTTCGCGCACTTCCGCTCCAAGGAGCAGCTCCAGCTGCAGACGATGGAGCGCGCCCGGCAGCGGTTCGTCGACGTGGTCGTGCGCCCGGCCCTGGCCGCTCCCCGCGGCGAGGCCCGCGTGCGCGCGGTGTTCGACCGCTGGCTGGTCTGGGCGCGGCAGAGCATGGACGCCGGCTGCATCTTCGTCGCCGCCGCGGCCGAGCTCGACGACCGGCCGGGCCCGCTGCGCGACGCGCTCGTGGCCAACGAGCGCGACTGGCTCGAGCTGCTCGCCACCGTCGCCGGGACCGCGGTCACGGAGGGCGACTTCCGCGCCGACCTCGACACCGAGCAGTTCGCGTTCGAGCTGCACGCGCTGATGCTCGGTCACCACCACGCCGCCCGTCTGCTGCGCGCTGCCGACGCGGACGCACGGACGCAGAAGGCGTTCGAGTCGCTGCTCGCGGCCGCCGGCGCCGAGAGCTGAACAACCGACCCCATCCACGGAGGAGCCGACATGGCCTCGATCTCGACCAAGAAAAGCACGAACGTTCGTATTCTCTCCGCCGCACTGCGCGTCGCCGACCGGGTCGCACCACCCCTGGCCGCGGCCGCCGCGACCCGCACCTGGTTCCGGCTCCCGCCGGGTCCCAGGCCGGTCCCGCTGCCCGCCGGTGGCGCGCCGTTCGAGCAGCCGTCCCAAGGCTCGGTCGTGCGCGGCCACACCTGGGGCGACGGTCCGGTCGTCTACCTCGTCCACGGCTGGGCGGGACGCGGCAGCCAGCTCGCCGGCTTCGTCGAGCCGCTGGTGCAACGCGGCCACCGCGTCGTGCTCTTCGACGGCCTGTCGCACGGCGACTCCGGTCCCGGTGCGCGCGGCTCGCACACGAGCAACGGCGTGGAGCTGGGCCGGTCGCTCGACGACGTCGCGACCCGGTTCGGCCCCGCCGCCGCCGTCGTGGCGCACTCGATGGGCGCGGTCGCGACGCTCCTGGCGGTGCGGCACGGCTGGCTCGGCACCGACCGGTTGGCGCTGCTGGCGCCGCTGGGCAGCTATGACAGCGCGTTCACCCCGTTCGCCGACCACCTCGGCCTGTCGCCGCGCACCCGCGAGCTCGTCGACAAGGCAGTCGCCCGGCGGGTCGGGCTGCCGACCGAGGAGTTCGACCTGACCTTCCTCGCCGGCGAGGTCGAGCCGGTGCCGACGCTGGTCGTGCACGACCGGGGCGACCGGCAGACGTCGTACGACGAGAGCGTCCGGCTCGTCGAGTGCCTGCCCGACGCGCGGCTGCTCACCACGCACGGGCTCGGGCACCGGCGACTGCTCGCCGACCCGGCGGTGGTCGACGCGGTCACGTCGTTCGTGGCCGGCGCCGAGATCCCGGCCGGGCTCCCGGCGACCGCCTGATCAGGCGGGCTTCAGCACGAGCACCAGGTCGCCGCCGTCCACCTGCTGGGTGCCGGACAGGGCGACCCGCTCGACGGTGCCGCTGACCGGCGCGGTGATCGAGGCCTCCATCTTCATCGCCTCGATCGTCGCGACGGTCGCGCCCGCCTCCACGGTGTCGCCCGGCTCGACCACGACGCTCACCACGCCGTCGAACGGGGCGGCCACGTGGCCGGGGTTCGACGGGTCGGCGCGCTCTGCTGACGGGGCGTCGGACTCGACCGACCGGTCGCGCACGTTGACGGGCCGGAGCTGCCCGTTGATCGTGCACAGCACGGTGCGGATACCGCGCTCGTCGGGCTCGCTGATCGCCTGAAGACCGAAGATCAGCCGCTTGCCCTCCTGCAGCTCGACCTGGTGCTCCTCGCCCGCGCGCAGGCCGTAGAGGTAGTCGCGGGTCGGCAGCACCGACACGTCGCCGTACTTCTCGCGCGACTCGCGGAACTCCTTCGTCGGACCGGGGAACAGCAGCGTGTTGAGCGTCCCGCGCCGGTCCTCGGCGAGGCCGCGGCGCTGCTCGTCGTCGAGCTCGGCGACGACGGGCTTGAGCTGGCGGCCCTCGAGCGCCTTGGTGCGGAAGGGCTCGGGCCAGCCGCCCGGCGGGTCGCCGAGGTCGCCGTTGAGGAAGCCGATCACCGAGTCGGGTACGTCGAACTTCCCGGGCTCGGCCTCGAACTCCTTCGGGTCGGCGCCGACCGCCACCAGGTGCAGCGCGAGGTCGCCGACCACCTTGGACGACGGCGTCACCTTGACGATGTTGCCGAGGATGTCGTTGGCCGCGGCGTACATGTCCTCGATCTGCTCGAACTTCTCGCCGAGACCGAGCGCGATCGCCTGCTGGCGCAGGTTGGAGAGCTGGCCGCCGGGGATCTCGTGGGTGTAGACCCGGCCGGTCGGCGCGGGCAGCCCGGACTCGAACGGCGCGTAGACGCGGCGGGTCGCCTCCCAGTACGGCTCCAGCGCGTTGACGGCCGCGAGGTCGAGCCCGGTCGCGCGCTCGGTGTGGTCGGTCGTCGCGACCAGTGCGGACAGCGCCGGCTGGCTGGTCGTGCCGGCGACCGCGGCATTGGCCGCGTCGACCGCGTCGACCCCGGCGTCGATCGCCGCGAGCAGCGTCGCGAGCTGACCGCCAGGAGTGTCGTGCGTGTGCAGGTGCACCGGCAGGTCGAACCGCTCGCGCAGCGCGGTCACCAGCGTGCGCGCGGCGGGCGCACGCAGCAGCCCGGCCATGTCCTTGATCGCGAGCACGTGCGCGCCGGCGTCGACGATCCGCTCGGCCAGCCGCAGGTAGTAGTCGAGCGTGTAGAGCTTCTCCCCCGGGTCGGAGAGGTCGCCGGTGTAGCAGAGCGCGACCTCGGCCAGCGTGGTGTTCGTGGCGCGCACCGCCTCGATCGCCGGCCGCATCTGCTCGACGTCGTTGAGCGCGTCGAAGATGCGGAACACGTCGATGCCGGTCGCGGCGGCCTCCTCGACGAAGGCCTGGGTGACCTCGGTCGGGTACGGCGTGTAGCCGACGGTGTTGCGGCCGCGCAGCAGCATCTGCAGCTGGATGTTGGGCACCGCCTGGCGCAGCGCGGCCAGTCGCTCCCAGGGGTCCTCGGACAGGAACCGCAGCGCGACGTCGTACGTCGCACCCCCCCAGGCCTCGAGCGACCAGAGCTGCGGAGTGGTGCGCGCGACGTGGCCGGCGACGGCGAGCAGGTCGCGGGTGCGCACGCGCGTGGCGAGCAGCGACTGGTGCGCGTCGCGGAACGTCGTGTCGGTGACCGCGACGGCGGTCTGCTCGCGCAGCGCCTGCGCGAACTTCTCCGGACCGAGCGAGAGCAGCGCCTGGCGGGTGCCGTCGGGCGCGGGCACGGACAGGTCGACGTCGGGCAGCTTGCTGACCGGGTCGATCGACACGGGCGCGGCGCCGTACGGCTGGTTGACGGTCACGTCGGCGAGGTAGGTGAGCAGCCGGGTGCCGCGGTCGGCCGACGAGCGCGCGGTCAGCAGGTGCGGGTGGTCCTCGATGAAGGACGTGGTCACGCGCCCCGCGCGGAAGTCCGGGTCGTCGAGCACCGCCTGCAGGAACGGGATGTTCGTCGCGACGCCGCGGATCCGGAACTCGGCGACGGCCCGCCGCGCGCGGTCGACGGCCGTCGCGAAGTTGCGCCCGCGGCAGGTCAGCTTGGCGAGCATCGAGTCGAAGTGCGCGGACACCTCGGCGCCGGTGTACGTCGTACCGCCGTCGAGCCGGACGCCCGCACCGCCGGGGGAGCGGTAGGTCGTGATCTTGCCGGTGTCGGGGCGGAACCCGTTGGCGGGGTCCTCGGTGGTGATCCGGCACTGCAGTGCGGCGCCGCGCAGCTGCACGGTGTCTTGCGAGAGTCCGAGGTCCGCGAGCGTCGAGCCCGACGCGATCAGCATCTGCGACTGCACGAGGTCGACGTCGGTGACCTCCTCGGTCACGGTGTGCTCGACCTGGATGCGCGGGTTCATCTCGATGAAGACGTAGTTGCCCTGCGGGTCGAGCAGGAACTCCACGGTGCCGGCGTTGCGGTAGCCGATCTCGCGCGCGAACCGCACCGCGTCGGCGCACATCCGCTCGCGCAGCTCCTGCGGCAGGTTCGGCGCGGGGGCGATCTCGACGACCTTCTGGTGCCGGCGCTGCACCGAGCAGTCGCGCTCGAACAGGTGGATCACCTCGCCCTCGCCGTCGGCGAGGATCTGCACCTCGATGTGCCTCGGGTCGACCACGGCCTGCTCGATGAAGACGGTCGGGTCGCCGAACGCGCCCTCGGCCTCGCGCATGCAGGTCTCGACGGCTTCGCGCAGCAGCGCGTTGTCGGGACCGGGCTCGTCGACGCGGCGCATGCCGCGGCCGCCGCCGCCGGCGACGGCCTTGACGAACAGCGGGTAGGGCATCTCCGAGGCGGCCTCGACGAGGGCGTCGACGTCGGTGGACGGCTCGACCGACGCGAGCGTGGGTACGCCGGCCGCCTTGGCCGCGGCGATGGCGCGGGCCTTGTTGCCGGTCAGTGTGAGCACGTCGGCGGTCGGGCCGATGAACGTGATGCCCGCGTTGGCGCACGCCTCCGCCAGCCGGGGGTTCTCCGACAGGAAGCCGTAGCCGGGGTACACCGCGTCCGCGCCCGCCCGCACAGCCGTCGCGACGATCCCGTCGGGGTCGAGGTAGGCCCGCACCGGGTGGCCGCGCTCGCCGATCTCGTACGCCTCGTCGGCCTTGAGCCGGTGCTCCGAGCCTCGGTCCTCGTAGGGGAAGACCGCGACGGTCTTCGCCCCGAGCTCGTAGGCGGCACGGAACGCCCGGATCGCGATCTCGCCCCGGTTGGCCACCAGCACCTTGGAGAACATGGGTGGCAGGCTAGTGCGCCCGGGTCCGGCGCCGTCGTGGCGTCCGTCATGCGTGCTTCTCATCCGCCGACCTGCCTGAACAGCTCGACCCACCGTGCGCCGACCTCGTCCATCGACCAGCGGTGCGAACGCTCGAGCGCGGCCGCGCCCATCCGGCGGCGCAGATCATCGTCCTCGACCAGGCGGAGCAGTGCATCGCTGAACGCCCTCTCGCCGCCGTCGGGCACGAGGAACCCGGTCTCGCCGTCGCGGACGATCTCGCGCGGCCCGCGTGGGCAGTCCATGGCGACGGTCGGCAGCCCGACGCTCATCGCCTCGATCAGCGACATCGAGAAGCTCTCGGTGTGGGAGGTGAGCGCGTAGACCGCCGCGCTCGCCAGCACGCTGCGCAGGTCGAGCGAGTAGCCCATCAGCCGGACCGAGTCGGTCAGGCCGAGCTCCTCGATCTGCGCCTCGAGCCGGCGGTCCTCGGGACCGGCGCCGTACACGTGCAGCTGCCAGTCGGGATGCGCCGCGGCGACCGGCGCGAACGCACGGATCATGCGTGCGTGCCCCTTGGCCGCGTCGAGGCGACCGGCCGTCACGACCACCTTGGCATCGAGCAGCGCCGGCTCCCCGGCCACCGGCCAGGGCAGCGCGTTGGGCACATGGTGGATCCGGCACGCGGCCTCGGGAAAACGCGTGCGGTAGTCGTCGGCGTCGGCGGCGGTCAGCACCGTGAACGCATCGAGGCGGGGGATGGCGTGGTCGAGGACGGCGGTGGACCGGTCCGGGGCGAAGCGGTTCTCGAAGTGCCCGTGGTCCTGCCCGACGACGGGTACGTCGCTGGACGGGCGCAGCTGCAGCGCGGCGAGGTGCAGCGACGGACGGGTCGAGAGCAGCGCGCCGTCCGTAACGTCGGCCAGAGCGCGGCGCAGCACGAGGTCGGTGAGGTGGTTCATCCGGCCGCCCTCGGCAGGGGCGGGGCGGAGCCGGCTCGGCCGTGCCGCCAGCTCGGCGCGGAGCGCGCTACGCCGCCGCGGCGTCGGGTGCAGCACCCGCACGGTCAGCCGCGGGTGGTGCGCGAAGCGTGGCACCCGCCGGCTGCGGAACAGGCTCAGCAGCGTGACGTCGTGGTCGGCCGCGAGGTGGTTGGCCAGGTTGACGACGGTGCGCGCGACGCCGCCTCCTCCGAATGCGTCGAAGACGAGGACGTGGACGCGCAGCCGGCTCAGTCCTTGATCTCGCAGACGACGGCGCCGCTGGTGACCGAGCCGCCGACCTCGGCGTCGAGGCCGGTGACGGTGCCGGCCTTGTGGGCCTTGAGCGGCTGCTCCATCTTCATCGCCTCGAGCACGACGATGACGTCGCCCTCGGCGACCTGCTGGCCCTCCTCGACGGCGACCTTGACGATCGTGCCCTGCATCGGCGAGGTGACCGCATCACCGCTGACGGCCGCGCCGGCCTTCTTGCTCTTGGCGCGCTTGGGCTTCTTCGCGCCGCCACCGGCAGCGGCGATCCCGCCAAGGCCGGCCGGGAGCACGACCTCGATGCGGCGGCCGCCGACCTCGACGGCGACGGCCTGCCGCTCCTCGGGCTCGGGGGTCTCGGCGACCTCGCCGCCGTACGGCTCGATCTTGTTGTCGAAGTCGGTCTCGATCCAGGTGGTGTAGACGTCGAACGATCCCTCGCCGGTCGGGTTGGACGCGGCGACGTACGCCGGGTCGGAGACAACCGCCTGGTGGAACGGGATCACCGTGGGCATGCCCTCCACGACGAACTCGTCGAGCGCGCGGCGCGAGCGCTCGAGCGCCTGGGTGCGGTCGCGGCCGCTGACGATGAGCTTGGCCACCAGGGAGTCGAACGAGCCGGGCACGGTCTCGCCCTGGTCGTAGCCGCCGTCGAGGCGGACGCCCGGACCGGACGGCTGGTGCCAGCGGGTGAGCGTGCCGGGTGCGGGCATGAAGTTGCGACCGCCGTCCTCGGCGTTGATGCGGAACTCGATGGAGTGGCCGCGGATCTCGGGGTCGTCGTAGCCGAGCTCCTCGCCGGCGGCGATGCGGAACATCTCGCGGACCAGGTCGATGCCGGTGACCTCCTCGGAGAC
>NZ_CAMPGZ010000208.1 GCF_946885725.1 uncultured Nocardioides sp.
CGCTTGATGTTGACGAGCTCCTCGAGCACCTGGTCCGAGGTGGTGATCACGCGCGAGGTGGCCTGGAAGCCGCGCTGGGCGATGATCAGGTTGGTGAACTCCTGGGCGAGGTCGACGTTCGACATCTCCAGCGAGCCGCTCATCAGCTCGCCGCGGGCACCGGTGCCGGCGGCGCCGAGCTGCGGGGTGCCGGAGTTGACGCCCTCACGGAACGACGTGTCGCCGATCTTGGTCAGACCCTCGGGGTTGGCGAAGTTGGCGATGGCGATCTGGAACAGCGGCTTCTTGGCGCCGTCGGCGTAGATGCCGGTGATCATGCCGTCGTTGCCGATCTGGTACGAGCGCAGCGCCGGGTCGAGGTTCTCGTTGACCATGTCCGGGATCGTGATGTTGGTGGGCGCACCGGCTGTGGAGACACTGCCGTCGGCCGCGGCCTGGTAGCCACGCACCAGGTCGCCGTCGACGGTGACCAGGTTGCCCTCGCTGTCGAAGTTGAAGGCGCCGTTGCGGGTGTACATGTTCTCGCCGCCGCGGTTGATCACGAAGAAGCCGTCGCCGGAGATCATCAGGTTCGTCGCGCGGTTGGTGACCTGCGCCGAGCCCTGGTTGAAGTTGGTGGTCACGCCGCCGACCTGGACGCCGAGGCCGATCTGCATCGGGTTCTGGCCGCCCTGCGCGCCGGCCGGGGCCGCGCCCGCGGTGAGCATCTGGCTGAGCGTGTCCTGGAACAGCACGTTGCTGGCCTTGAAGCCGACGGTGTTGGCGTTGGCGATGTTGTTGCCGGTCACGTCGAGCATGGTCTGGTTCGCGCGGAGGCCCGAGATGGCGGAGAAGAGCGAGCGGAGCATGGTGGTGGTTTCCCTTCGGGATGCGGGGTGCTGCGGGGTGCTGCTACGTGGTGGGGGTGGTGCTGCGTGGTGGTGGGCGCCTCGGCGAGGCAGGACGTCAGGCCGCGACCGTGACGACGTTGGCGATCGGTACGTCGACGCCGCCGACGGACAGGACGGGTCCGGTCGCCGCGAAGCGGACCGAGTCGACCCGGCCGGTGGCCTCGGTGGTGCCGTCCTCACCGACGTACGTCACCGTGCGTCCGGCGAGGTTGCTGGCACCGAAGGCCATCTGAGCGGCCAGTGCCTGCGAGCTGTGGGTGGCCACCTCCTCGAGCTTCTCGAGTGAGGTGAACTGGGCGGTCTGTGCCAAGAACTCAGAGGAGTCCTGCGGGTTCAGAGGGTCCTGGTTCTTCAGCTGCGTGACCATCAGCTTGAGGAACAGGTCCTTGTCCATCTGGGTGGTGGACGACGCTGTCGTCGCAGGCTGCGGGGTCGTCGTGGTGCCGAACGACTCGATGGCGGGTACGGACATCGGTGCTACATCCTCACGTCGAGGCCGCCGCGGCCGAGGCCGGCGGACCTGATGGTGCTCGTGGTGGTGGTCGGACGGGGCTCGGCGGGCACGCCGCTGAGGCCGTCCGGAGGACTGCTGGCTGACTGATCGGCAGGACGGCCCGGGTTGTGACCGTTTCCGTCACGCTGGCCGGTCGCGCCCTGGTCGAGACCCTGCTGCTGGTACGACGCCTGCGACTGCCCGTCGGGGTTCGCCGGCAACGTCGGTGCGAGAACCGGAGCCGTGCCAGGCAGGTCGCGGAAGGTGATCTGCCCGGCGGTGCGCCCGACGGCGTCGAGCAGGCCGCGCAGCTCGCCCTGGTTGTCGGCGAGCACCGCACGCGCCTCGGGACTCGCGGCGACGGTGACCTCGACGGTGTCGCCCTGGACTCGCACGGTCAGGTGGATCTCGCCCAGGTCGGCCGGGTGCAGCCGCAGCGTCATCCGGTGCACGCCCTCGGGACCGCTGACCAGCTTGGTGAACGACGGCTTCACCTGGTCGAGCACGGGGTGCGAGACCGGCGCGGCTTCGGTGGCCGGGACGGCAGACGCGGTGGGAGCGGCCGGCGTGACGGAGGTCGGCGCAATGACCGGGGACACCATCGGGTGGTCGAGCCTGTCGAGACCACTCACCGTCGTAGCCGGGTGGTCGAGCTTGTCGAGACCACGCGTCGCGGGAGTCGGCTCCGCCTGGTCGAGACCGACGCGACCACTCGGCGCCGGGTGGTCGAGCTTGTCGAGACCACTCTCCGCTTGGGTCACCGGCACCGGCACCACGACCGGGAGAGGAGTCACCGGAGTAGGCACGGTCGGAGCGACGGCCTCGTCATCGACCAGCGCCTCGGCGGGAGGCTCTTCTTCCTCGACGGTGGTCTCGACCGTCGGAGTCGGCTCGCCCGTAACCGCCTCCACAGTGACCTCAGGCTGTTCGACGTTCTCGACGTTCTCGACGTTCTCGACGTTCTCGACGCTCTCGTTCCCCTGCGGCGTGGTGGTCGGGACCTCGGACTGGCCGAGCACGGCCGCGAACAATGCGGCGAAGCTCCCCTCGGCGTCCACCGGCACGGCCACGCCGTCGGGCATCGCAGCGCTCGGCGTCGCCGGCATCGGCATCATCGGCATCATCGGCATGACGGTCATGCGGCGGCCTCCAGCGAGCGCTGGATCCCGAGCACGGCCGGGACGTAGCGCTGGGTCTCGGGGTACGGCGGGATGCCGTCGTAGCGGAGCACGGCACCCGGCCCGGCGTTGTACGCCGCCAGCGCGTGGTCGACGCGACCGAACCGGCCGATCAGGTCCTTGAGCAGACGAGCGGCGCCGTCGACGGCCTGCGCAGGCTGCATCGGGTCGACCCCGAGGCCCTGCGCGGTACCCGGCATGATCTGCATGAGGCCGCGAGCGCCGGCCGGGCTGACCGCGCTGGCGTTGAAGCCGGACTCCTGCTTGGCGACGGCCGCGAGCAGGGTGGCCGGCACGCCGTACTTCTGCTCGGCCGCCTGGAAGAGACCGGAGTACGGCGTGTTCAGCACGCCCGACGCGGCGGTGGCAGGCCCGGCGACGCGCGCCGTGGTGGTGCTGTCCGGCAGGATGCGCCGGATGGCGACGGGAGTCGCGTAGACGTCGGAGACCTCGACCTTCTCGCCCGGCCGCGGCGCGTGGATCATCTTGCCGTCGCCGATGTAGATCGCGATGTGGTTGACCCGCGGGCTGCCGAAGGCGAGCAGGTCGCCGGGACGGGCCTGGTCGAGGCTGGCGACCTTCTGGCCCTGGGTGGCCTGCTGGTAGGACACGCGCGGCAGGTCGATGCCGAGGTTCTTGTAGACGAGCTGCACGAGGCCGGAGCAGTCAAGCCCCTTCTGCGGGTCGGTGCCGCCCCAGACGTAGGGGATGCCGAGGTACTGACGCGCCTCGGCCACCACGGCCTGCTCGCTGGCACCACCGGCGGCGGCCGGGGCCGCGGGGTCGGTGAGCCCGGTGACGGCGGAGAGGTCGACGCCGGTCGTCGAGCCCGGACCCTCGGTCGCGGCGGTGAGCGCCTGGGCGAACGCCTGCCCGCCGGCGACGCCGCCGGTGCGGCCGAGGCCGCGGTCGAGCATCGCGAACTGGCCCTGCAGCTGCTGGATGCGGGCCGCGACGTCGGAGACGCTCATCGCTCGGCCCCCTGTTCCTCGCCTGCCCGCCGCAGCCACGCGGTCGCGGCGAGGTCGTCGAGCTCGGCCGCCTCGCGGCGGCTCCGCTCGTCGGCGCGCGCGGCGCGGCGACGGTCGAGCAGCTGGTCGGCCACCTGCACCGCCGTACGGTCGGCGACCCAGCGCAGCCGCGCCTCGTCGGCGATCCGCGCGCTCGCGGCGGCGGTCTCCTCGGTCGACCGCTTGTCGTCGGCCATGGCCTCGAGCAGCATCCGGTGCATCTGGAAGTCGGCGAGCATGCCGGTGCCGAACGTCGGAGCACCGGCCAGTCGGCCGCGGGCACGGGCCGCGGCAGCCTCGGCGACGCGCTGCTCGGTCAGAGCGCGCTGGAGGCCGACACGGGCGTCGTTCTCGCGGGCGACGCGGACGCGGCGTACGGCGGCGAGGCCGCGGTCGTCGGCGTGGACCTTGCCGTTGGTGGAGGTGCTCATGTGGTCTCCAGCAGGGTGTGGAGGCGCTGCCAGGTCTCGGCGGCGCTGCTGCGCTCGTCGAGGTCCTGGCGGAGGAACTCGTCCACCAGCGGCAGCAGTGCGATGGCACGGTCGGCGTCGGGGTTGCCGCCGGGGACGTAGGCGCCGATCTCGACGAGCTCGCGTACGTCGCGGTGGGCGGCGAGCAGGCGGCGCAGGGCGACGGCGTCACCGCGCTGTTCGGGCGTGGTGACGGCCGAGACGACACGGGAGACGGACTCGAGCACGTCGATGGCGGGGAAGTGCCCGCTGGTGGCGAGCCGCCGGGACAGCACCACGTGACCGTCGAGGATCGAGCGCGCTGTGTCGCCGATCGGGTCCTGCATGTCGTCGCCCTCGACGAGGACGGTGTAGATGCCGGTGATGCTGCCGACCTCGCCCGGTCCGGCGCGCTCGAGCAGCCGCGGCAGCAGACCGAAGACGCTCGGCGGGTAGCCGCGGGTGGCCGGGGGCTCGCCGGCGGACAGGCCGATCTCGCGCTGGGCCATCGCGACGCGGGTGAGGCTGTCCATCATCAGCACGACGTCCTCGCCCTGGTCGCGGAACCACTCCGCGATCCGGGTCGCGACGAACGCCGCACGCAGCCGCTCGACCGGCGGCGCGTCGGAGGTGGCGACCACGACGACCGACCGCGCGAGGCCCTCGGGACCGAGGTCGTTCTCGAGGAACTCCCGGACCTCGCGACCGCGCTCGCCCACCAGGGCGATGACGGAGATCGCGGCCTCGCTGCCGCGGGCGATCATCGACAGCAGCGTCGACTTGCCGACGCCGGAGCCGGCCATGATGCCCACGCGCTGCCCGCGGCCGAAGGGCACGAGTGCGTCGAGCGCACGCACGCCCAGGCCGAGCTGGGTCTCGACCCGGCCGCGGAGCAGCGCGTTGGGAGTCTGGTTCTCGACCGACACCCGAGCGAGGGCGTCGAGCGAGGGGCCGCCGTCGATCGGGCGGCCGAGGCCGTCGAGCACGCGGCCGGTGAGGGCGCGGCCGACGGGGACGGTGAGCGGGGAGCCGGTGGCTCGTACGGCGGCGCCGGCGCGGAGGCCGTGGGTGCTGCCGAGGGGCACGCCGACCAGCCCGACGGGCGTGCTGGCCACGACCTCGGCGAGGACCGGGCCGTCGGTCGCGTCGATCTCGAGGATCTCGCCGACGGCGGCGTCGACGCCGCGGCTGAGCAGGTGCAGGCCCTTGAGCTCGGTGAGCCGACCGCGCACGGTGGGGCGGGCGGCCGCGAGCACGCGGTCGAGCATCTCGGAATCGAGCACGGTCGTCATCAGGTCAGGGCCTCCCGCACGCGGGCGAGCGCCTTCTCGAGACTGGCGTCGACCGTGGTCGCCTCGGTCTCGAGCACGGCACCGCCGGTAGCGATCGACGGGTCGGCGACAACGGTGACCGGACGGTCCTCGATGACGGTGCGGTCCAGCGCCGCGGCGTCGGCCGGGTGGAGCCGGACGGTGGCGGTGACGGTCGGGGGCACCTCGGCCAGCGCGCGACGCAACGCCTCGGCGCCGGCGTCGTCCATCGCCGCGAGCTCGCGGCCGACCACGGCCTCGGCGATGCGGAGCCCGAGCTCGACCGCCTCGGCGGCGAGCAGCTCTTGGCGCTCGGCGAGCGCGGCCTGGCACTGGGCGACGGCGTCGGACAGGGTCGCGACCAGTGCCTGCTGGTCGGCGCGCAGCCGCGCGGCGGCCTCCTGCTCGACGGCGGCGCGCTCGGCGGCGGCCCGCTCGGCCTCCTCTTGTGCGCGCCGGCGACCCTCGGCCCAGCCGGCGGCGTACCCTTGCGCGGTTCCAGCCGCGCGAGCGCGCTCGGCGAGCGCCTCCAGGGTGGACTCGGTGACGCTGTCGCCGAGGACGGAGCCGGCGCCGAGGCGGGTCCAGGTGCCGGAGCGCAGGTCGGTGGTCGCTACGGCGGCCGCCGGAGCGCCCGGGAGGTCTCGGAGCACGACGGGCTCAGACGACGTACTCGTCATCGGCGCCCCTCCTCAGCGTGATCTCGCCGGACTCCTCGAGGCGACGGATGACGAGGATGACCTTCTGCTGGGCCTCTTCGACCTGGCGCAGGAGGACGGCGCCGAGCAGCTCCACGTCCTCGAGCAGCGTCGTGGCGGCGCGCTCGGACATGTTGCTGGTGACCTTGGCGCGGACCTCGTCGTTGACGCCCTTGAGCGCCATCGCGAGGTCGGCGTTGTCGACCTGGCGCAGCACGAGCTGGACGTCCTTGTCCTCGAGGAGGGTGATGTCCTCGAACATGAACATCCGGCTCTTGACCTCCTCGGCCAGCTCCGGGTCGCGCTCGACGAGGCCGTCGACGATGAGCCGCTCGGTGGCACGGTCGGCGCGGTTGATGATCTGGATGAGCGGGTCGAGGCCGCCGACCTTGCTCATCTCGGCCGGCTGGAGCACCGACGACATCTTCCGCTCGAGGCGCTCCTCGACGCGCTGGAGTGCGTCGGGCGAGGCCTGGTCCATGACCGCGATGCGGTGCGCGACGTCGGCCTGCAGCAGCGGGTCGAGACCGGACAGCACGATGCTGGCCTTCTCGCTGCGCAGGTGCGCGAGCACCACGGCGATCACCTGCGGGTGCTCGCCCTGGATGAACGACACCAGCTGGCGCGGGTCGGCGCGGTGCAGGAACTGGAACGGCAGCTTCATCGCCGACGCGGTCAGCCGGCCCATGATCTCGTCGGCCCGCTCGGGGCCGAGCGACTCGGTGAGCAGGGCCCGGGCGAAGTCTGGTCCGCCGCGCATGATGTTCAGCTGAGCGCTGGTCATATCGCGGAACTCCGCGAGCACGCTCTCGGTCTCACCTGCGCTCAGCGCGTCCAGGCTGGCGATCTCGGCGGAGATCGCCTCGACCTCGCCCTCGGACATGAACGAGAGCACGCGCGATGCGTTCTCCTGGCCGAGCTGGACCAGCAGCACGGCAGCCTTGCGCAGGCCCTCGGCGGGCAGCGCCTCGGTCATCGTCATCAGCGGTCCGCCTCGACCAGCCAGCCGCGCAGAAGTTGCGCGACCTCTTCGGGCTGCTTCTCGACCAGGGCGGCGATCTCGTCGCG
>NZ_CAMPGZ010000209.1 GCF_946885725.1 uncultured Nocardioides sp.
ACCAGCAGCGGGTCGGCCTCGGGGTGGCCCTGCAGCCGGTTCATCCAGTAGGTGACACGGGTGCGGTCGGTGAGTGTGTCACAGTCCTCGAGCCGGTAGTTCCAGCTCGCCCGCGCCCGGTCGGGGGCCGGCAGGAACGAACGGTCGCGGTGCAGCCAGGTGAGGTTGGTCGAGTAGCCGAACGAACCCAGGACGTCCTGCTCCTCGTCGTCCGCGTCGGTGAGCAGCCCGAGCGCGACGTCCGCGGGCGTCGCGATCACGACCTTGTCGAAGCCGTGGTGCTCGGTCGGGCCACCGTCCGGCGGCTGCACGTCGAGCTCGACCGCCTCGGGCTTGCGACTCACCGCCACCACCCGGTGGCCGGTCCGGACCACGTCGAGACGGCTCGCGATCGCTCCGACGTACGCCCGCGACCCGCCGACCACGGTGTGCCAGGTCGGCGCGTTGCCGAGGGTGAGGAAGCCATGGTGGTCGAGGAAGGCGAACAGGTACGCCGCCGGGTAGGCGAGCGCGTCGGCGTGGCCCATCGACCACACGCAGGAGACCACCGGCAGCGCGTAGTGCGTGACGAAGTGGGCGTCGAAGCCCTGCTGCGCCAGGAAGTCCCCGTAGCTCAGCTCCGGGTCCGCCGGGCCGTCGAGCAGCCTGCGCGCCTCCCGCTGGAAGCGGCGCACGCCGAGCAGCAGCCGCCAGAAGGACGGGTCCACCGCGCGGCGCCGCTGGGCGAAGATGCCGTTCGCGCCGGTGCCGCCCTTGTAGCTCAGCCCGCAGCCCGCGCAGCTGATGCTCATGCTCATCTCGGTCGGCCGGGTCTCGACGCCGAGCTCGCCGAACAGCCGCCGCAGCAGCGGGTAGGTCCGGTCGTTCAGGACGATGAACCCCGAGTCCACCGGTACGACGGAGCCGTCGGACAGGGGAACGTCATGGGTGTGCGCGTGCCCGCCGAGCCGGTCGTCGGCGTCGAACAGGGTCACGTGGTGGGTGGGCTGGAGCAGATAGGCGGCGGTGAGGCCGGACACGCCGGCGCCGACCACCGCGACGCGGGGGCGTGTCTCGGTCGGGTTCACGCACCGGGTTCGTCACCCGCCGGCCCGCGGATTGGTCAGGCAGGAAATCAGCCGGGAGGATCGACGACTTCCAGCCGCACGCGCTTGTTGCCCTTGCCCTTGGACTCCGTGCCGGTGACGCGCACGCCGCCGACCTCCGCGGTGTCGAGCACGTGGGTGCCGCCGTCGGCCTGCTTGTCCAGGCCGACGATGTCGATGACCCGCAGCGGGTCGATCTCGCGGGGGATCAGGTTGGCCGCGGTGCGGATCAGCGCCTGGTCCTCGTCGGCGACCTCGCGGCCGACGAACTCGACGAGGATCTGGTGCGCCTTGGCGATCTCCTCGTTGATCCGAGCCTCTACTTGGCGCCCGAACTCCGCCGACATCGACGGCAGCGGGAAGTCGAGGCGGCCCTTGCCCGGATCCATGTTGCCGCCGGTGACCGCGACGTGGTGGTCGGCCCAGATCACCCCGCACAGGATGTGCAGCGCGGTGTGCGTCCGCATGGTGAGGTGCCGCCGCTCCCAGTCGAGGACGCCCTCGACGGTGGACCCCGGGTCGGGCAGGCCGGCGTCGGGGTCGAGCCAGTGCCAGATCCGGCCCGGTCCGGCCGCCTCACGGTCGCGGCCGACCTTGGTCACCGCCGCCTCGCCGTCGCCCCAGCGCAGGGTGCCGACGTCGTGCGGCTGGCCGCCGCCGCCGGGGTAGAACGCCGTGCGGGCCAGCAGCACCCGGTGGCCCGCGGCGTCGACCTCCTCGACCCGGGCCTCGAACTCGCGCAGGTAGGCGTCCACCGCGAACAGCTCGCGCGCGGCCAGCTCCTCGGGCGCGTTGTCGGGGACCGGCGCGCCGGATCGTCCGGGTACCGCCATCGTCGTACTCCCTCCGTCGGCTGTGTCGTGTGCGGGCTTTCGGGCCGCGTGCGGCGCGTTTCGGGTGGCTCCGGCGGGTCATTACCGGCAGCTGGAACCGCGCCGTACGCTGGCACCGACCCTAGGCCCGAAGGGGGACTCCTCATGCGCAACCAGCGCGTCCTGACCCGCATCCTGTCCGGTGTCGCCGGATCCGTCCTGATCCTGACGGTCGCCGCGTGCGGGGGCGACGGCTCCGAGAGCGCCGAGGAGACGCCTGGCAGCGACACCGCGTCGTCGGCGTCGCCCGACTCCGGTGACACCGCGACCGAGGACGCGTCCGAGTCCGCGGAGGCCGACACCGAGGCCGAGGGCGGGTACGACGAGGACGAGATCCTCGACGCGATGAAGGCCGCGGTCGCCGAGAACGAGTCCGCGCACGTCACGATGGAGCTCAACGGCAACGGCCAGCAGGCGATGACCGGCGAGGGCGACGTGTCCTACGCCGGCGACTCGACCGCCATGCAGATGACGATGTCGATCCCGCAGATGGGCACCAGCGAGATGGAGCTGCGGATGCTCGACGGCGTCATGTACATCGCGATGCCGCCGATGACCCCCGAGGGCAAGTTCGTCAAGATCGACACCAACGACCCGAACAGCCCACTGGGCGATCTCGGCGGGGTGACGACGGGTGACCCGCTGGCGACGTTCGAGGCGTTCGACGCCGGGTTGCAGGACGTCGAGTACGTCGGCGCCGAGGACGTCGAGGGCGAGCAGATGGACCACTACGTGCTGACCGTCGACGCCAAGAAGGCGGCGAAGGCGCAGAAGCAGCGGTGGCAGAAGGGCATGCCCGACACCATCACCTACGACATGTGGCTCGACGACTCCGACCTGATGCGGCGGATCGAGTTCGACCTCGGCGCGATGATGGGCGCGCAGGGCAGCGGCGACTCCGGCGGCATGGTGATGACCATGGACGACTGGGGCAAGCCGGTCACCGTCAAGGCGCCGCCGGCCAAGGACCTCGTCGAGATGCCGGGCGGCGCGCCCCAGGGCTGACGCGTCGTCCACACGCACCGATTGGTCACGAACCGCACGATCCGGCGCCGGGTTCTTGCGGTTGGGGACCAAACCGCAGGCCGCCGCGCGGCCCGACGTGGCCCTTGTCTCAACTCGTGGAGCCTGGGGACAGAACCTGGCACGGTCGTGCGCGTGAGCGTCCGTCCCGCACCGGCGAGCGCGCTCGACCTCCGGCATCGCCCCGGGTCGCCCGGCTTCCGCCGGCTCAACCTGGCGATGGGGCTGGTCGGGCTCGCCGGCTTCGGGCTGCTCTACGCCACCCAGCCTCTGCTGCCGGAGCTCAGCGACGAGTTCGGCGTCTCCGCGGCGACGGCGAGCCTCAGCGTTTCCGCGTCGACCGGGGCGCTGGCGCTGCTGGTCGTGCCCGCGACGCTGCTCGGGCTGCGGCTCGGCCGGGTCCGGCTGATCCGCGGCGGCCTGATCGGAGCCGTCCTACTCACGCTCGCGGCGGCCGCGGCTCCGTCCTTCCCTGTCCTGGTCGCGCTGCGAGGCGTGAGCGGTGCGGCCCTCGCCTGCGCCATCGCGGTCGCCATGGGTCACGTCGCCGCCGAGGTGCACCCCCGCGGGCTCGCCGCCGCGATGGGGCTGTACGTCGCCGGCAACTCGCTCGGCGGGGTCGGCGGACGTCTCGTCACCTCCGGCCTCGGCGACCTCGTCTCGTGGCGCTGGGCGGTCGCCGGGCTGGCGCTGGTCGCGCTGGTGGCCGCGGTCGCTGCCTGGTGGCTGATGCCCGAGCCGTTGCCCGCCCGGCCAGAGCGGAAGGCGGACGGGGCGGGGTTCGCGCGCCTGCTCCGCGACCCGGCCGTCTGGGCCGTCCTGACCGTGCCGTTCGTGCTGATGGGCGGCTTCGTCGCCACCTTCAACTACCTGACCTACCGCCTTGTTGGGCCGCCGTTCGGGCTGCCGGCCGCGGTGGCAGGCCTGGTGTTCCTGACCTACCTGTCGGGCTCGGCGTCGTCGGCGACGGCCGGCTCGTTCGCGGGCCGGGTCGGGCGCGGTCCGGTGCTGATCGGCGCGCTGGCCGTCATGGGCCTGGGCCTCGCGCTGACCTGGCCGGACCGCGTCGACACCGTGGTCGTCGGGCTGGTGCTGTTCACCGCCGGGTTCTTCGCCGCCCACGCGGTCGCGAGCGGGTGGGCTCCGGTGGTCGGGGCGGTGTCGCCGTCGCGGGCGAGCGGGCTGTACGTGGCGGCGTACTACGCGGGCTCGAGCGTGCTCGGCTCGCTCACCGGACTGGCCTGGGACGGGGCCGGCTGGCCGGGCGTGGCCGCCACCGTGGGTGGGCTGGTCGTGACGGCCGCGGTCGCCGCGACGTACGTCTGGCGGGTCAGCGCCCGCGCATGTTCTGCCGCGCGCCCTTGAGGTTGGTCGGCATCGGGCCCTTGGGCAGCGGGATGTTCGAGCGGTTGGCGTCGAGCGCCCGGAGCCGCGAGAGCACGTCGGTCATCTGCGCGCCCTTGATGTTGCGGCCGAGCTTCTGGACGTGACGGCTCAGCTTGGGGATCGGCACCGCGCCCGGGACCTTCGACGGGTCGCCCACGATCACCTCGTGGATCGGGACCTCGGAGACCACACGCTCGTGCTTGCGGCGCTCGTTGGCCAGCAGCGAGCGCAGCCGGTTGGGGTTGCCCTCGCCGATCAGCACGATGCCGGGCGGGCCGACGACGCGGTGCACGATGTCCTGGTTCTTGTTGAACGCGATCGCCGGGTCGGTCTTCCAGCCGCGACGCAGCAGGCTGAGCGCGGCCGCGGCGGCGCCGGGCTGCCCCTCGATCTGGGCGTAGGCGGCCTTCTGCGCGCGTCGGCCGAACACGATCATCACGGCGAGCAGGCCGACCATCACCGCGGTGATGACGTCGAGGATCCAGCCGCCGGGCAGGAAGAAGAACAGCAGGTAGCCCAGCGCCGCGGCGACAACGAAGACGCCGAGGAGGATCAGCCCGATCTTGGGGTCGGACTGCTTGGTCATCCGGTAGCTGGCGGCGATCTGCTTGATGCGGCCCTGCTTCGCCGGGTCGTTGCTGTCCTTCTTGGCCATCGCCTTCGGTGCCTCTCAGCGGTCTCGGTCGGTCGTGCCCGTCGGACGACGGGTGGTCGAGCCTGTCGAGACCACGGTGTTCATGTGTACGGGTCGGGAGCGCGGGTCAGTGTACGGCGCCGCCGACCGGGAGCGCGTCGCCCTCCGGCTCCCGGCCCTCACGCCGCGCGATGGCCTGCTGGTAGAGCCGGCCGGCGCGGTACGACGAGCGCACCAGCGGACCGGACATGACGCCGGCGAACCCGATCTCGTCGGCCTCCTGCTTGAGCTCCACGAACTCCTCGGGCTTCACCCAGCGCTCGACGGGGTGGTGCCGCAGCGAGGGGCGGAGGTACTGGGTGATCGTCACCAGCTCGCAGCCGGCGTCGTGCAGGTCGTGCAGCGCCTGCGAGATCTCCTCGCGGGTCTCGCCCATGCCGAGGATCAGGTTGGACTTGGTGACCAGGCCGAAGTCGCGGGCGGCGGTGAGGACGCCGAGCGACCGGTCGTAGCGGAACGCGGGCCGGATCCGCTTGAAGATGCGCGGCACCGTCTCGACGTTGTGAGCGAGCACCTCGGGCCGGGACTCGAAGACCTCCCGGAGGAGGTCGGGCTTGCCGTTGAAGTCGGGGATGAGGTTCTCAACCCCGGTGCCCGGGTTGAGCTCGTGGATGGCCCGGACGGTCTCGGCGTACAGCCAGGCACCGCCGTCGGGCAGGTCGTCGCGGGCGACACCGGTGATCGTCGCGTAGCGCAGGCCCATCGTGCGGACCGACTCGGCCACGCGGCGCGGCTCGTCACGGTCGAGCGGCTCCGGCTTGCCGGTGTCGATCTGGCAGAAGTCGCAGCGCCGGGTGCACTGGTCGCCGCCGATGAGGAACGTCGCCTCCCGGTCCTCCCAGCACTCGAAGATGTTGGGGCAGCCGGCCTCCTGGCACACCGTGTGCAGGCCCTCGGACTTCACCAGCCCCTGCAGCTCCTTGTACTGCGGGCCCATCTTCGCGCGCGTCTTGATCCACTCGGGCTTGCGCTCGATCGGGGTCTCGCTGTTGCGCACCTCGAGGCGCAGCAGCCGCCGACCTTCGGGGGCCACGGCGCCGCCGGATGTGGCGTCGGTCGTGGGCTGGGTGGGTGCCTGGGTCACCCGGCCATGCTACGCCGGAGCCCAACCGCGCCCGGCCCGGCCTCGGCCCCAGCCAGGCTGCGTCAGTCGACGTCTCTACGCAGGAACACCAGCCAGGACACGAGGAGCGTGAGCAGCAGGACGCCGCCGAGGTACGCCGCCCCGTGGCCCAGCGACAGCTCGTACGAACGCTGGCAGCCCTCGAACCCGGGCCGGCACGGCAGGTTGTCGTCGAACACCCGGGCGCCGTCGTGGATCCAGGCCAGCGCGTTGTTGGCCAGGCTCCACTCGCCGGCGCGCTGGAACGGCAGCGCGAACACCAGCGCCTCACCGCCCACGACGTACGCGAAGAGGACCGCGACAGTGCCGACGGTACGTCGCAGCGCCATCGTGAGCGCGTAGCCGCCGAGCCCGCCGCACGCGGCGATCACGATGCCGCGCAGCGCGGTCCAGCGGACGTCCCAGAGCACCCGGTCCGGGGTGCTGATGTCGCGCGCGTCGGCCACCAGCGACAGCACCAGCCAGAAGCCCGCGACGAGGACGGTGGCGGCGACGAGGCCGGCGACGAGCACGGCGAGCCCCTTCGCCGCCCACACCGCCGAGCGGCGCGGCACGAACAGCAGCTGGTTGACCATCGACCCGGTCGCCCAGTCCGAGCCGGCGAACGTCGCGCCGGCGATCACCAGCAGCGAGGTGACGACCACGATCACCGCGGTGCCGCGGCCGTGCACGACCTGGGCGAGGTCGAGCGTGGCGCGGGGGAGGAAGTTCTCCAGGCGCGGCACCAGGAACTCCTCGCACTGGTCCGCGGTGGTGTCCGGGCCGAAGAACG
>NZ_CAMPGZ010000210.1 GCF_946885725.1 uncultured Nocardioides sp.
CGAGGTCGCTGCGCGGGGCGAGCTCGCCGCGGCCGTAGCCGCCGAACGCGACCAGCGCGATGCCGTCCGACGGTGACCCGTTGCGCGCCTTGTCCAGCGCGGTACGGCAGAGCTCGTCGGCCGCGCGGGTGCGCTCGGCACGCTCCTCAGCCGTCACGTCTCGCCCTCATCCGATCTCTCCCGCGCCCTGCCTCGACCCCGTCGATTGGTCACGAACTGCAGCGACACGCCGGTGGGGCTTGCGGTTTGGTCCCCAACCGCAAGCCCCACCGGACCAGTCAGAGCGCCGACTCGTCGCGGTCGCCGGTGCGCACCCGGACGACCGACTCGACCGGCTGCACCCAGACCTTGCCGTCGCCGATCCGCCCGGTCTGCGCCGTCTTGACGATGATGTCGACGACGTCGGCAGCATCGGCGTCCTCGACGACGATCTCGAGCCGGATCTTGGGCACGAGCGCGATGTCGTACTCCGCGCCGCGGTAGACCTCGGTGTGGCCCTTCTGCCGGCCGTAGCCGCTGACCTCCGAGACCGTCATGCCGGCGACACCGAAGGTCTCCAGCGCCTCGCGGACGTCCTCCCACTTGTGCGGCTTGATCACCGCGGTGACGAGCTTCATGCGTTGGCTCCTTCCTTGGCCGGCGCCTTCTCGGTGAGAACGACGGGACGGCGGTTGCTACCGGGGGCGGTGCTGAGGTCGTACGCCGACTCGCCGTGGTCGGCCAGGTCGATACCGCCGACCTCGTCCTCCTCCGGGAGCCGCAGACCGATGACGGCCTTCACGACGAGCCCGACGATCAGCGTCGCGACCGCGGACCACACGACGGCGAACAGGGCGACGAGGACCTGGACGACGAGCTGGCGGGCGCCGCCGCCGTAGAACAGGCCGCCGCTGGTGGCGAGGAAGCCGATGCCGACCGTGCCGACGAGGCCGCCGACGAGGTGGACGCCCACGACGTCGAGCGAGTCGTCGTACCCGAGCTTGTACTTGAGGCCGACCGCCAGGGCGCACAGCGCGCCGGCGACCGCACCCAGGATGATCGAGCCGACCGGGGACAGCGCACCGCAGGCCGGGGTGATCGCCACGAGGCCGGCGACGATGCCCGAGGCTGCGCCGAGCGAGGTGGCCTTGCCGTCGCGGACCTTCTCCACGAGCAGCCAGCCGAGCATCGCGGCGCAGGTGGCGACGGTCGTGTTGAGCCAGACCAGGCTGGACTCGGCGAGCCAGTACGCCCCGGCCTCGTCACCCGTCAGGTCGCCGGGCACCCAGGAGCCGACGTTGAAGCCGAACCAGCCGAACCACAGCAGGCCGGCGCCGATCATCGTCAGCGGCAGGCTGTGCGGGCGCATCGGCTCCTTGCCGAAGCCGAGCCGCTTGCCGACGAGTACGGCGAGCACGAGACCCGCGACACCGGCGTTGATGTGCACCACCGTGCCGCCGGCGTAGTCGACCGGTGCGACCGCCGCGCCGCCGTCACCCGGGAAGACCAGGTCGGCGAGGCCGCCCTCGACACCGCTGAGGAAGCCGCCGCCCCAGACCATGTGGGCCAGCGGGAAGTACGACAGCGTCGCCCACAGCGGCAGGAACAGCAGCCACGACGAGAACTTCAGCCGGTCGGCCACCGCGCCGCTGATCAGGGCGGCGGTGATCGCGGCGAACGTCAGCTGGAAGCCGACACCGAGGAGCGAGGCGCCCTCGACGCCGTCGAGGCCGAACGTCTCGAACGGGTTGTTGAAGAGCAGCGCGACGTCGGACTCGCCGTAGGACATCGACCAGCCCCACAGCACGTAGACGATGCCGATCACGCCGAGCGCGGTGAACGACATCATCATCATGTTCAGCACGGACTTGGAGCGGCTCATCCCGCCGTAGAAGAGCGCCAGCCCGGGCGTGATCATCAACAGGACGAGAGACGCCGAGGCCAGCATCCAGGCCTGCAAGCCGTAGTCCATCGGACCTCCATCGGAAACGGGTCAGGGGTGGCGTCGGCCGGTCGAACGGCGCTGTCCCCCAGCCGGTGCCAGATGGGGATCACTCTCGGGCGCGGATGTTTCGACACCCGGCGGCCGAGGTTGCGCCCAGGTGACGCTTCAGCGCCCGGTGTTACGTCCAGATGAACGGATTTTCCGGCGCGAACGGTCTATTGGCGGTTTCGGAACTACCCGTATCGTTTGTGTCATGGCAGACCAGGACGCCCCCCGACGCCGCGGCCGCGGCCGTCCCCGCGACCCGGAGACCGACTCCAAGATCACCCGCGCCGCGGCCGAGCTGCTGCTCCTGCGCGGCTTCGACAAGACCACCGTCGACGAGGTGGCCGCCCGCGCCGGCGTGGGCAAGGCGACGGTCTACCGCCGCTGGCCGTCCAAGGAGGACCTGGCGGTCGCCGCGATGGAGACGCTCTACTCCGCGGAGTTCCCCGAGCCCGACACCGGTTCGATCCGCGGCGACCTCGCCGCGAGCTACCGCTCCTTCATCGCCTTCGCCAACACCGACACCGGCAAGGCCTACATGCGGATGTCGATCACGGAGTCGCTGCGCGACGAGCGCATCGCCGCGCTCTACCGCGCCTCGACCGAGCGCCGCGAGCTCGAGGCCCGCCGCTCACTCGAGCGCGCCATCGAGCGTGGTGAGGTCAGGAAGGACGCCGACATCGACACCGCGGTGCAGTACCTCGGCGGCATCATCATCGCCCGGGTCATCCTCGGGCGGCCGCTGCCGCAGCTCGAGGACGTGGACGACCTCGTGGAGTTCACGCTGCGCGGCATCTCGGCGTAGCCCGGGGGCATTGCGGTTTGGTCCCCAACCGCAAGAACCCGGCGGCCGAACCTGCGGTTTGGTCCCCAACCGCAAGGATCCGGCGGCGGAGCCTGCGGTTCGTGACCAATCGAGGGGTGGCTAGGCGGCGGCCGCGTCCCCGCCGAGCAGGGCGTCGACGAACGCCTCGGGGTCGAACGGCGCCAGGTCGTCCGCGCCCTCGCCGATCCCGACGAGCTTGACCGGCACACCCAGCTCGCGCTGCACGGCGACCACGATGCCGCCCTTGGCAGAGCCGTCGAGCTTGGTGAGCACGATGCCGGTGACGTCGACGACCTCGCCGAACACCCGGGCCTGGGTCATGCCGTTCTGACCGGTGGTGGCGTCGAGCACGAGCAGCACCTCGGAGACCGCGGCCTGCTTCTCCACGACGCGCTTGACCTTGCCGAGCTCGTCCATCAGCCCGGCCTTGTTCTGCAGGCGGCCGGCGGTGTCGATGATCACCACGTCGACCTCCTGCTCGATCCCGGCCTTCACCGCCTCGAACGCGACGCTGGCCGGGTCGCTGCCCTCGGGGCCGCGGACGGTGGGTACGCCGACCCGCTCGCCCCAGGTCGCGAGCTGCTCGGTCGCGGCGGCGCGGAACGTGTCGGCCGCGCCGAGCATCACGTCCTTGTCCTCGGCGACGAGGACGCGGGCGAGCTTGCCGACGGTCGTGGTCTTGCCGGTGCCGTTGACGCCGACGACGAGGACGACACCGGGCTTGCCGTCGCGCCGGTCGACGTGCAGCGCGCGGTCGAGCGTGGGGTCGACGAGGTTCACGAGCTCCTCGCGCAGGATGTCGCGCACCGAGTCGGCGGTGCGGCCCTCGACCTTGACGCGGGTGCGCAGCCGCTCGACGAGCTCCTGCGTGGGGGCGACCCCGACGTCGGCGGTGAGGAGGGTGTCCTCGATCTCCTCCCAGGTGTCCTCGTCGATGACGTCGCGGGACAGCAGGCTCAGCAGGCCGCGCCCCAGCGGGCTCTGCGACCGGGCCAGCCGCGCACGCAGCCGGACCAGGCGGCCGGCCGTCGACTCGGGCTTCTCGACCGGAGGCGGCGCCTCGACGGTCGGGAGCTCGGCGTCCTCGACGGTGCGGGTCGGGGTGTCGCGGGGTACGGCGGCGTCGTCGCCGACGCCCGGCTCGGCCTCCGCCTCGGTGTCGGCGGGGGCCACCACCTCCGGCGGGCCCTTCCGGTCCAGCGTGGGGGTACGGCGACCGCGGCCACGCGTCGCGACGAGGCCGACGACCGCGCCCACGAGGACGACGGCGACGGCGATGATCAGGCCCAGGTACTCCACGTCCACCATCCAAGCAGAGCGGGTGGGCCCGTCATCGGGCCCGGGGTCGGCGGTTCAGCGGTGCGCGGACTCGCGCACGGGATGCTGCTGCGCGGGAACGACGGCCTCGTGCCCGTCGGCGTCCTGCTGGCGCTGGTTGTGCAGCGTCGGCAGCGCCTCGACACCCTTGCGCAGCGCGTCACCGACCCACGGCGCGTTGGGGACCTCCTGGCCACGGTGCGGGTACGCGACGTACAGCACGACGAGGCCGGCCAGAGCCAGGATCACCAACATGGCGACGAGGACAGGGAGCACAGCGCGACAACAACCTTCCCGGGACGAGGATCGCCCTCCATGGTGCCAGGTCGCCGGAAACGGTCCCAATCGACGGGATCGGTCCGCTCCCCGCTCAACCGGACCCGGTCAGTCCGCAGCCGCCTCCGGCACCAGCGCTTCCGCGACCGCGCGGATCACGTCAGGCAGCGGCCGGACCGGCCGGTCCCCCGGGCCCGAGGTGTTGTCGACGTACACGTGCACGAACCGCCCCTCGGCCGCAGCCTCGTCCCCGTCGCCCTGGAACAGCCCGATCCGGTAGATCACCGAGGAGTTGCCGACCCGCTCGACGGCGAGGCCGGCGTCGACCGGCTCCGGGAAGCCGATCTCGCGGAAGTAGCGGCACGACGTCTCCGCGACCACCCCGACGGCGGGCAGCGTGCGCACGTTCACGCCGGACGCCTCGATGAGGTGGGCGTTGACCGCGGTGTCGAACAGCTCGTAGTAGACGGCGTTGTTCATGTGACCGTAGACGTCGTCGTCGGCCCACCGGGTGGTCATCCGGCGCCACGCGACGTAGTCGCGGCGGGTCGGCCGCGGCGGTCGCTCCCCCATCAGGCGGGCTCCGCCTCCCGCAGCCGCTGGCTGATCACCGCGGAGACGCCGTCGCCGCGCATGGTCACGCCGTAGAGCGCGTCGCCGACCTCCATCGTGCGCTTCTGGTGGGTGATCACGAGCAGCTGGGAGTTCTCGCGCAGCTCTTCGTAGATCTCCAGCAGGCGGCCGAGGTTGGTGTCGTCGAGCGCGGCCTCGACCTCGTCGAGGATGTAGAACGGCGACGGCCGGGCCTTGAACAGCGCGACGAGGAACGCCACCGCGACCAGGGACCGCTCGCCGCCGGAGAGCAGGGAGAGCCGCTTGACCTTCTTGCCGGGCGGGCGGGCCTCGACCTCGATGCCGGTGGTCAGCATGTCGGACGGGTCGGTCAGCACGAGCTTGCCCTCGCCGCCGGGGAACAGCCGCGAGAACACCGAGTCGAACGCCTGGCGGACGTCCTCCCAGGCCTCGGTGAAGACCTGCTCCACCCGCTCGTCGACCTCGCGGACGATGTCGAGCAGGTCGCGGCGGGTCTTCTTCAGGTCCTCGAGCTGCTCGGTGAGGAACTTGTGCCGCTCCTCGAGCGCCGAGAACTCCTCGAGCGCGAGCGGGTTGACCTTGCCGAGCATCGACAGCGCGCGCTCGGCGGCGCGCAGCCGCTTCTGCTGCTCCTCGCGGACGTAAGGCACCGGCTCGGCGGGTACGACGTCCTGGGTCGTGCCGTCGGCCTCGGCCGGACCGGCCTGCACCGGCGGCACCAGCTGGTCGGGGCCGAAGTCGGCGACGAGTGCCTCGGGGTCGAGGCCGAGCTCCTCGAGCGCCCGCTCCTCGAGCTGCTCGATGCGCATGCGCTGCTGGGCTCGGGCCATCTCGTCGCGGTGCACGGTGTTGACCAGCTCGTCGAGCTCGCGGCCGAGGTCGCGGAGCCTGGCGCGGACCGCCATCAGCTCCTCCTCGCGGCCGCGGCGGGACTGCTCGACGGCCGTGCGCGCCTCGGCGGCCGCGGCGATCGAGTCCTCGAGCCGCTGCAGCACGACGGCGACGGCGGCGGAGACCGCCTGGGCGACCCTGCCCTCGCGGATCAGCCGCTCGCGGCGCGCGGCGGCCTTGGCGCGGGCGTCGCGCTCGGCCTGGGCGGCGCGGAGCAGCGACTCGGCGCGGCCGGCCAGCGCGCGGGCGCGCTCCTCGGCGGTGCGCAGCGCCAGCCGGGCGTCCATCTCGCGGGCGCGGGCGGCCTTTGCCTCCTCGGCCAGCTGGTCGCGGGCGCCGGTGTCGGGCTCCTCCTCGGGCGACTCCTCGGCCGCGGCGAGCCGCGCCTCGAGGTCGGCGAGGCCGGCGAGGGCCTTGTCGCGCGCCTCCTCCGCCTGGGCGATGGCGGCGTTGACCCGCTCGGCCTCGCCCTTGGCGGACCGGGCGACCGCGCCGAGCTGGCCGAGCTCCTCGGCGATCGCGGCGAGGGTGGCGTCGGACTCGTGCAGCCTGGCCAGCGCGACGTCGACGCGCTGCTGGGCCTGGTCGCGCTCCTCCTCGAGCCGGGCCAGCTCGAAGGTGAGCCGCTCGCACCGGTGGGTGGCCTCGGTGAGCTGCTCGGCCGCCTCGTCGACCGCGGCCTGCACCTCGATGAGGCTGGGCCGGCTGGACGAGCCACCGGAGGCGAAGTGCGCGCCGAGGACGTCGCCCTCCCGCGTCACCGCAGTGACGTCGGGGTAGTCGCGGACCAGGGCCCGGGCGTCGTCGAGGCCGTCGACGAGCGCGGTCTTGAACAGCACGCGCCGCAGCGCCGGGCGCAGCGCGTCGGGGCACTCGACCACGTCGAGGGCGTACGTCGCGGAGGACGGGAGGCCCGGCCAGGTGCTGTCGTCGGCGGCGGCGCCCCCGAGGAGCAGGCCGGCGCGGCCGAGGTCCTCGCTCTTGAGGTGCTCGAGCGCACCGAGGGCGGCGTCGACGTGCTCGACGGCGACCGCGTCGGCGGCGGAGCCGAGCGCGGCGGCGACGGCGGTCTCGTAG
>NZ_CAMPGZ010000211.1 GCF_946885725.1 uncultured Nocardioides sp.
CGGATGGTGTTGCCTCGCACGGCGTCTCCTGTCTCGCGTCTCCTCGTCGACAGGCACGTACCTTGCCGCAGGCAGCAAGCGTGCGTGGCGAAAACCGGCGACAACCTGACGCCGAGGGAGTCGTCAGCCGCGCGCGGTCTCGGGCAACCGCGTGCCGGCGGCAATCCCGTCGGCGTGCTCGTGGCGAACCGCGACGGCGACGTCGTACCCCTCCGGAACCGGGACGACCGAGGCGATCACGTACGCGGGGAAGTAGCGGACTCCGGCCACCCGCGGGATCGCGGTGGGGCGCTCCTCGACCCCGGCCGGCAGTACGTCGGCGCCGAAGGTCTCGAGGCCGGGCACCGTGTCCGGGAACGAGAGCGCGGTCAGCCACGCATCGCGGACCAGGGCGCCGATCCGCTCGTCGGCCGGTTCGCGCGGGTCGGTGAGCGTGTGCCACTGCCACACGACCGTCTCCGCCGTGGCCTGCGCGTGCCGGAACGCGGCATCGGCCAGCCAGCTGGAGCCCCAGGAACCTGCACCGGGATGTGGCCGGTCGCAGGCGGGGTCGGTGGCGACGGCGTGCCGCCACTCCACGGCGCGCACGTGCGTCGTGAACACGCTCAGCAGGTGGCTGAGGTCGTGCAGCAGCCCGACCGTGTAGCGATGCCCCGTCATGTCGCCCCCAAAGACTCGGCCCGGATCACTCCAGAGAGGAGCGACGAGCCGACTTCATGATGCGACGCAGCGCGCGGGGCCGTGGCGGATTTTGCCGAACCCTTGCCGCCGCTCTAGATAGGTCAGTACCGGTCGGTGACGCGGAGCTTTCCGCTCGAGGTGGCCCTCAGGCTCGCGACGTACATCCGGCGCTGGTTGCAACCCTCCGGGCTGGTGCGGCAGGACGGGTTCTTCTGGTAACCGACGTGACCGGCGCGCCACGCGGAGTACGCCAGCCGGAGCCGGCCCTGGTCGTCCACGACCGGGGTCTGCGCACCAGGGCCGGCGACGACGGAGTCGCTGGCCAGCAGTGGCTTGTCGACCGGGCGCTTGCACGGGCCGAGCGGGCCGCTGCAGACGGCGTAGCCGATGGCGTACTTCGCGGTCGTGTACTTGTGCGCCGAGTAGAACAGGTAGATCCGGCCGTCGTACTTCACCGGGGACGGCGCCTCGATGACGTTGCCCTCCCACCTGGCCGCGGTCTGCAGCAGCACCTTGGTCTTCGCGCCGGGCGCGAACCGGCTGCCGTCGGCGGTCATCTGCCGCGCGACGACCTGCGTCGGCTTCGAGCCGGGCACGCCGGCGTTCTTCCAGACCAGGTAGACCTTGCCGCGGTGCTTGAGCCAGGCCGGGTCGATCGAGCCCATCGGGTCCTTCGAGCAGTACAGCGGCTTGGAGGAGGTGTCCACGAACGGGCCGGCCGGGTGCGGCGCGGTCGCCAGGGACAGGCAGTGGCGGTTGCTGTTCCGGCTCGTCTGTACGGCGTACGCGTTGACGAAGCGACCCGCGAGCTCGGCCACGGCGGGCGACCACACCCCCGGCTTGCCGTTCGGGGGAAGCTTGGCCGCCCACGAGGCGGGCTGCGGCATCGCGTCGTTGTAACCGACCCAGTGGTGGTAGCCGGCCTCGAGCGGCCACGCCTCGCGGGCCGTCCACGTCTGCAGGTCCGGCGAGGTCATGACCGGCAGGTTGTTGCCGTCGAGGTTGGTCGCGTAGGCGTACCAGAGCCCGCCGCTCCTCAGGATCGACGGGGCGCCGAACTCACCGGTGTAGAGCTGACCGGCCCAGAACCGGTCGCTGCCGGGCGCCGCGGAGGCCGGCGGGGCGGCCGACGGCGCGACCAGGGCGGCGGCCAGCGCGGCCAGGGTCAGCAGCGCGAGCAGGCAAGTGCGGATCGGGTGCGGGGCGACGGTACGCATGCGGCGACCATCGGCACGCGCGCCGCCGGTGTGAGGCAGTGCTCGGGCGGGCCGGGGTGTGCTCGGTCACCACGGCCCGCCCGCCCCGCCGGTGCGTGGCGTCAGGACGGAGGTCGGGTCACGGCTCCTCGACGATGCCGAGCAGCAGGCGCACGATCCTCGCCACGACGACACCGGCGGCGACACCGACCGCGCTGCCGATCGCCGCGGAGGTGAGGATGCCGAGGAACGCGGCACGCACCCGCCCCGGCTCGGCGGCGAACCAGGCGACCAGGCGGCCGATCCATATGCACACGCGAACGGCCGCGGCCCAGAGGCCGGTGCCGACCGCGGCGAGCACCGAGGCCAGGGTCCTGCCCCACTGGCGGAAGGTGTCGTGGGGCGGCGCCGGGAGCTGGTTCGGTAGCCGGTTGGGAAGAGTGGTGGTCGACATCGATCAACAACCCCCTGCGTCTCAGGCGATCTGGGCCGTCCGCAGCTCGCGCAGGTCGCGGGTGCCCTCGACGAGCAGGCCGAAGATCCGCTCGTAGCCGGCCGCCATCACCGACAGGTCGAACCGCTCCTCGGCGTGCTTGCGGCACGTGGCCGGGTCGAGCTCCGTCGCGCGCTCGAGCGCGCCGGCGAACGACGCCGCGTCATCGACGATGACACCGGTCTCGCCGTGCTCGAGCACCTCCGGGACGCTGCCCCGCCGTATGGCCGCGACGGGCGTGCCGCAGGCCAGAGCCTCGACCATGACCATGCCGAACGGCTCCTCCCACTGGATCGGGAAGGCCATGACCGCGGCGCGCGAGAACAGCTCGCGCTTGAGCGCGGCGTCGGCTTCACCGACGTACTCCGCGTCGACGCCGGCCTGCCTACCCAGGCGCGGGCGGACCGCCTCCTCGAAGTAGGCGCGCTCGGCGGGCTCGTTGAGCTTGCCGGCGAGGACGATGCGGCGGCCGATCCTGCGGGCCGCGTCGATGGCCAGGTGCGCGCCCTTGTCGGGGCTGAACCGGCCGATCCACAGCACGTAGTCGTCCTTCTCCTCGACGTAGGGGAACGACGACACGTCGATGCCGTTGTGCACGACGCCGACCCAGTTCAGCCGCGGGTTCAGTCGCTGCTGCGCCGCCGAGATGGCGACCACGTCGACGGCGTCGCCGAGGGTCTCGTAGTAGCGACCGTTGGCGCCGAGCACCGGACCGTGCATGGTGACGACCGTCGGCACGTCGCGCGAGCCGGCGAGCAGCGGCCCGGCCAGGCTGTGGTCGTGCACCAGATCGACGTCGAGGTCGGCCAGCGCCCGGGCGGCGACCGCGGCCGCCTGCACCTCGGGCATCGGGTCCCCGAGCAGCTCCGACGGCGGCTCGTCGTACACCTGGACGAAGTGCTGGGCCTTGGTCCTGTGCTGCCCGGAGCCCACCAGCGTGACTTCGTGCCCGCGCTCGACGAGCTGGTCCACGAGGCCGGCGACGACCGCCTCGGTGCCGCCGTAGCCTCGCGGCGGGAGCTCGAACCACGGCGGGGCCACCATGGCGATCCGCAAGGGGGACGGTGACGGCGAGACGGTCAGTGGCATCCGAGGCACTCCTTCCGGTCTGGCGTCATCGACGCAGGTTTACTCCTCTTTGAGTTAGGGTAAAGTTGCAAATCGATTTATAGGTTCTGAGTAGGGGGAGGTCAAGCGAAACCGATGTCCGTCCTCGACCGTGAGACCGAGATCACCGAGAACACCCAGATCGCCAAGAACACCGAGAACACCGCGCGGAGCCCGCGCTCGGCGGAGGTGGCGGCCTCCAGTGCCGTCGTGGCCCGCGACCCGCACGTGACCCTGGTGGAGGGGTCGTCGTTCTGCGTCTCCGACCACGCCGGGACGATCGAACCCGGCGGCGTGCACGGCCTGTTCGTCCGCGACACGCGTGTGCTCTCACGCTGGAAGCTCTACGTCGACGGCTACCCCGTCGAGCCGCTGACCGTCGTCTCCGAGGAGCCGTTCAGCTGCCGCTTCCTCGGCCGGTGCGCACCGCGGCCCGGGCTGCCGGACGCCACGCTGATCACCGAGGTTCGCCGGTACGTCGGCCAGGGCATGCGCGAGGACATCACGCTGCACAACCACGGCGCCGAGGCCGCCGGGGTCGAGATCCACCTCGAGGCCGACGCGGACTTCGCGGACCTGTTCGAGGTCAAGGACCGTCGTGGGGGCGGGCGTCGGGTCGTCGGCCGGCGCGTCGTCGGGTCGGACATCGTCTACTGGCTCGAGCACACGCCCAACCAGCGCGGCGTGCGGATCTCCGCGCCCGGCGCGCAGATCAACCCCGACGGCATCACGTTCCGCGCCGTCGTACCCCCGCACGGCTCGTGGTCGACCACGGTCGAGGTGCTGCCCAGCGTCGGGGGCCAGGAGATCGCGGCCGTCTTCCCGACCGACCGGCCGGTGGAGACGGCAGCACCGGCCGAGCGGATGCGCGACTGGACCGCGGCCGCGCCCGAGATCGACGTCGGCCACCCGGGGCTCGCCTCCGCGCTGCGGATCAGCCGGCGCGACCTGGGCGCGCTGCGCATCACCGACGCCGACCACCCCGACGACGACGTCGTCGCGGCAGGTGCCCCGTGGTTCATGGCGCTCTTCGGGCGTGACTCACTGCTCACCAGCGCGATGCTGCTCCCCTACATGCCCGAGCTGGCGCTCGGCACGCTGCGCACGCTGGCGAGGCTGCAGGGCACGCGCGAGGACGCGATGACCGAGGAGCAGCCCGGCAAGATCCTGCACGAGGTGCGCCTGGGTGCCGACCTCTCGCTGGCCCTCGGCGGCGACAGCGTCTACTACGGGTCGATCGACTCGACTCCCCTGTTCGTCATGCTGGTCGGCCAGGCGCTGCGGTGGGGCGTGCCGATCGAGAAGCTGCGCGAGCTGGTCCCGGCCGTCGACCGCGCGATCAACTGGATCGAGGTGTACGGCGATCGCGACGGGGACGGTTTCGTGGAGTACCAGCGCTCCACCGACCGAGGCCTGCTCAACCAGGGCTGGAAGGACAGCTTCGACTCGATCGCGTTCGCCGACGGGCGGCCCGCGCGCACCCCGATCGCGCTGGCCGAGGTGCAGGGCTACGTGTACGCGGCGTACCTCGCCCGAGCCGACCTCGCCGAGGCCCTCGGCGAGGACGGGACGCCGTGGCGCGACAAGGCGGCGGACCTCAAGCGCCGGTTCCACGAGGCGTTCTGGCTGCCGTCGCTCGGCTTCTACGCACTCGCCCTCGACGGCGACAAGCGGCCCGTCGACGTGCGCACCTCCAACATCGGCCACTGCCTCTGGACCGGGATCGTCGACGACTCCGTGGCCGAGCAGGTCGTCCAGCACCTGCTGTCGCCGGCCATGTTCACCGGGTTCGGGCTGCGCACGCTGTCGAGCGACGCGACCTCGTACAACCCGGTGAGCTACCACAACGGCTCGGTGTGGCCGCACGACACCGTGATCGGTGCGTCCGGCATCGCCCGCTACGGGTTCCGGGCCGAGGCCGAGCGCGTGCTCGCCGGACTGCTCGACGCGGCCGAGGCGTTCGGCGGCCGGCTGCCGGAGCTCTTCTGCGGGTTCGACCGCGCCGACGTACCGGTGCCGGTGCCCTACCCGACCTCGTGCTCGCCGCAGGCCTGGGCCGCCGCCGTGCCCTTCGAGGTGCTGCGCCTCGTCGTCGGGCTCGACGCGCACGTGCCGCAGGGGCTGCTGACGGCCACGCGCGCGATGCCGCTGGCGGGCCATGTGGACATCGACGGGCTGAGGCTGGGCGACCGCACCGTGACGCTCCACGCCGACGCCTCCGACGTCCGCGTGGAGGGTTGGCCGCAGGGATAGGGTCCGGCGGGCCGAAGACCGGCTCGACCGGGCGACGACGATCGTGACGAAGCAGGTGTTCGATGGTTGACCGCGACAAGGACGCGGCGGCAGGCCGACCGTCGCCGCTCGACGACGACGACGCGCCCTTCTACACGATCGGCCAGGTCGCCCAGATCCTCGGCCTGCAGCCCGCCGCCCTGCGCCGGCTCGACGAGCAGGCGATCGTGAGCCCGAGCCGCTCCGAGGGCGGGCAGCGACGCTACAGCCGGCACGAGGTCGAGCGGCTGCGCGAGGTGATGCAGCTGACCGAGGACGGCGTCACACTGCCCGGCGTGCGCGAGGTGCTCGCGCTGCGCCAGCGCGTCAGCGACCTGGAGGACGAGATCGAGGCGTTGCGCGCGAAGGAGCACGGACAGGGGCGCGGTAAGCGAAAGTAGAGCCATGAAGCGCCTCCCGCCCCCGCTGATCATGCTCGCCGCAGGTGCCGTGCAACGGGCGCTGCCCGCTCGTGACCGCTCGGCGCTGCGCAGCGCGGTCGCCGGTGGCCTCGTGGCCGCCTCCGGGGCGCTGGCCGGGTCGACGCTCCGGGCGTTCCGCCGCAAGGGCACGACGGTCGAACCGTTCCACCCCGGCCAGGCGAGCACGCTGGTGACCACCGGCTCCAACTCGGTGAGCCGCAACCCGATGTACGTCGGCCTGGTCGGCCTGCTCGTGGCCCACGCGGTGCACCGGGGCTCGTGGTCCGCTCTCCTCCCGGTCGCCGCGTTCGTCGCGGTCGTCGACGGCTACCAGGTGCGCTTCGAGGAGCGGGCGCTGCGGGAGAAGTTCGGGGCCGAGTACGACGCCTACTGCGAGCGCGTCCCCCGCTGGCTCGACGGGCGTTCGCTGCGTGCCCTTCGCGACCTCGCGGCGCGGTAGGACTCGTCGGTCACCCTCGCGTGTCGGCGGGCGCATCGGCGCCGGCCGCGACAGCCGACCACGCCGCGACCACGCCGCGACCGGGTCGGACACCGCGGGCCGCCAGCCCGTGACGGACGCGAAGCGGCTGCTGTCCAAGCGCTGCGACCGGGCGAAGACCGAGGCGGCAGGGCCGGCCAGCGGCCTCCCGGGCGTAGAGCACGCCGAGGCGCAGAGAGACGCCCGCTTCCAGATCTCCTCGGGACACCGCGTCGGCGACGAGGCGTTCACCCATGTACGCACTCTCGAGCACGGCGCTGGGCGCCAGCG
>NZ_CAMPGZ010000212.1 GCF_946885725.1 uncultured Nocardioides sp.
GAGGGAGGTTCGAGCCGGGTCGGCGAACTCAGACGGCCTGGGACTCGGCGTCGACGAGGCCGTGGTTGGCGCGGAGCACGTCGACGACGGCGCCCGGCGGCATCGGGCGGTGCAGCAGGTAGCCCTGCGCGAACGGCGCGTGCACGTGGTCGCGCAGGTGCTCGAGCTGGGTGCTGCGCTCGATGCCCTCGATGACGACGTCGAGGCCGAGGGCCTGGCCCATCATCGTGATCGAGCAGAGCAGCGCGCACGAGCGCTCGTCGCGGTCGATGGCGTCGGAGAACGACGCGTCGGTCTTGATGATCCGCACCGGCATGTCCTGCAGGTAGCCGATCGACGAGAACCCGACGCCGAAGTCGTCGATCGCGAAGTGCACGCCGAGGTCGGCGATCTGCGCCATCGCCTCGATCGACACCGGGTCGTCGCCGATCATGTCGCGCTCGGTGATCTCGAGGACCAGCGTGGCTCCCTGCATCCGGTCGCGCGTCCAGCGCACCCGGTCCACGAAGTCCGCCTCGCGCAGCTGCTTGGCCGAGATGTTGACCGCGATGGTGAGGTCGCCGCCGGCGGCCTCGAGCAGCGCCGGCGCATCCTCGGCCGCCCGCTCGAGGATCGCGTCGCCGAGCGGCACGATCAGGCCGCTCTCCTCGGCGATCTTGATGAAGACGTCCGGAGGTACGTCGACGCCGTTGGAGTTCCAGCGGGCCAGCGCCTCGACGCCGGTGATCCGGCCGGTGGAGGCCCGGACGACGGGCTGGTAGACGAGCGTGAGCTCGTTGGCGGCCACCGACGCGCGCAGGGACTCGACGAGCTCGAGCCGCTGCAGCCGGGTGCGGCCGAGGGCGCCCTCGTAGGTGACGTACTGGTTCTTGCCGCGCGCCTTGGCCTCGTACATCGCCAGGTCGGCGTTGCGGAGCAGGCTCTCGGAGGTGTCACCGGGCTCGCCGAACGCGACGCCGATGCTGGCGCTGAGCGACAGCCGGTGGCCGGCGACATGCGCGCCGGAGGAGAGCGCGGCCAGGATCCGCTCGCAGGCGGCGTCGACCTCGATCGGGCGGACGTCCTCGAGCAGGATCGCGAACTCGTCGCCGCCGAGCCGGGCGACCGTGTCGCTGGCGCGCACGCACGAGTTGAGCCGCTGGGCGAAGTCGATGAGCACGGCGTCGCCGGCCGCGTGACCGAACCGGTCGTTGACCGGCTTGAAACCGTCGAGGTCGACGAAGAGCAGCGCGATGCGCGTGCCGCGGCGGCGCGAGAGGTGCAGCGCGTGCTCGGCGCGGTCCAGGAGCACGCTGCGGTTGGGCAGGTTGGTGAGCAGGTCGTGCCGTGCCAGGTGGGTCATGTCCTCGGTCAGCCGCAGCCGAGCAAACGCGTCGGAGAAGACCGCGACCAGCGCCTCCAGGGCTTGCTGGTCGGCGGCGGTCGTCGACCGAGCGCGGTGCTTGCCGGGCGCGACCAGCCAGCGGTCGTGCTGTCCGTCCTGGAGCTGAGCACCGATCTCGTGCGGGCTCGGCGGCGTGGTGCGGACCTCGACTTCCGAGTTCTTGAGCCGCAGCAGCCTCCGGGCGTCCTCGAGCAGCGCGTCGACCACCTTGCTGGTGTCGGAGAGGGTCTGGGCCCGTACGGCGGCGTCGAACAGCACCTGGAGGCGTCGGGCGTTCTCGGCGCCGTGGGTCACCGACCGGGTGGCGATCAGCAGGGTGACCAGCGGTACGGCGAACGGGATCAACGTGAAGTCAGGCGTGTTGCGCACCACCACGGCGGCGAGATAGCCGAGCGAGTCGAACGGCACGAAGCAGGAGACCGCGATGACCGTGCCGCGCTGCAGGAGCTGCTCGCGGATCGGCGCGCGCTCCTCGAGCGCCACCGAGATCGCCGAGGCCAAGAAGTCGATCGAGAAGTAGACGGTGGCCGCGATGAGCACCGCGACCATCTCGAGCAGGCTGTTCTCGGGCGCGTCGATCTTGCTGACCACGACGACGGCGGCCGCTCCTCCCAGGGCGCCGACGCCGATGTTGAACAGCTTGATGACGGTGCGCTTGTCGCTGGTGAGCTGCGTCGCGACGACGCCGAGGCCCCAGAGGACCAGTGACTCCTCCGGGTTCATCGTGCACAGCAGGAACATCAGCACGCAGGAGTCGAAGCCGACCTCGATGCCGCCGTCGGCCCGGTCGAGCACCAGCGGGAACCGCGCGATGATCATGATCAGCGGCACGATCAGCAGCTCGAGCCCCTTGTACGGCAGCTCCGGGGCGCCCATCGTGACCAGCGCGTAGAGCACCGAGCCGACGCCGAGCACGAGGATCCCGGTGTCGAAGACACGGCTCGCCAACGGCACCTCAGCTGAGGGTGCCGCGGGTGGCAGCGTCGCAACGGGCTCGGACATGGCGCAATCAGTATCGGCCGGGAGACCGCGGACAATCGGCGTTTTGCCCCACTTCACACAGGTGTGTGTCCCGGGCCCCTCGGCCGGCGGGTCGAGGTCAGGCGTCCGAGCCGACCGGGACGACCTCGCGCAGGAACTGGCGCGCGGAGAGGAAGTCGCCGAGCGACTGCTTGTGCTCGTCGCAGGCGAGCCAGGTCTTGCGGCGCTCGGGCTCGTGCAGCTTGGGGTTGTTCCAGCGCAGCTCCCATACCGCCGGCGCCCGGCAACCCTTGGCGGAGCACGTCAACGGCTCATCGTCCGCCATGGCCGCGCACCTCCCGGGAGAAAGTCAGCGGCGGTGCCGGACGACCACGGGGGAAGCCGTCCGGCACCGCCAGAACGCGAACTCAGACGGGGGAGGCTGAGCTCGCGCCGATGGATTGTTGCACGGGCAACCAGTCGATTCCAACAGCCGGCAAGCGTCACCCCGAACACGTTTGCATCGGTCTGGACCGGTGCAAACGTCCCTGTAACGGGGACCCCGGGCGTGTCGGTGCGACCGTTTGCGGTCAGGGGTGGTCCGGTCCCTCGATCGCGCGCCGCGAGAGGTCCGGCCCGAGGTCGTCGGGACCACCCGGATCGGCGGCCGAGCCGGCGTTCGCCATCACCACCGCGATGTAGGGGAGCACGAACGACGCGATCAGGAACACCCACATGAACCAGTGCCCGAGGCTCACCACGGCCAGCAGGAAGCAGACCGTCCGGATGGACATGGAGATGACGTAACGGCGCTGCCGCCCCGCGATGTCCTCGCTGTGGCTGCGCGTGGCGCTGGTGATGCGGACCGGCTCGGGGTCCTTGCGGGGCATCCCTCCACGGTACGCCGCACGCGCGGGCGAACCCAGGGCGGCCGACGGCAACTCGCGCTCCGCCCTTGCGACCGACACGGACCGGGCGAGCCGGGTCTAGGCTGCGGCGCATGACGAACCGTACGTACCGCGTCACCGAGATCGTCGGCACCTCTCCCGACGGCATCGACCAGGCCATCCGCAACGGCATCGAGCGCGCGTCGCGGACGCTGCGCCACCTCGACTGGTTCGAGGTCACCCAGATCCGCGGGCAGGTGAAGGACGAGCAGGTCGAGCACTTCCAGGTCGGGCTGAAGCTCGGCTTCCGCCTCGAGGACGACTGACCGCCGTACCGGCTCCGCACTGACTCCGGGGCCGCGACGCGGCCCGCATGGATTCTGCCTACCCCTCGGTAGCCGATAGCGTCGCGGCCGTGAGCAGATCGGTACTCGTCACCGGAGGCAACCGCGGCATCGGCCGCGCCATCGCCGAAGCCTTCCTCGAAGCGGGGGACCAGGTCGCGGTCACGACCCGCAACGGCGGCGCGCCCGACGGCGCACTCGACGTGCGCTGCGACGTCACCGACCCCGAGTCGGTGGAGGCGGCGTTCAAGGAGATCGAGGAGAAGCACGGCCCGGTCGAGGTGCTCGTCGCCAACGCCGGCATCACCCGCGACACGTTGCTGCTCCGGATGAGCGAGGACGACTGGTCCTCGGTCATCGAGACCAACCTCACCGGCACCTTCCGGGTCGCGAAGCGCGCCGCCAAGGGCATGCTCCGGCTGCGCCGCGGCCGGATCGTGCTGATCTCCTCCGTGGTGGGACTGCTCGGCTCGGCCGGCCAGGTCAACTACGCGGCGAGCAAGGCCGGCCTGGTCGGGATGGCCCGCTCCATGGCCCGCGAGCTCGGCAGCCGCTCGATCACGACCAACGTGGTCGCGCCCGGGTTCGTCGAGACCGAGATGACCGCGGTGCTGCCCGAGGAGAAGCAGGCGGAGTACAAGGCGCAGATCCCGCTCGGCCGCTACGCGAGCGTCGACGAGGTCGCCAAGGTGGTGCGCTGGGTTTCCTCCGAGGAGGCCGGGTACATCACCGGTGCGGTCATCCCCGTCGACGGCGGCCTCGGCATGGGCCACTGACACGACCCGGGTGATCGAGCCCGCGAGCAACGGGGTGGTCGAGCCCGTCGAGACCACCGAACAACCAGACGAGGCACGAGGAGCAGCATGGGCATTCTGGACGGCAAGCGGATCCTGGTCGCCGGCGTCACGATGGACAGCTCCATCGGCTTCGCCGTGGCGCGGGTGGCGCAGCAGGAGGGCGCCACCGTGCTGGTGTCGAACTTCGGCCGCGCGCTGAGCATCACCAAGCGCATCGTCAACCGGCTGCCCGAGCCGGCGCCGGTGATCGAGCTCGACGTGACGGACCAGGAGCACCTCGACCGGCTGGCCGACCAGATTCGTGAGCACGTCGACGGGCTGGACGGCGTCGTGCACTCCGTGGCGTACGGCAACCCCGAGACGCTGCTCGGCGGCAAGTTCCTCGACGGTCCGTGGGAGGACGTCGCCCAGGCCGTCCAGGTGTCGGCGTACTCCCTGAAGTCCCTGTCGACCGCCTGCCTGCCGCTGATGGGCGAGGGCGGCTCGATCGTCGGCATGACGTTCGACGCGAGCGTGGCGTGGCCGGCGTACGACTGGATGGGCTTCTCGAAGGCAGCGCTGGAGTCGTGCTCGCGCTACCTCGCCCGCGACCTCGGACCGAAGGGCATCCGGGTCAACCTCGTGTCGGCGGGACCGCTGAAGACCCTGGCCGCCAAGGCGATCCCGGGCTTCGAGGAGCTCGAGTCGATGTGGAGCGACCGGTCGCCGCTCGGCTGGGACGAGAAGGACACCGAGCCGACCGCGCGCGCCGTCGTGGCAATGCTGTCGGACTGGTTCCCCGCGACCACAGGGGAGATCGTGCACGTCGACGGTGGCTACCACGCGATGGGTGCATGACCGCCCGGTAGCGTCACCGCGTGACGTCCTCCCTCGTCGAGCTGCGGGTCCTCGAAGGTCCCAACCTCTACTTCCCCCGCGCGGCCATCAAGCTGACCCTCGACCTGACCCGGCTCATCGAGGCCCCGACCGACCGTGCGCTGCGTTTCGCCGCCCGGATCGGGCTGCCGCGGGCGCGCCCGGGTCAGCCGGGCACCGGCTTCCGGCAGCGTTTCGCCGCCCGCGCGGTGGCCCGGCTGGTGCGGCACGTGGCCGCCGAGGCCGGCACCACCCGGCTCGCCGTACGCGTGCGCCCTACCAACGACGTGCACCGGCTCGTCGTCGCCTACCCGTGGCGCAACCGCACCCGGGCGCAGGAGCTCGGTCGCGCCGTGACCGACGTCCTCGACCACCTGGGGGACGGCGACCTCGACGAGCTGGTGAGTACGGCGGCGGCGCGGGTGCGCGCCAGCGAGAAGGGCCCGGGCCCGACGACCATCAAGCCGAGGATCCCGATCGTCGCGGTGACCGGCACCAACGGCAAGACGACGACGTCGCGGATGGTCGCGCACATCGCGCGCACGCAGGGGCTGCACGTCGGCTGGTCGAGCACCGACGGCATCTACATCGACGGCGAGCTCGTCGAGGCCGGCGACTACTCGGGTCCGAGCGGCGCCGGACGTGTGCTCGCGCACCCCGAGGTGCAGCTGGCGGTCACCGAGACCGCCCGCGGCGGGATCCTGCTCAAGGGCGTCGGCGTGGCGTACAACCACGTCTCGGTCTTCACCAACGTCTCCGCCGACCACCTCGGCCTGCACGGCATCGACACCGTCGACCAGCTCGCCGAGGTCAAGAGCGTGGTCTGTCGGATTACCCGGGCCGACGGCTGGGTGGTGCTCAACGCCGACGACCCGCGCGTGCTCGCCACGCGGAATGTGATCCGCGCCCGTCCCTGGGTGTTCTCTCGCGACCCCGATTCGCCGGCACTGCGCGAGGTGCTCGCCGACGGCGGCCGCGCCACCACCGTGATCGACGGCTGGGTGAGCGTGCTCGAGGGCGGCACCGACCCCGACCCGCTCGTCGAGGTCGTCGACGTACCGATGACGCTCGCCGGGCTGTCGCGGTTCAACGTCGAGAACGTCCTGGGCGCGGCGTCGGCCGCGCTAGGCATCGGGCTGCCCCGGCAGGCGGTGGTCGACGGGCTCACCTCGTTCCGCCCCGACCCCGAGCACAACCCCGGCCGGATGAACTTCTTCACCCGCGACGACGTCAGCGTCGTCATCGACCTCGCGCACAACGAGGCAGGCCTCGAGGCGCTGCTGGAGATCATGAACGGCGTACGGCGTCCGGGCGCACGCCTGCTGCTCGGGCTCGGCGCCGTCGGGGACCGGCAGGACGAGATCGTCGAGAGTCTCGGCGAGATGGGCGCGCGGGACGCGGACGTGGCGGTGATCGCGCACAAGGCGAAGTACCTGCGCGGCCGCGACCCCGAGGAGCTCGACAAGCTGTTCCGCCAGGGCGCCGCCCGCGTCGGCGTCGACGAGATGCCGTCGTACCCCACCGAGGTCGAGGGCCTGTCGGCCCTGGTCCAGCTGGCCGAGCCGGGCGACGTGGTCGCGCTGATGTGCCACGAGGACAGGCAGGGCGTCTACGACTGGCTCGCCGAGAAGGGGTTCACCGTCGACACCCCGGAGACG
>NZ_CAMPGZ010000213.1 GCF_946885725.1 uncultured Nocardioides sp.
ACGGAGGGGTGCCGGAGTGGCCGATCGGAACCGCCTTGAAAGCGGTCGCTGGCAGTGATGTCAGCCGCGGGTTCGAATCCCGCCCCCTCTGCGCGACAGCCGTCCGGCGGTGTCATGACCGCCGGCGCGTGCTGTCGTGGCATGGCGCGCTCGGGGAGTACGCCTGGAAAGGACCAGATGGTACGGCGCCGCATCTTCGCTCTCGGAGGTGGCGGGTTCTCGATGGAGCCCGAGAACCCCGCCCTCGACAACTACCTGCTCGCGCTCGCACGCAGCACCGGCCGCCGGCCCAAGGTGTGCTTCGTGCCGACCGCGAGCGGTGACGCCGTCGACTACATCCGCACGTTCGAGGAGTCGCTCTCGGACCGGGCGGAGACCAGCGTGCTCCGGCTGTTCCACCGCGAGGAGCCGGACCTCCGGTCGTTCGTGCTCGACAAGGACGTGATCTACGTCGGCGGCGGCAGCACCGCGAACCTGCTCGCCGTGTGGCGGCTGCACGGGCTGCCGGAGATCCTCGCCGAGGCGGCCGACCAGGGTGTGGTGCTGGCCGGGATCAGCGCGGGGATGAACTGCTGGTTCGAGGCGTCGGTCACCGACTCGTTCGGCCCCGGGTTGGCCCCGCTGCTCGACGGCCTCGGTCTTGTCCCGGGCTCGTCGTGCCCGCACTACGACGGGGAGGAGCTGCGCGCCGGCACCTACCGGTCGCTGGTGGCGGCAGGCTTCCCCGGCGGGTACGCCGCGGACGACGGCTGCGGCCTGCTGTTCGAGGACGGCGAGCTCACCGACGTGGTCGCGTCGCGGCCGGGCGCGGACGGTTACCGCGTCGAGCTCGTCGACGGCGAGGTGGTCGAGACGCCGCTGGAGGCGACGTACCTCGGGGGCTACCGGACTTACTCGGAGCCGCCGAGCTCCAGCGAGACGCTGTCGTAGACCAGGTCGTTGAGCTTCTGCCGGTAGCGCTCCAGCGCGGTGACCAGCCGGGTCAGCTCGGCGCGCACGCTCTCGACGTCCTCGGACTCGAGGACGGCCGGACCCAGGTCGGTGAGCCGCTTGACGAGCGCGGCCCGCTCACGGTGGAGGGACAGCTCGCGGGCCGCCAGCCAGGCGTCCCCGCCCCTGGTGCTCTCGGGTGCCAGCGCGTCCTTCACCGCGGACATGCGGTGACGCACCAGCCAGCGCCACATGTGTTGCCGACGGGGCGCGTCGAGCGCCTCCTGGAGCCCTTTGATCGCGTGTTCGAGACCAGTCATCGCAGGCCTCCTGGGGGAGGGTGGGGATTTCGAGTGTGCGCCCAGGGGTCTCGTTGTGACAAGAGCCTCGGTCCGGACATTTGGCCGGTGAGGGGCGCCGCTGGTTCGATTCCAGGCATGACCTCCGACTATCGGCTCGCCGCGCCGTTCGCCGTCCGGATGCTGGGCGTGCTGGTGGCCGCCGTCGGTGTTCTCGTCGTCGTGGTCGCCCTGCTCGGCGGCGCCCTCGGCTGGCCGCGCGAGGTGCTGTCGGTGACGGTCGTGCTGGCCGTCGTCGCTGTCCTCGGCGGCGGCGCGCTGCTGGTGCGTCGTACGACGGTCGTCCGGCTCGACGACGAGGGCTACCGCGTGCGGTTCGTCCGCGGCGTCGGCGTCGCGCAGGGTCGCTGGCGCGACGTCGAGGACGTCGTCGCGACCACCGTGGAGGGCGCGCGCTGCGTGGTGCTGCGCCGGCGCGACGGCCGCACGACGACGATCCCGGTCGGCATCGTGCAGCACGGCGAGACAGTGTTCATCCAGGACCTGCAGCAGCACCTCAACCGTGGCCACGGCTACCGACCGCTGCCGAAGCAGGGCTGACCCCCACCGATTGGCTGCTTCCGCCCGCCGACCGGTAGCCTGTCCACGCTGTCGGGAGGTGTCGCCTAGTCCGGTCTATGGCGCCCGCCTGCTAAGCGGGTTGAGGGCAAACCCCTCTCGCGGGTTCAAATCCCGCCACCTCCGCCAGTGTCGACGCGGCCTCGCACCTCCGGTGCGGGGCCGCGCCTCATTCCCGGGGCGCTTCGTCGCGCTCGTCGTCGACCGTGCTCTCGGTCGCGGAGATGTCGTCGAGTGCGAGCGGGGACCACTCGCCGACCTCGAACGCTCCGGTCGTCCGGATCACCACGGGCTGGACACCCGTCGGCCGCCCGTCCCGGTAGGTCACCAGCGAGACCTCCGCGTCGCGCCGCAGCTTGCTGCCGATGGCGACGGCGTACGCCGCACCGCCCGTCGTGCCGTTGGTGTAGGTGTAGCCGGTCCGACCGTTCTCGCCCACGACCGGCGTCGGCCCGACCTGCACGTGCAGGTGGCCGGCGAGCACCAGGTCGACACAGCCCCGCTGCAGCGCGAGCCGGCCGGTGTTCGCGTCGTGCACGAGCATCGTCGAGATCCGCTCGCCGTCCGCGTCGGCCTCGCAGGCGAGGTCGGCCAGTCGGGTGCTCTGCTCCTCGAACGACACCTCGCGCTCGTCCCGCCAGCTGCCCAGGCCGCTGCTGCGCACGTCGGAGGCACCGAGCAGCCGGATGCCCTCCGGGCCATCGACCACCTCGCCGGACAACATGGTGAAGCCGAGCTCGTCGAGACGCTCGACCACGAAGTCGCCGTTGTCGTGGTTGCCCGCGATCGCGTAGCGGTCGTCCCAGTCGTCGAACGCCTGGTCCAGCGACTCCAGGCTGAACGACTCCCAGGCCGACCCCGTCGACGTGTCGTCGCCCGCGTCCATCAGGAACGTCGCACCGCCGGCGTCGGCGATCGCCCGCGCGACCGGGTCCATGCCGACGTTGTCGTGCCGGTCGCTGACCAGCAGGCCGACGACCTCGCCCTCCTCGGGCTGCCGGAGCTGCTCGGACAGCGCCGGCGCCGCCTCGGCGATCTGCTGGTAGAAGTCGAGGCTCTTGCGGTAGGTGTCCAGCGCGCTCTCGACCAGGCGCCGGGTGCCGGTCGTCATCAGCCCCGACTCCACCTCGAGCGACGCCGCTTCGGGCGGGATGTCCAGGTCGGGCAGCGCCTGCTGCAGCGGCACCCAGGTGTCGGACTCGACCGGCGTCTCCTGGTCGTCCCGCACCACGAGCGCCGCCGACAGCAGCACCAGCGCGGTCACGCCGGTGACCGCCGTACGCCGTACCGTCCAGGGGTGCGTGAGCTGGCGCCAGCGTGGCCAGCCGACGAGCAGCACGAGAGCCGGCCCGGCCAGGCCGGCCACGGCGCCGATCACCGCGGAGTCGACCGCGAGGTCGGTCAGGGTGTCGCGGACCTTGGCCACCTGGCCCTCGGGCTGGCTGGCCAGGAACGCGTAGCGCTGGATCAGCTCCTCGTAGCTGTCGAGCTCGGTGGCGCCCAGGTCGATGTCCGCGCCCAGCCGCGCGCCCGTCGGCAGCCGGAAGCTCGGGATGTAGGGGCCGAGGTCGAGCGTCGCGTAGCCGTCGAACGTCGGCCGCACCACCGCGTCGTGGCCGGCGATCACCGTGCTGCGAGCGCCGGTCGCGAACAGCGTCACCGCCACGGGGAGCGCGACCAGCAGCCAGGCGGTCAGCAGCACTGCCGTACGGCGGGGCGTCAGGCGCGGCAGTCCGCCCCAAGGACGCAACCGGTCCCCCGGACGCGGCCCGCCCCGGGGAAGACGGGGACGCGACAGCCGCATGCCGCCAGGGTAGGGGCGAGGTGGTCGCGCCGGTTCGTTCTTCCGGGCTGCCCGGTTTGCGTCGGTTGCCCCGTGGGCGCCGACGTGGGTGCCGGCGCCGAGCCGACGACTTCGGCATCCGCGGACTTGCGGACTGGCGTGTGTTGCACAAGTACGCAACGATGAGGAGGTTCCCGACCAGACGGGCGGGGCCTCTGAAAGTTCCGGTCTGTCCGGTTTGTGGCCCCGAAGCGTGCAACGCGACGCGCTGGGCCGATTATGAGCCATCGAGTGGCCGTCTGTCTCACGTTCTGATTTTTTGCAGAAACGTGCAGTGCACGTTCCCGCAGTCGCGAGCCACTAGCCGGGTTCGCTCTCAGTGGCTGACACTAGGGGAAGTGGCGGGAGACCGCCGCGAGCCCCTGGGACTGAGAACACGAGGTACGCAATGACGAAGCGCAGCGCAGCGAAGCTCGCCGCCGGCGCCCTGCTCGTGGCAGGAGCGTTCGGAGGTGTCGCGCCGACGGCCGTCGCCTCCGACACCGGCTGGAACGGCACGCGCGTCTCGACCAACTCCGACACCGGTTGGAACGGCACCAAGTCGCTCGACCGGGCCGAGAAGAAGTCGGTCAAGAAGAAGGCCACCAAGAAGAAGGCCGTCAAGAAGGACTCCGATACCGGCTGGAACGGCACCCGGCTGGGAACGGACTCGGACACGGGCTGGAACGGCACGTGACCGAAACCCGCATCTAGCGGGAGCACACCCACCCCCACAAATGCGATCGACCCACTCCCCCCGGGCTCGACCGCCACAACAGGGCATGAAGACGAGGACGAACGAGTCATCCCCCCGGCAGTTCGCTTCCATCGCGCCAATCCCCCCGGCCGCGTCTTTCACGCCTCAGCGAGGGCAGTTACGTCAGGGTGACTGCCCTCGCAGTTTTTTGCCCGGTGGTCCGGACGGGTCTCGGGAGCGTCCGGACCACTGTGGGTGCCCCTGACCCGCGGCGGGGTGACTGACCGAACCGCTCAGCGCTCGCCGTCGGGCCCGTCGAACTCGTCGAGCTCCAGGTCCTCGCCGGGCGTGGACGACGACGGCGCCGACCGCTGGCTGGTGTCACGCCCCATGGCGTAGCCGAGCTGGAACCGGGTCTGCACGTCGTACTCGTCCTTGAGCGCCGCGATGTAGCCGGCGTAGGTGCGGGTGCTCACGCCGAGCCGCTTGGCGCTTGCGGGGTCGCTGTGGCCCTCGACGAGCAGCCGGATCGTCATCGCGCGGACGTCCTCGGCGATGTGCCGCTCGGCCTGCGTGCCGCTGACGGTGAACGGCTGCGCGCGCTCCCAGGCACGCTCGAAGATGTCGACGAGGTAGGCGATCAGGGACTTGTCGTAGATCGCGATCGCGACGTGGTGGTTGTCCGACGCCGGCACGATCGCCACCTGCCGATCCATCACGAGCAGCCGGCGGAAGAACTCGTCGAGCGTGCGCACCTCGGCGCCGTGCGCGGTGATGTCGGCGACGTACTCACGTGTGGCGGGACTGTGCCGCGCGGAGTGCTGGTAGAGCGTGCGCATCCGGACGCCGCGCTCGAGCGCCTTGAGGTCGCGGTCCTCCACCTGGGCGAGCGTGTTGGCGGGACGGCGTCCGTGCGGCTGCGCGGTGAGGAGGTCGTGGCGGCAGTCGTTGACCGCGGCCGCGATGAAGTTGTTGATGTTCTCCAGGCCGTGGATCTCGGTGATCGGGTTGGTCGTCGCACGCGGTGAGGTGCGGAAGATCTGGCCGAGGTCGCTGAACGTGTCGGCCCAGCGCGCGGACTCCGCGAGGAGGTCGGCGCCCTGTTGGCCGAGGGGTACGACGATCTGGGACTGGACCGCGGCGGGGTCCATCGGGACGTAGCGGTCGCTGACCGCGTCGTGTCGCAGAAGGCCGAGGTCGAGCAGCAGGTCGAGAGCGGGCTGCACCTTCTCGTCGTGCAGGCGCGGGTCGTCCGCGGGGAGCGAGCCGTGCTGCACGGCGTTGGAGTAGATGCGCGCGGCACCGGTCTCGAGCAGGCGGCGGTCCTCGGGTCCCCACGAGCCTCGTGACGTGCCGTTGTCTCTGCTCACCGGGCAAGTATGCCCGGTGAGCAGAGACCTTGATCAGGCCCCCAGACGAGCCTTCAGGCCGTCGAGCTCGGTCCAGAGGACGGCCGGCAGCGACTCGCCGAACTTCTCGAACCACTCGGCGATCTGGGGCAGCTCGTCCTTCCACTCCTCCGCGTCGACGGAGAGCGCGGCCGCCAGATGCGCGGGCGTCATGTCGAGGCCTTCGGTGTCGAGCGACTCCGGCGTCGGCACGTGGCCGATCGGGGTCTCGACCGCGTCCGCCTGGCCGTCGATGCGCTCGACGATCCACTTGAGCACGCGGCTGTTCTCACCGAAGCCCGGCCAGAGGAAGCCACCGTCTTCATCGCGACGGAACCAGTTGACGTAGAAGATCCGCGGCAGCTTGGCGGCGTCGTTGTCCTTGCCGACCGTGATCCAGTGGTTGAAGTAGTCGCCGGCGTTGTAACCGATGAACGGCAGCATCGCCATCGGGTCACGCCGTACGACGCCGACCGCTCCGGTCGCGGCCGCGGTGGTCTCCGACGACAGCGTCGCGCCCATGAAGGTGCCGTGCGTCCAGTCGCGCGCCTCGGTGACGAGCGGGATGGTCGTCTTGCGGCGGCCGCCGAAGAGGATCGCGTCGATCGGCACGCCCTGCGGGTCGTCGTACTCCGGCGCGAGGATCGGGCACTGCTTGATCGGCGTGCAGTAGCGGCTGTTGGGGTGGCTCGACGGCTCGTCGCTGTCGGGCGTCCAGTCCTTGCCCTTCCAGGAGGTGGCGTGTGCGGGGGTGTTCTCCATGCCCTCCCACCACACGTCGCCGTCGTCGGTCAGCGCGACGTTGGTGAACACCGAGTTGCCGAGCTCGATGGTGCGCATGGCGTTGGGGTTGGTGTTCTCGTTGGTCCCGGGGGCCACGCCGAAGAAGCCGTACTCCGGGTTGACGGCGTAGAGCCGGCCGTCGTCGCCGATCTTCATCCAGGCGATGTCGTCGCCGAGCGTCTCGACCTTCCAGCCCGGGATGGTCGGCTGCAGCATCGCGAGGTTGGTCTTGCCGCACGCGCTCGGGAAGGCGGCGGCGACGTACTTCACGACGCCCTCGGGGCTGGTCAGCTTGAGGATCAGCATGTGCTCGGCGAGCCAGCCCTCGTCGCGGGCCATGACCG
>NZ_CAMPGZ010000214.1 GCF_946885725.1 uncultured Nocardioides sp.
CTAGTCGCTGCCGAGAAACGGAGCCATCCGCAAGGCCGCCGCGGGCGAACCTCACCGGCCGCACGTTGCCGTCCCAGCCACCCTGGCGGAGCCCGGTCAGGTACGCGTCAGTGGAGGCGAGGTCGTGCCGCCAGGCTTCGTCGACGTCGACCGGGTCGTTGTAGACGTTGCAGGCGAGATGGTGCCCGAGGTCCTGTCCGACGGGTGCCAGTCCGAGAAAGCTCCGGTCGATGGCGGTCGTGCGTCGAGGCGAGGCGTCGCGGTCGGTGCCGAAAAGGTTGCTGCACTGGGCGTCGTGGTGCGTCACGGTCGTCGGGAGCGACTCCAGCGCAACGAGGAGGTCGGGTGCCTCGTGCCGGAGGCCGGCGTAGCGATCGATGGTCGAGCGTCGTACGGGTCGCGCAACGGTGGGCCGAGCGGTTCCTGAGCCCAGCTCGTCGGCCAGGCGCTGTCGTCGCCGAGGGCACGCGCGACGACCGGAGCGAGGTGCTCGGCATCCAGGTCGTCGAGCTTGCCCGGGCGCCCTCGCTCACTGAGAGGGGAAGTTGATGTCGTTGCTCTGGGGGAAGCGGACAGCGTCGTACCCGCCGTTGTCGCGATGAGCCTCACGGGCCTCCATGTGACCGTGTCGCCGGCGGTCGTAGAGCTTGGCCGCCAGCAGGACGACGACCAGCACGCCACCGAGCCAGATCCAGAACACCGTTCTTCCTCGTGGAGCGGTCAGTTGGACGAAGGCTCGAGGAGACCGAGCTCCTCCATCCTGCGCACCGCCAGCAGCCTGTCGTGCACCTCGAGCTTGGCGTAGCTGTGCTCGAGGTGTTTGCGAACAGTACCGGGTGAGCAACCGAGGCGGCTGGCGATGGCCGTCGCGGTCAGGCCCTCGGCGAGGAGGGACAGCACCGCGCGTTCACGGCCGGTCAGCCCGACGCCGTCGTCCGGGGCATGAGCGCGGACCGGGCTCTCGTCGAGGACCCGGTCCTGACGGCCGAGCAGCAGGAGCAGCGGCTGGATCTGCCGCGCGAGGGCGAGCTGCTCGTCGGTGAAGTCCTGGCCGGTGGTCGCGAGGGTGTAGACCCGCTGCTGGGTGCCGGCCGCGAAGTAGGGGATGACGAGCTGCTGGTCGAGGCCCACAGGGCCGAGCATCGCGACGATCATCTCCCGGCTGCGTCGCGTGCCGATCGACTCCGGCACCCGCCCGACGCTCATCGCGGCCGCCGTCCCTGTCGTCAGGTACCACTGCATGACCGGGTGCCCGGCCATCACGTCCCCCTGCCAGAGCTCCTGCTCCTCGGGCGACGGCCAGCCGGCCGGGTGATCAACGAGCTCGAAGCCACAGGTGTAGTCCTCGTTCACCCAGTTCCAGGCGCAGTTGATGTCGAAGGTCGCGCTGAGCTCGTCGCGGAGCAGGAGGTGGGGGAACTCCGGGCGCGGGTGCGTCGTCAGGTCGTGCGCCAGCTCCACCCAGTGGTCCAGGCGACGGTCCCGCTCATCCGGCATGGCTCACCTCCGACGCCTGATGTGGCGCCCTTTCGAGGAGCGTAGGTCGGGCGTGACAGGTCCCGTCGTCAAATCGAGGAAACCGAGTACGCGGAACTTCGTATCCCTTCGTGCCCTGTCCGTTGTGCACCCTCTTGGGTAGGCGCGGCGCATCCCCGGGGCCTCGGTTCGAGATCAACGGGGGAGCCATGACGGGGGTTTCTCGCCCAGCCCGGGGACGCCGCGCCGCAAGCGTTCCGCCAGGTCTGCCAGGCCTGCTCGGGCTGGTGTCCGTGCTGGCGCTGAGCGCCTGCACGTACCTGGTGGAGGCAGATACCCGTCAGGGCGAAGCGGCGGCCGTCGCAAGGGAGACGGCCGCCGCATCGCCGGCTCCGGTCCGCGCCGAGCCTCCGCCATGGCGCCTACGCGGCTCGGAGCGCTGGCGGCTTCGGCGCCCGGCCCTCGACGGCCAGATCGAGGGCTTCACGACCCGGGCCTCCGGCGTGCCCGGTGTGCCGGTCCACCTGCGGGTGTCGACAGCGGCCGCGCACTACCGCGTCACCGCCTATCGGGTCGGCGGGTACCTCGGAGGCACCGGCCGGGCCGTGTGGCGGTCGGCCCGGCTCGCGGGGCACGTACGGCCCGAGGCCGAGCTCGTCGACGCCGTACGCCGGACCGTGGTGGCGCCGTGGCGGCGTTCGGCGCTGGTCGACACGACCGGCTGGGCGCCGGGCGTGTACGTGTTCAAGCTCGCCACCGGCCCACGCGGGGGCGGGTGGGAGGCGCACGTCCCGTACGTCGTCCGCTCCCGGTCCACGGCCGGGCGGGTGGCGCTGGTCGCGCCCGTGACGACGTGGCAGGCCTACAACGACTGGGGCGGCTACAGCCTCTACCGCGGTCCGGACGGCGACCGTCGTGCGTGGGCGGTGAGCTTCGACCGCCCGTATCCCGCGCCGGGCTCCGCCCAGATGCAGTACGGCGTGCTGCCGGTCGTGGTCACCGCGGAGCGTGCGCGGCTTCCGCTGGCGTACCTGACCAACCTCGACCTGCACACCTCGCCGGGGATCCTGCGCGAGGCCCGCGGCTACGTGTCGATGGGGCACGACGAGTACTGGACGCCACGCATGCGCCGAACGGTCGAGATCGCCCGCGACGCCGGGGTGAACCTGGCCTTTCTCGGCGCCAACACGATGTACTGGCGGATCCGGCTCGACGACGGTGGGACCGATCCTCGGGTGGTCGTCGGGTACCGCTCCGACGCGCACCTGGACCCGGTCACCGACCCGCGCCGGCGCACGGGACTGTTCCGTGCCGGGCCCGGCGCCCGGGCGGGCGAGCACGCGCTGACGGGGATGGCCTACGAGTGCTTCCCCGTCGACGCGCCGTACCGCGTGGTGTCGCCCGGATGGTGGGGCTTCGCCGGCACGGGCGTCCGCCGCGGCGACTCCTTCGACCACCTGGTCGGCGTCGAGGCCGACCGCGTCTATCCCGTCCCGTCGACGCCGCGGCCGCTGCAGGTGCTCTCCCACACGACGTACTCGTGCGGCGGCGTCCCGACGTCGGCGCAGTCGGTCTACTACAGCGCGGCGAGCGGGGCCGGTGTCTTCAACGCCGGCACGCTGCGCTGGACCTGCGCGCTGGTCGACCGGTGCTCGCCGTACCGCCTCGACGAGCGCACCCGACGGTTCGTGCACAAGGTGACGGTCAACGTCCTGCGCACGTTCGCGCGTGGCCCGGCTGGTACGGCGCGTCCCGCGCTCGACAACGTGCACCGATTCCCGCTGCCCACGCAGAACCAGGTGCCGGCGAGCTGAGGGTCACAGCCAGCGGCGGACGCGTCGCGCGTACGCGTCGTACGGCGCACCGAACCGTTCGTGCAGGAAGCGCTCCTCGGGAAGGATCGCGCCCCAGAGCAGGAGCCCCACCGCGACGGGGAACAGCGCGATGCCCCAGACGGTCGGCACGAGCAGCGCCACGCCGAGGTACAGGACGAGCAGGCCGACGTACAACGGGTTGCGCGAGAGACGGTACGGCCCCTCCTCGATCATCTCGACGGTCTGCTGGCCAGGCAGCAGGCCGGTGCGATGCCGGCCGAACAGCGTGAGCGCCCAGCCGTTCCACACGACGAAGGCCAGCACCAGGAACCAACCCACCGGAACCCGCCACGCGCCGAGGCGCACCGGGTCGCCCCACAGGAGGGTCAGCATGCCGCCGGCGAGCAGGGGAGCACCGACCGCGACCGGCGGCCACAGCCGGAACGCGACCGTGTCCTGCGATCCGTGCACCACGACTCGATCATCGCCGGTCCCGGAGTCTCGTAGAGTCGAGTCGTGCAGGATCTGTGGATCTCGCAGGGGCAAGGCTGGGTGCAGGTCGCCGAGCTGGGACTGGCCTTCGTCTTGTCCTCGCTCATCGGCCTCGAGCGCGAGCTCCGGCAGAAGAGCGCCGGACTCCGCACCCACGCGCTGGTCGGCGTCGGCGCTGCGCTGTTCATGCTCGTGTCGAAGTACGGCTTCTTCGACGTGCTCTCCGACGACGTGATGCTCGATCCGTCCCGGATCGCTTCGCAGATCGTGACCGGCATCGGCTTCATCGGCGGCGGCCTGATCTTCGTGCGCCGCGACGTGGTCAGCGGCCTCACCACTGCCGCGTCCATCTGGCTCACCGCCGCCATCGGCATGGCGGCCGGCGCGGGCATGGCCACGCTGGCGGTGGCCGCGACCGTGGCCTTCTTCGTCGCCGTACCCGGCTACACCGCCCTCGTCCGCCGGCTGCCCAGGTCCCGCTCGGCAGTGTCGGGCCTGTGGCTCGTGTACCGGGACGGCGAGGGTGTGCTGCGTCGGGTGATCGCCGAGTGCACCAGCCTCGGCTTCGCCGTGCACCACCTGTCCACGCAGCGCCACGAGGGACTGCAGGCGGGTGCGGTCGCGGTGCGTCTGGAGGTCCAGGGGTCCGGCGACGTCAACGCGCTCGCGGTCGCGCTGGCGGACGTGTCGGGCGTGCTGCGCGTGGACGCCGAGGACGCGAACCTCACCCGCGACTAGGGCTTCTTCCCTATATGCCTGGCCTACCTCAGGACCCGAGGCTGTCGTACCGGCAGTCATCGTGGGAAAGGGCCACCAGTGCGTGCAGCGACCGGCGTCGACAAACTGCGCTTCCGCGACGCGTTGCGCAGCCTGCCCGCCCGGGTCTGGCTGATCAGCGTCGGCATCCTGGTCAACCAGGTCGGCAACTTCCTGCCGGTGTTCATCGTGCTGTACCTGACCGAGCGCGGTCACTCCGCGGGCGCCGCGGGCCTGGTGCTCGGCGTGACCGGGCTGGGCAAGGTGCTCGGCAACGCCGTCGGTGGACACCTTGCCGACCGGATCGGCCGGCGTTGGACGATCATGCTCTCCGCCATGACCACGGCCGCGCTCACCGCGACCGTGCCGTTCCTCGACCGGCTCGTGGTCATCGCGGTGGTCGCCGGGCTCATCGGGACGACCTCCCAGGTCTACCGACCGGCCGCGGCCGCCGTGCTGATCGACTCCGTGCCGGCCACACACCAGCACCGGCTGGCCGCCTTCGGGGTGTTCCGGTTCGCGATGAACGTGGGCGCCGCGCTGGGCGGGTTGATCGGCGGAGTCCTCGCCAGTACGTCGTACACGGGGCTGTTCCTGGGCAACGCGGCCGCCTGCCTGCTCTTCGGGACGGTCGTCGGTCTGCTGGTGCGGGACGTCCCGGCACCGCGCACGGGGGAGGAGGGCGACCGCACGCAGGCCGAACCGGCTCTCGGCTATCGAGGCGTGCTCGCCGACCGCGTCCTGATGCGGTTCCTCTGGATGACCGTCTTCGCTGAGTTCGTCTACATCCAGTCCACGGTCGGTGTGCCGCTTCACGTCAGCGACGTCGGCCTGACCGCGCGCGACTTCGGCCTCCTCATCGGGCTCAACGGCCTGCTGGTGCTCGCGCTCGAGTTGCCGATCACCGGCGTCGTCGCTCGGTACCGATCCGAAAGCGTCCTGGCCCTCGGCAACCTGGTCACCGGTCTCGGCCTCGCGGTGACCGGGCTCGTCACCGACATGACCTGGCTGTCGGTGACCGTGCTGATCTGGACCTTCGGCGAGATGATGAACAGCTCCATCTCGCAGGCGTACGTCGGCAGCCTTGCGCCCCGGGACATGGTCGGGCGCTACCAGGGCATGCACGGCGTCGCCTACACCGTCGGGACCGGGCTCGGCCCGCTCGTGGGCGGCGCTCTCTACGCCGTCAGCCCCTCGGGGTTGTGGGCCCTCCTCGGCGTCGCGGGGTTCGTGTCCACCCACCTCGCGCTTCCAGCCGGGTGGCTGTCGTCGCGGCGCCGCGGTTCTCAGCCGGGCATTGCCGAGCGATCGAAGTCGCACGAGACTCGAGAACGTGGCCGGGTCGACGCGCTATCGGACGACGCGCATGGAGGCGTTCAGTGACGGGGTCTTCGCCATCGCGATCACGTTGCTGGTGCTCGAGATCGGCGTGCCCGACGGCTCGGAGGACGACCTACTCGGCGCGCTGGTCGAGCAGTGGCCGTCGTACCTCGGCTACCTGGTCAGCTTCGCGACGATCGGTGCGCTGTGGATCAAGCACTCGGCGGTGACCGACTACCTCACCGCCTCCGACGCGCGCTTGGTCCGGCTCAACCTCCTGCTGCTGCTGGCGATCTCGTTCCTGCCGTTCCCGACGCGTCTGCTGGCGGAGTACGTCGGCGAGCCCGACGCGGCACGGGTGGCGGCTGTCGTCTACGGCATCAACCTGCTCCTCGCCTCGGCACTGATGTCCCTGCTGTGGAAGTACGCGGTCCGTCAGCGTCTGGTCCGGGAAGATCTCTCGGAGCACAAGGTGAAGGGAGTCGTCGAGGCTCTCGGGTCGGGGATGGCGGCGTACGTCGCGCTGATCTTCCTCGGTCTGTTCCTCCCCGTCGCCGCGGTGGTCGGGTACCTCGTGATCGCGCTGTACATCCTGGTCCCGGTCAGCGCCCTCAGAAGCGCGCGGTGAGCGTCCTCCCGCCGTCGCGCATCTCGACGTGGTCGATGGTGTGGCCCGGGACCGGCACCGTCGTACCCCACGCACCGGTGCCGTCCCGGACCGCGCACCAGCCCAGGTCGTGCACCGTGCCGTCGTTGGTCACCAGCGTCACGGCGTAGTCGCCCGACGGCGCGCCCTCGACGGTCATGAAGACCCGGGACGGCGTGCCCGCGCAGGCGAAGACATGTCCCGTCCGACAAGCGCCGCGCCGCGACGACGATGCGGGGCTACTTCGGGGTTGTCGCGATCGGGGGAACGAGGACACGTGGCGGTGGCATGGGCCGGGCGCGACACGATCCTGGTGTTCCGCGCATCTCCGACGCGTGACTGAGTCCGGTGGACGTGCCAC
>NZ_CAMPGZ010000215.1 GCF_946885725.1 uncultured Nocardioides sp.
ATCGCGCTCGGCTGCGTGCTGGTGATCCTCCAGCCGCGGATCAGCCGGGCGGTCGAGGCGCGTGCCGTCGCGAACGGCCGCGAGCGCCCGGAGCACGGTGCGCTGTGGGTCTGGGTCCTGGTGCTGCTGTGCGGCGTGTACGGCGGCTACTTCGGCGCCGCGCAGGGCGTGCTGCTGGTCGCCGTGCTCGGCGTCGGCCTGAGCCAGTCGATGCAGCGCAACAACGCGGCCAAGAACGTCCTGGCCAGCCTCAACAACGGCGTCGCGGCGCTGGTGTTCATCGCCGTCACCGACGTCGACTGGCTGATCGCGGGCCTGATCGCGATCGGGTCCACGATCGGCGGGTTCCTCGGCGCGAGCGTCGGCCGACGGCTGCCGCCGCTCGCGCTCCGCATCGTCATCGTGGTCGTCGGTGCCGTCGCGATCGCGATGTTCCTGTTCAACTGAGGCTGAAACCGCCGGACAGGAGCGCGTGGCTCAGCCCGGTGAGTGCAGCCAGGGGTCGCGCAGGTCGAGGAACGTCGGCTCGCCGACGCTCAGCGCGTCGAGCTCCTTCATCAGCTTCGCGACCTCCTCGGGCGGCTCCTTCTTCTCGCCCTCCCGCGCCTCGGCCTCGGACGTGAAGTAGATCACCATCGTCCAGCGGCCGTCGTCGTGGTTGGCGGTCACCGTGCCGAGGATCTCGGGCCGGAAGCCCGCCCAGTCCGTCGGGTCGGACGCCATCAGCTCCCTGGCCCGGTCGGGCTGGCTGGTGCGCCCCTGCATCACCTGCACGAACCCGGCCCGGTCCGGGTCGCCCGGGGTGTCGACGTCGACGTCGGTGCTCTCGAGGAACGTCGGCTCGCCCTCGAACAGCTTGGCGGTCTCCTCCCACCAGGCGGTCTGCTCCGGCCGGTCGCTGTTGCGACGGGCCGCCTCCTCCGACTCGAACCGGGCGAGGGCGACGAAGTCCCCGTCGTCCGTCACGCCAGCGGTGCTGCCCAGCCAGCCGTCGGCGCCGGCCGCCAGCTCCTTCATCCACGTGTCCATCCGGGCCCGCACCGCAGCGGCGTCGGACACCTTCCCCTGGATCACCTGCACGAACACGGCACACCTCCTTGGGTCGACCCGCCCCCTTCGGGCGGACGCCTCGAACCTAGGTCGGTCCGGATCCGCGCGGCAGACACGATCGGGTCACCCTCGCAGAGCCCGGCCTCAGTCGGTGCCGCTCATCCGCCGGAACCGGTCCACCACGTCGTCGGGCACATCGCCCGGCACCCGGTCGAGCCGCCGGTAGACCCACAGCAGCAGGTCGCCCGCGGGCGCCGTGAGCGTCGGTACGCCCTCGGTTGCACCGCGGGACATCACCAGCGAACCCGGGATCGGACCGTCGGTCAGCGTCCACCCGTCGCCGGTGTCGGTCGCGCGCAGCGAGATCGTCGCGTCGAAAGTCGGGAAGTCGTAGTTGCGGGCGTCCTCCTCCTCGGCCAGCGACGTGGTCAGGAACTCGTCGACGCAGTCCGCCGCGAGCACCGGGTCCATCTCCAGCGGCTTGCCGGCCGCGTTGGCGGCGTCCCAGGCGTGCACCATCGCCTCCTGCACCTGATGGCGGGTGATGAAGGCGACGTCCTGCTGGCTCGGGTACCAGGTCCAGCAGCGCGCGGACTGGTCCGCCTTCGCGAGCACCTCGACGATCTGACGGGCGCCCTCCTCGAACACCTCGATCAGCTTGTCGTCGGGAGCCCGGGGCGGCTTGCGGGAGTCGTCCGGCGGGGCATCGGGCAGCTCTGCGGCGACCGTGCGCCAGAGCCAGTGCACCTCGGTCACATGGTGGACGAGGTCGGCGACGCTCCAGTCCGGGCAGTGCTCGACCCGCGCGTCCAGGTTGCCGCGCGCGGCGTCGGCGAGCGCGGAGGAGTAGCGGGTGATGGCGGCGGTGCATTGGTCCACGGAGAGGCTCATGGCCGGACCGTAGAGCACAGCCCCGACAGTTCTCGCCCGGATTTCCGCGAGCCTCGGGGCGTCAGGCGACGACGTAGGCGTCGTGCCAGCGCGTGATCTCGTCGAACGCCTTCTCCCGGACCTCCTTGCGCGACAGCGTGACGTCGTGCAGAGCCCCCTCGAGGCTGACGATCGTGACGTGCTTGGCGAGCTTGTGCGCCCACTTCCGGATCTGGCGCACGTCGAGCACGATGTCGCTGCTCGCGCACGACTCGTCCCAGTCCCGCGGGCGTCCCGACACCGACGACGTGAGCACCAGCGTCGGTACGTCGAGGTCCAGGCCGCGGTGCACGCGGGCGTGCCCACGCCGTACGGCACGCAGCCAGCCGGCGTACACCGGCCAGCTCTCCAACGGCTTCCAGGACAGGTCGAAGTCCCACTCGCCGTCGTGGTCGCGGTGCAGGCTGCGGGCGTAGAAGCCGGAGACCTCGCGCGGGATGACCATGTAGGGCCGCCGGGCGCCGATCTGGTCGATCGCCTTGGTGCCGGCGGTACGCAGCAGCAGGCTGCCCTGCAGGTCCAGCCATGGCGCGTTGAGCACCATGCCGGCGACCGGCACGTCGCGGTCGTGCACCCACAGCGGCATGACCAGTCCGCCGGTGGAGTGGCCGGAGACGACGACGTGGTCGTGCCCGTCGCGCTGGGTGATCCGGCGGAACGCCTCGTCGAGGTCCTCGTAGTAGTGGGTGAGGTCGGTGACGAAGTTCGGCGTCTGGTGGGGGCGCAGCGACCGGCCGTACTTGCGCAGGTCGACCGCGTAGAAGTCGTAGCCGCGCGTCAGCCAGTAGTCCGCCTGCGAGGTCTGGAAGAAGTAGTCGGCGAACCCGTGCACGTGCAGCACGGCCTTGGTCGAGCGCGACCGGCCGCGGCGGCGCACCAGCGTCGCGACGACCTCGCCCTCCTCGTCGTCGGGGAGCGGGATCGTCTCCGCGTAGTAGGGCCGGCCGAGGACGTCGGGCTTCCAGTCGCCGGTCTTGCGTGCCATGGCGGCATCTTCCCCTACCGGACCCGCCGGTTCGCACGTGATACTCCGGATGTGACCGACTCGTCCCGCGACCGTCCGGCCCGGATCGAGGACATCACCGACGCGGCGACGGCGATGCCCGACGTGGTGCGAGCCGAGACGAACGGACGGCCGTCGTACTCCGTCGACGGGAAGGTCTTCGTCTTCCACCGCGAGCCCCGCAAGGACGCGTTCGACCCGGAGACGGGGGAGCGGTACGACGACGTCATCGCGTTCTACGTCGCCGACCTCGACACCAAGGACGCGCTGGTCAACGACGAGGGCACGCCGTGGTTCACCACGCCGCACTGGAACGGCTACCGCGCGGTGCTCCTGCGTGGCTCGCGCATCGGCGAGCTGACCCGCGACGAGCTCGTCGAGCAGGTGCAGGAGGCGTGGCTCGCCCGGGTCGGCAAGCGCAAGGCGAAGGCCTGGCTCGACAGCCGGCCCGGCTGAGCATGCCGGAGCCGGGGCCGGGTACCGCCGCGGGCGGACCACCCGATCGAGAGGACGGCGATGACCCAGATCCGACAGCAGCAGCAACCGCCCGGCTCGCAGGCCGCGATGGAGCCCGTGCCCGACTGCGGCGAGGCCAGCTACGTCGGCAGCGGCCGCCTGGAGGGCAAGGTCGCGCTGATCACCGGCGGCGACTCCGGCATCGGGCGCGCCGTCGCCATCGCCTACGCCCGCGAGGGTGCCGACGTGGCGATCTCCTACCTGTCGGAGCAGGAGGACGCCGAGGACACCGCCGGCTGGGTGGAGAAGGCCGGCCGCAAGGCGCTGCTGCTCCCGGGCGACGTGTCCGACCCCGAGCACTGCCGGGAGGTCGTACGGCGCACGGTCGAGGAGCTGGGCGGGCTCGACATCCTGGTCAGCAACGCGGCGTACCAGATGAACCACGAGACCATCGAGGAGGTCAGCGACGAGGAGTGGCAGTACACCTTCGGCACCAACATCCACGCGATGTTCTACCTGGTGAAGGCCGCGCTGCCGCATCTCGGTGAGGGTTCGAGCATCATCGGCAGCTCGTCGGTGAACTCCGACATGCCGTCCGCGCAGCTGGCGCCGTACGCCGCCACCAAGGCCGCGATCGCCAACTTCTGCGCCAGCCTGGCGCAGATGCTCGGCCCGCGAGGCATCCGCGTGAACAGCGTGGCGCCCGGACCGATCTGGACGCCGCTGATCCCGTCGACGATGCCGGAGAAGAAGGTCGAGAGCTTCGGCGAGGACACCCCGCTCGGACGGATGGGTCAACCCGCGGAGCTCGCCGGGGCGTACGTGCTGCTGGCGTCCAACGAGGGCAGCTACATGTCAGGCGCCCGGATCGCGGTGACCGGCGGACGGCCGATCCTCTGACGCCGCGTCCGGCTCGCCGGTTCGGGAGTCGGTGAGCGGACCGCCGAGCCAGGCCTGTGCCTCGCGGTGGCTACGCAGCCGCACGACGGCGAAGCCCGGTCGCTCGGCCAGGATGGTGCGCATGTGCGCCGGGGTCCGGTGGTGCGTCGTCCACGCCCAGCGCACGATGTGCTCGGGGTCGGTGAAGATGGTCCGGAACGGCGGCTCCTGGTTGCCGTTCCAGAGCACCTCGCGGCGCAGCCGGCGCCGCACCGTGCGCCGGACCACCTGCTGCATCACGACGTACCGCGGCAGGTCCAGCCAGACCAGCAGGTCGGCGCGCTCGAGCAGCAGCGGGCGGACGACGTCGTACTGCCACTCGGTCACCCACACGGGCTCCGCCGTGAAGGCACGTACGTCCTCCTCGAACGTCGGCCGGGGCTGCCAGTCCGGTCCGTGGTAGAGGCCGTCGATCTCGACGTGGCGGACGCCGAGCACCTCGCCGATGCGCGCCGACAGGGTGGACTTGCCGGAGCCCGACGGACCGGCCACCAGCACGCGACGCGGCGCGAGCGGGAGGGCGTCGTCGGGACCGAGCAGCGGCACGGCGCCATCGTAGGAGCCGGCACGCCGCTGAGAGCGCCCCGCGCGCTATGAGAGTCTGGAGAACGACCACGAACCGACTCGAGGGGAACCACCGCGTGACCGAGTCCGCCCGTCCCGGTGCCGCCGAGCCCGTCCACGAGGACACCCTGCCGTGCGCCGAGCGCAACTGCCGTCTCGTCTCCGTGATCCTGGTCGACCAGCGAGGCTGGGTGCTGCTCCAGGAGCGCGACGCCCTGGCCCCTGTGGCCCCGGACCAGTGGGGCCTGGTCGGCGGTCACGTCGAGGAGGGCGAGACCGACGAGGCCGCGCTGGCCCGCGAGCTCGCCGAGGAGACCGGGCTCGTCGTGGAGGACCCGGAGCTGTGGTTCGACGAGATCGTCCAGCACTCGCCCAAGGTGTCCACGCACCTTGCCGACCGGTGGCGGATCTACGCCGCGAAGGTCGATTTCACCGACGAGGACATCGTGCTCGGCGAGGGCCGGCAGATCGTGTTCGTCGACCCGGAGCGGGTTCGGGCCGGCGAGCTCGACCTGGCGCTCGCGTCGGCGTACGCGCTGCCGCGGTTCCTGGAGTCGGAGACCTACCGGCGGCTCGCCGGCTCACGTTGAACCTGGGTGGTCTCGACAAGCTCGACCACCCGGTGCGCGTCAGTGCTGGTACGTGCCGTGGATGATCGCGCGGGCCAGCGTCTTGAACGCGAGGTTGAACGAGACCACCGCCGGTGACGCGGAGGGGTCGCCCCCGAGCGTCTCCTCGCCGACCGCGTGCACGACGAAGAAGTAGCGGTGCACCTGGTCCCCCTGCGGGGGAGCGGCGCCTGTGAACCCGGCCTCGCCGGCGTCGTTGCGGACGTGGAACGCCTTGCCCGGCAGCTCACCCGACGCGGCACCGGCCTCGAGCGAGGTCACGTCGGCCGGCAGGTCCACCAGCACCCAGTGCCAGAACCCCGACGGGGTCGGCGCGTCCGGGTCGAAGCACGTCACTGTGTAGCTCTTGGTGCCCTCCGGGGCGCCGGACCACGACAGCTGGGGCGACTTGTTGCCCTTGGCGGCGACCTGGTCGTCCTTGAGTGGCTGCCCGTCGGTGACGTCTTCACTGGTCACCGTGAACGAGGGGACGGACGGCAGAAGGTCGTAGGGGTTGGGGGCGACGGGACGGTCGAGCGTGCTCACTTCGGCGGCCTCCTGCGGGGTCGGGTCAGCTACGGATGGTTACCACGAGGGGGACAGTAGTCCGGCCTTCGGGCGGGTTCCAGGCTCCGTCGTACGACGAGGACAATGGCGCCCATGTCCTCGACCTCCCCGGGCTACTCGGACCCGCTGCTCCACCAGCTCCTCATCGCCGTCGAACCCCTCGACGAGCGGGCGATGCACGACGCCGAGGAGCGGCAGGCGCAGCTGACGAAGCCGCCGGGTGCGCTCGGGGTGCTGGAGGAGACCTCGGTGCGGCTGTGCGGCATCCAGCGGGCCTGCCCACCGAAGCCGCTCGAGCGCCCGGTCGTGGCGGTGTTCGCCGCCGACCACGGCGTGCACGCGCGCGGGGTCACCCCGTGGCCGCAGGAGGTCACCGCCGAGATGATCGAGAACTTCCGCGCCGGCGGCGCCGCGGTCAACGTGCTCGCGCGGCAGGTCGGGGCCGATGTGTACGTCGTCGACATGGGCGTCAACGCCGACGTGGCGACCGACGAGCGGGTGCTCGACCGCAAGATCCGCCGCGGCACCTCCGACCTGTCGGCCGGCCCGGCCATGACCCGCGACGAGGCCGCGGCGGGCGTGTTCCTCGGCGCCGACGTGGCCAACCAGCTGATCGCCGCGGGGCACGAC
>NZ_CAMPGZ010000216.1 GCF_946885725.1 uncultured Nocardioides sp.
GCCGAGCACCAGCATCGAGCCGACGATGTGCGCGGCCACGAGGCCGACCGGGACACGAGCTGGAACGTGCACGGGGTCACCGGAGCCGTGATCTCGACGCTCGTCGGCGTCGCCGTCGACGAGGGCCTGATCGCGGGACCGGACGCCACCCTCGCCGAGCTGCTGCCGACACAGGCCGAGGCGATGCCACCGCGGGTCGCCCGCACGACGCTGCGGCAGCTGCTCACCATGACCGCCGGCTTCCCTTCGGGCCGGGACTTCACCACCGCCGACGACTGGGTCCGCTCGATCGTCCAGAAGCCGGAAGGTCCACCGGGGAGCGACTTCGCCTACTCCCAGGCCACCGCCCACCTGCTGGCCGCGATCGTGGCCCGCGCCGGCCAGGTCTCCGTCCTGGACTTCGCCCGCGCGCAGCTGTTCGACCCGCTCGGCATCGAGACCCGACCCGCGATGCAGGGGCCGGCCGGCATCGGCAGGACCCCCGAGTTCAGGCGGGCCCAGTTCGCCTGGACGCGTGACCCGCAGGGCGTGCACGCCGGCTGGAACGGAATCAAGCTGCGGCCACGCGACCTCGTCGCGCTCGGCCGACTGGTCCTCGCCGAGGGGATCCACAACGGTGAGCAGATCGTGTCCAAGGCATGGCTCGACGACGCCACCGCACCCCAGGTCCCGGTCACCGGCGCTCGCGACGGCTACGGCTACCTGTGGTGGACCGACGAGCTGGACGGGGCGGACGCCGCGATCGCCCAGGGCGCGGGGGGCCAGCTGCTCGTGGTCGTCCCCACGCGCGACCTGGTGGTGGTCACTGCGGGCCGGGGCATCTCCCCACAGACGCTCGTGGACGTCGTGGAGGAGGCGATCGTGACGAACGTACCGGAGCAGCCGGTCGGCCCTTGATCCTCATGACAACATAGTTGTCATGACGCGAACGAAGAGTGAACGTGTCTACGACCTGCTGCGCTGCGTCCGTCCGCTGACGCTGAACTCCGCGCGCGTGGTCGAGCAGCAGCTGCGCGAGCACGACCTCACCGTCGGCACCCGCGCCGTGCTCGAGATCCTCTGCGGTACCGGTCCGCTCACGGTGCCCGCGCTCGCCGGCGTGCTCGAGACGTCGCGGCAGGCGGCGCAGCGGTTGGTGGACGAGCTGAAGGGGCGGGGGTACGTCGAGCAGCGGACCAACCCGCAGCACCGCCGGTCCGTGCTGATCGCCGTCACCGAGTCCGGGCGTGAGGCGTTCGAGCGCGTCCACGCCGAGGAGCTGCACCAGCTGTCGCACATGCTGCGCGGCGTGCCCACCGAGGACCTCGACGTCGCGGTCCGGGTGCTGCGCCGGCTCAGCGACGACGTACGCAGGAAGGCGGGCCGATGAGGACCGCGCCCGACCGCGCCGCGGTCCTCCGGTGGTCGACGGAGAACCGCCTGCTGATGGTCGACCTGCTGGCGGGGCTGGCCGACGAGCAGTGGGAGCAGCCGACACTGTGCGAGGGCTGGACGGTCCGCACGATGGCCGGCCACCTGCGGCAGCCGGCGCACTACGGCTTCGTGCGCTTCGTCCTCGTCGCACTCCGGCACCACGGGGATGTCGACCGCGCCGTCGACTCCATCGCCCGCCGGCTCGCCCGGGTGCCGCGCGACGAGGTCCTCGACGACCTGCGCCGGCACGCCGGCGACGAGCTCGACCCGCCGAAGGTGGGCCTCATGGGTCCGTTCGCCGACACCTGTCTCCACCTGCGCGACGTGGCCCGGCCGCTCGGCCTCCCGGTCGACGTACCGACGGAGCACTGGGTGGCGCTCCTCGACTACCTGGTGTCACCGGAGGTGGCGCCGGCGCTCGCGCCGCGCGACCGCGCCGACGGGCTGCGGCTGGTGGCGAGCGACGCGGCCTGGCGGGCCGGCTCCGGCCCGGAGGTGAGCGGTCCGGTCGAGGCGCTGGCGACGGCGGTCACCGGTCGCCCGGCGGCGCTGTGCGACCTGACCGGCGACGGTGTGACACATCTGGCAGACCGGATCCGCCGCTGACTTTGCACGGCGGGCAAACTTGCACGTAGTGTAAGTTTTATGTCCGCCACACCGGCCAGCGTCGCCACCAGCACCGGCACGCGCGTGAGCGCGGGACGGCGCGAGCAGAACAAGGTGGCGACCCGCGCCGCGATCGCCGAGGCCGCCCGCCGGTTGCTGCTCGAGGAGGGCGCGGACGCGGTCACCGCCGAGAAGGTCGCCGACGCGGCCGGCGTCTCGCGCCGGACCCTGTTCAACTACTTCCCCTCGGTCGAGGCGGCGCTCAACGAGCCGGTCGCGACCTTCCTCGACCGCGCCACCGAGGGCCTCGACCAGCTGCCGCCCGACCTGCCGCCCACCCACGCCGCGGTCGAGACGATGGCCGCCCTGGCGGGCGAGAAGGAGGCGCTGGCCGCGATGGCCGAGGTCTTCGTGCTCGCCCAGAGCCATCCCCAGCTCGCACGGCTCCAGCTCGAGGCCTGGGACCAGTGCGCCGCCCGCGTCCACGAGGCGATGTGCGACCGCGTCCCGGCCGAGGCCGGGTTCGAGCTCGCGGTGTTCGTGCACGCCGTCGTCGGCGCCGGGCGCGCCGCGTTCCAGGCGTGGGCCGACAAGCACCCCGACGACTACCGCACGGACGCGGCCGTCACCGACCTGCAGCGCCACCTCACCGTCGCCCTCGAACAGCTCCGCGACGGCTTCCCGGCGCTGCGCGACCTGTCTTCACCGACCACTTCCCCAGAGACCCGAGAGAGCTGACGTGGCCTCCTTCCTCTACCGGCTCGGCCGGCTCGCCTACCGACGCCGCCGGGCGTTCGTCGCCGCGTGGCTGGTCGCCCTGATGGCCATCGGCACCAGCGCCGGGCTGTTCATGGGCACGCTGTCCAACACGTTCTCCATCCCCGGCACCGAGACCCAGCGCACCCTCGACCGGTTGAAGGAGGAGCTGCCCTCGGCGGCCGGCGGTACCGGCTCGGTCGTCTACACGACCGCGGACGGGAGGCCGTTCACGGCCGAGCAGCGGCGAGCCGTCGCCGACGCCCTCGACGAGCTCGCAGAGGCCGACGGCGTTCGCGAGGTCACCGACCCGTTCGCGCTGCAGCGCCGGCTCGACCGCGCACCGAAGCGGCTCGAGGAGGCACGCGAGCAGCTCACCGACGCGAAGCAGCAGGTGAAGGACGGCCGGAAGAGGGTCGCCGACGGCCGCACCCGGTTGGCCGAGGGCCGCGAGGACCTGGAGTCCGGTCGACAGCGGCTCGCCGGCGCACGCGCGCAGCTCGTGGACGGTCGCGCCGAGCTCGAGTCGGGCGAGGCACGTCTGGAGCAGGGCGCTCAGCAGCTCGCCGCCGGGCAGCGCACGCTGAACCAGAAGAAGGCCGAGCTGGCCCAGGGCCGCCGCGAGTACGCCGCCGGCCGGCAGCAGCTGTTCTCCTCCCTCGGCGTCTCCTCGTTCGGCCAGGCCGAGAAGGCGCTGGACCGGTCCGACGACCGGCTCGACCAGGCCCAGGCGGCGTACGACGAGCTGAACCGCAAGCAGGCCGAGCTCGACGCCAACAAGGACCTCGACCCGGTCTCGCGCGCCTATGCGCAGAAGCAGATCGACGACGGCTACCAGCGGCTCGCCGAGTCATTGGGCGTGCAGAGCAAGGAGCAGATCGCCCCGGCCATCCAGGCCGCTCGCGGCCAGGTCGCCGAGGGCCGCTCCGGGCTCGCGCAGCTGCGCCGCGCGAAGACCCGGCTCGACACCGGCGCCGCGAAGCTCGCGCAGGCCCAGCGCACCATCGACGCGAAGCGGCAGGAGCTCGAGGCCGGACGTCAGCGGCTCGCCGAGGGCCGCGCGGAGCTCGAGGCCGGGACGCAGCGGGTCGCCGCCGGCGAGGCCCGGCTGGACAAGGGCGCCCGCACGCTGCGCCAGAAGTCCGCGCAGCTGCCGCGCGCCGAGCGCCGGCTCGACAAGGCCGAGGACAAGATCGCGCGCGGTGAGAAGCGGCTGGCCTTCGGCGAGCGCCAGGCCGCCGCGTCCGACGGGCTGCGCTTCGTCTCCGAGGACGGCACCACCGCGGCCGCGACCGTCACCTTCGTCGGCCAGACCGACGCGCTCACCGCCGAGCAGCGCGAGCGCGTCAAGGAGGTCGCCGGACAGCCCGCCGACGAGGGTGTGCAGGTCTACTACTCCAAGGAGATCGTCCAGGACATCAGCTCGATCTTCGGTCCGGCCGAGGTCATCGGCCTCGCCGTCGCCGCGGTCGTGCTGCTGGTCATGCTCGGCACGCTGGTCGCCGCCGGTCTGCCGCTGCTGATGGCGGTCCTCGGCGTGGCCGCCGGCGTCGGCGCGACCCTCGCGCTCTCCAGCACGATCGACATGGCCTCGATCACCCCGGCTCTCGCGCTGATGCTCGGCCTCGCCGTCGGCATCGACTACTCGCTGTTCATCGTGCACCGGCACCGCCGCCAGATCCTCCAGGGCATGGACCTCGAGGAGTCCGTCGGCCGTGCGATCGGCACCAGCGGCAACGCGGTCGTCTTCGCCGGCCTGACCGTGGTCATCGCCCTCGCCGCGCTGGCGGTCCCGGGCCTGCCGTTCCTCACCGTCCTCGGCGCGTCCGCCGCGTTCACGGTCACGGTCGCCGTCCTGATGGCGCTCACGCTGACCCCCGCGATGCTCGGCTTCCTCGGCCGCCGCCTGGTCAGCAAGCGGGCCTGGCGCAAGGCCGGTACGGCGGACGCCGCGGCTCGTGCGGCGTGGGCGGACCGCGACCACGGCTGGAGCCGTGCCGTCACCCGGCACCCGTGGCTCACCACCATTGCGAGCGTCGCACTGCTCGGGATCGTCGCGGTCCCGGCCGCGTCGCTGCGCACCGCCCTGCCCGACGGCTCGGCCGAGCCGCCCGGCTCCAGCGCGAAGGTCGCCTACGACACGATCAGCGAGCGGTTCGGCGGCGGCTACAACGGCCCGGTCCTCGTCGTCGCCGACCTCCCCGCCGGGCTCGACATGCGCGAGGCGAAGGAGGCCAACCTCGACGTCGCCGACGCGATCCGCGAGACCGAGGGCGTCCAGGCGGCCGTGCCGGTGCGAGTCAACGACGACCGCACGATCGGCGTGCTCCAGGTGATCCCGGAGGACGGCCCGGCCAGCGCCGCCACCGAGCGGCTCGTCCAGGACCTGCGCGCCGACAAGGAGCGCGTCGCCGACGAGACCGGCGCGACGATCGCGCTCACCGGCCAGGTCGCGGCGCAGATCGACGTGTCGGAGAAGCTGTCCGAGGCGCTCCCGCCGTACCTCGCGATCGTGGTCGGGCTCTCGCTCGTCCTGCTCCTGCTGGTGTTCCGGTCGGTCGTCGTACCGGTCGTGGCCACGCTCGGCTTCCTGCTCTCGCTCGCCGCGGCGTTCGGCGCCACGGTCGCGGTCTACCAGTGGGGGTGGCTCGGCGCGGTCTTCGACGTGGCCACTCCCGGTCCGATCATGAGCTTCCTGCCGATCCTGCTGACCGGCATCCTGTTCGGTCTCGCGATGGACTACCAGGTGTTCCTGGTGTCGGCGATGCGCGAGTCGTTCGCGCACGGCGAGGACGCCCGGTCAGCGGTGCGCTCCGGCTTCCGGCACGCCGCGCCGGTGGTCACCGCCGCCGCGCTGATCATGGCCAGCGTCTTCGCAGGATTCGTGTTCTCGCACCTGACGATGATCCGGGCGATCGGGTTCTCGCTCGCGGTAGGCGTGCTCGTCGACGCCTTCGTCGTACGGATGACGCTGACGCCCGCGGTCATGCACCTGCTCGGCCGGCACGCCTGGTACCTCCCGCGCTGGCTCGACCGGGTGCTGCCCGACGTGGACGTCGAGGGCGCGAAGCTCGAGCGGTCGCGGGCGATTGCCGGCGATGTCGCGCCGGACGAGGAGCAGGAGCCGGTGCCCGTCGGTTAGGGCGGGGCGGCCACGGCAACCGGCAGGATGCCGATGTGAAGTCCGCACGCGCGACCTCCTTCGGCGGCTGGGCCGCTGAGTACCACGACTGGCGTCCTACGTACCCCGATGCTGCCGTCGACTGGCTGACACCTCCGGTCGGAGCGCATGTTGCCGAGATCGGCGCGGGCACGGGGAAGCTGACCGATCGTCTGGTCGAGCGTGGGCTTCAGCTCGATGTGGTGGAGCCCGATGGGCGAATGCTGGAACTCGTCCGCCAGCGCCACCCGCGCCTGCGCACTCACGAGGCGGGAGCCGACGACCTCCCGCTCGCGGATGCCTCGGTCGACGCTGTCCTCGTCGCGGACGCCTGGCACTGGTTCCCGAAGGGCGAGGCCGCTGCCGAAGTGGCACGCGTGCTGCGACCCAACGGCTGGCTCGGCTGCGTGTGGAACGTGCCGGTGTTGACGCACGGGTGGGAGTGGCAGGCACTGCGGCTCGACCCGAAGCTGGCACCCCCGGCGGACCTCGATCCACTGGACCGTCTCGGTCTCTCCACGGGTGCGGCCGAGCAGCGCTCGTTCCGTTGGACGTGGACGCTCACGCCGCAACAGTGGCGAGGTTTCGTATCGACGGTGTCCCATGTCCGACTGCTTCCCGAGGACGAGTGCGGGGCGGCACTCGACGAGACCGAGCGCCTGGTCGCGCGGGCGTGCGCGGCTGCCGGGACGACGACCGTGCCACTCACGCACGACGCGTTGTGCGTGCGCTGGTTCCCGGAGACGTAGGTCCGGTACTGCCCTGAGCGAGTCTGCCGGCGTGCGCACTAGTGT
>NZ_CAMPGZ010000217.1 GCF_946885725.1 uncultured Nocardioides sp.
GGTTCTACAAGGCGAAGATCGCCAAGCTGAACCACAAGAAGGAGGTCGTGAACATCAAGAACACCGGGCACGTCCGGGTGAACCTCGACGGCTGGGTGCTGAGGAACAAGAAGAACGGCAAGAAGGTGGAGCTGCCGCGCTTCATCCTCAAGCCCGGCAAGGTCGTCCGGATTCACACCGGTGACGGCCACAACAAGGCGCGTCATCTCTACCTGAGCGGTCGCGACATGTGGGGGAAGAAGGGAAAGGCCGTCCTCAAGGACAGCACGGGGCATCAGGCGGCCAAGCTCCGCTACTGAGCCATCCCTGACCGGTGGCCCGGCCAACGCCGAGCCGGGCCACCGTCCACCACCCTCCTCCGGATCCAGGGGAACAAAATCATGAAGGCTCTCGCGCGAATCTCCACCACGCTGCTGGCACCGGCGCTCGTCGCCGCAGCAGCGCTGAGCCCGGTGCTGCGGGACACCGGACCCGAGGAGCCGAAGCGCGTCGCCGAGCCGACGGTGGACGGGGCTCTCCAGAAGATCAGCTCGTTCCCCACGAGCGAGGCGGGGTTGCGGCACCCGACGTCGCTCGCCTGGAGCCCGCGCCTCGACGCGCTCGTCGTGACCGGGAAGGCGCGCCCGAACAAGCCACGCGCGGTGACCACCAACGGCACCGACCTCGGCCGGTTCCGGGGCAGCGCACGGGCTGCGCACGCACCCGACGACGTGCTCGGCGCGAAGGGGCACGACCTGCGTGGCCGGACCAAGCACCCCGAGACGGGCGAGGTGTTCTCCTACGACGCCACGACCGACCAGCTGCTCGGCATCCGCCACGGTCTGGTGACCTCGCGGTACGACGCGAGCGACCTCGAGGTCGAGGACGTGCGGGGCGTCGTGATCGCACCGTCCAACGACCCGACCGACTCGCGGGCGGAGCTGAGCGTGTACGTGCTCGACAACGGCGCTCCGGGCAACTTCGGCGAGGTCGTCGAGGCGACGTTCGCCACCGACCTCGAGCTCGTCGCCGCGGTCACGCCGACCAGCATCCGCACGGTGCAGACCTCGGCGTACAACCCGGCTTCGCCGGATCCCTCCGGCCTGGCGTACCTGCCGGGGCGCGACCAGCTGTTCATCTCCGACGGCGAGGTCGACGAGATGACGATCTTCCGCAACGTCAACCTCTACGCCACGACCCGCACCGGGGCCCTGCAGAACACCGGTGTCTCACAGCCGTGGTCGGACGAGCCCGTCGGAGTCGGCTACAACCCGACCAATGACCACCTCTTCGTCAGCGACGACGACGAGAAGGAGGTCGCCGAGATCACCGCCGGCAACGACAACCGGTTCGGCACGTCCGACGACACCGTGCGGGAGTTCAACGTCAGGACCCTCGGTGGCGTCCAGGACCCCGAGGGCGTCGACTACGAGGTCGCCTCCAACGCCCTGTGGTTCGCCGGCGGCGAGGCGGCCGACGTCCACCGGGTCCGGGCCGGCAACGACGGCCGCTTGGGCACCTCCGACGACGTGTGGACGCACTGGGACGCCGGTGTCTTCGGGGCGCAGGACCCCGAGGGCATGGCGTTCGACCAGGTGCGCGGTACGGCGCTGCTCCTCGACGACAGCTCGGAAACGATCTACGAGCTGGACCGCAACAGCGGCGCCCTGATCAACACCATCGACGTCAGCGGCGCGAACATGACGGCCGCGGCCGGTCTGGCCGTCGCGCCGGCGTCCAACGGCTCCGGCCAGCGGACCTACTACGTCGTCGCCCGCGGCCAGGACAACGACAGCAACCCGAACGAGAACGACGGACGGCTGTACGAGATCACCGCCAGCCTGCCGCCGATCGGTGGCGGCCCGTCGAACCAGCCGCCCAACGTCGACGCGGGGGCCGACCAGAGCATCGTGCTGCCGGCACTGGCGAACCTCGACGGCACGGTCTCCGACGACGGTCTCCCGGCGAACCCGGGGCAGGTCACGTCCACGTGGTCGAAGGTCTCGGGCCCCGGTGACGTCACGTTCGGCAACCCCAACGCCGTCGACACCACCGCGTCGTTCTCGGTCGCGGGCAGCTACGTGCTGCGACTCGCGGCGACCGACGGCGTGCTCACGACCGCGGACGAGGTCACCATCACCGTTGCCCCGGTCGGCGGTGCGTCGATCCGCGAGGTCCGTGCGACCGCCGGCTCCGACGACGCCGAGCAGGGCGTCAACTCCGGGAACGTGAACGTGTCGAGCGCCGACCTCGAGCTGACCACCGACGGCAACACCCAGCAGCTCGTCGGCGTCCGGTTCCCCAACCTCGGCGTCCCGCGCAACGCGACGATCGTCCGCGCGTACGTGCAGTTCTGGACCGACGAAGCGTCGACGGGCGCCTCGTCGATGACCGTGCGGGCCGAGGCGACCGACAACGCCGCGCCGTTCGTCGGCAGCGTGAACAACGTCAGCACCCGAGCCACCACGGCCGGGGTCGCCTGGTCGCCCCCCGACTGGCCGACGGCCGGGCAGGCCGGTGCGCCGCAACGCACGCCCGACCTGTCCGCGCAGGTGCAGGCTGTCGTCACCCGCGCGAACTGGTCCAGCGCCAACGCCATCGCGTTCCAGTTCTCGGGCACCGGGCGCCGGGTCGCGCGGGCGGTCGAGTCCGGAGCGGCGACCGCACCGCTGCTGCACGTGGAGTACTCCACCGGCGGCGCCGCCAACCAGGCCCCGGTTGTCGACGCCGGCACCGTCACCTCCCCGGTCGTCCTCCCTGCGGTCGCGCAGCTCAACGGCACCGTGACCGACGACGGCCTGCCGAGCTCGCCCGGCGCGGTCACCACGACCTGGACCCGCCAGTCGGGACCCGGGACGGTCACCTTCGGCAACCCCAATAGCGTGAACACCACCGCCGCCTTCTCCCAGGCCGGCACCTATGTCCTGCGGCTCACCGCGACCGACGGCGTCCTGACCGCCTTCGACGAGGTGACCGTGCAGGTGCAGGACGCGGCACCCGGCAACCAGCCCCCGTCTGTCGACGCCGGGCTTGCCGCGTCCGTGCAGCTTCCGTCCGCGGTCTCGCTGGACGGCACGGTCAACGACGACGGGCTGCCGATCCCGCCGGGGGCGGTGACCACCACGTGGTCGCGAGTCTCGGGTCCGGGGACCGTCACGTTCGCCAACCCGAACGCCGTGGACACGACGGCGACGTTCTCGGCGGCCGGCACGTACGTCCTCCGGCTGACCGCGTTCGACGGCGCGGCGACCGCGACCGACGACGTGACGATCACGGTGCAGCCTGCCGCGCCCGGCAACCAGGCGCCGTTCGTCAACGCCGGACCGGACCTGAACGTCACACTGCCGAGCACCGCATCGCTGGACGGCACCGTCACCGACGACGGGCTGCCGACCCCGCCCAACGTGGCCACCACCTGGTCGCGGGTCTCGGGTCCGGGGACCGTCACGTTCGGCAACGCGAACGCAGTGGACACGACCGCGTCGTTCTCTGCCGCCGGCACGTACGTGCTGCGGCTCACCGCAAGTGACGGCCAGCTCAGCGCCTCCGACGACGTGACCGTCCAGGTCGCGACCCAAGGCGGTGGCGGTGGCGCGGCCACCGTCTTCGAGAAGCGCGTCACCGCCGGCTCGGACGACGTCGAGCAGCGGACCACCGGTGCGAACGACCTGACCAGCAGCGACCTCGAGCTCACCACCGACGGCTCGCGGCAGCAGGTGATCGGCCTGCGGTTCGCCGGCGTGACCGTTCCGCGCGGCGCGACGATCACCAACGCGTGGATCCAGTTCCGTTCCGACGAGGTGTCCACCGGAGCCGCGTCGCTGACGGTCCGGGCCGAGGCCGCGGACAACCCGCCGACCTACACCAGCGCCACCAACAACGTGACCGCACGTGCGACCACGGGAGGCGTGGCGTGGAGCCCGCCGGACTGGCCGACCACGAACGTGGCCGACGTCGCGCAGCGCACGCCGAACCTCGCGTCGCTGGTCCAGTCGGTCGTGAACCGGTCCGGCTGGAACGCCGGGAACGCGATGGCCTTCCAGATCTCCGGGACCGGTCGCCGTACCGCCGACGCGTTCGAGGGCGGCGCGAGCTTCGCACCACTCCTGCACGTGGAGTACAGCGGCGGCGCCTCCGGGCCGGTCAACCAGGCGCCGGTCGTCGACGCCGGGCCCAACCGCGGCATCACCCTTCCGGCATCAGCGACGCTGGACGGAAACGTGCTCGACGACGGCATACCCGGCCCGACGACCGTGCAGTGGACGAAGGTCTCCGGCCCCGGCACGGTGACGTTCGCGTCGGCGACGTCGGTCGACACGACGGCGACGTTCTCCGAGCCCGGCACCTACGTCCTCGCCCTCACAGCGAACGACGGTGCGCTGTCGGCCTCCGACGAGATGACCGTGGTCGCCCAGGCCGCGGGCGGCGGCGGTGGCGGTGGCGGAGCAGCCGGTACGACGGACCTGCGTGTCGCAGCGGGCACCGACGACGTGGAGCAGTCCGTCCGGTCGGGCAGCACGCTCACCTCGAGCGGCGACCTCGAGCTGACCACTGACGGCAGCACCCAGCAGGTGATCGGGATCCGCATCCGCAACGTGCCGGTGCCGGCCGGGGCGACGATCACCGCGGCGTACCTACAGTTCACGACCGACGAGGTGTCGACCGGCGCGTCATCGCTGACGATCCGGTCCGAGGCCGCGGACAACGCCGCGACGTACACCGGGACGGTCAATGCCGTGACAGGTCGGGCGACCACCGCAGCGTCAGTGCCCTGGTCGCCTGCGGACTGGACGACGGTGGGGCAGGCCAGCGCCGCCCAGCGGACGCCCGACCTGTCCGCCCTCGTGCAGGCGGTCGTGTCCCGCGCGGGCTGGACGCCCGGCAACGCGGTGGCGTTCCAGATCTCCGGCACAGGAGTCCGCAAGGCCCGCAGCTTCGAGGCGGGTGCGGGAGTCGCCCCACTGCTCCACCTGGAGTGGTCCACGGGTTGACCGAGACCGTTCCGACCTGCCTGGAGGTGGCCCCCCGCTTAGCCCCCAACAACCTTCAGGCAGGTCGGAACCTCGGTCGTCAGCGGACCGCCGACGAGTGCGTGTACGGCCTCAGCCGCCCGAGCCGCCTCGTCGGCGGATCCGGTGTGGGTGCGTGCCGCCGAGGAGTCACTTGTTCAGGCTCGTGGCCGGCGTGTCGCGACAGAAGTGACCCTTCGGCACGCCGTCTCGGTCAGAGGGGGGCAAGAAACTCGAGGACGCGCTCCATGAGAAGCGTGGCTGCCTCCGGGTCGTAGGCATCGAGCGACGAGTCGGTGAAGAGGTGCTGGTCGCCGGGATAGACGAACAGCTCCGCGGACGTCGCGGAACCGGCGAGCTCGCGTGCGGCCGGCAGATCCTCGTCGAAGAACTCGTCGCCCTCCTTCCCGTGGATCTGCACCGGCACGCCCTCAGGCCACGTCCCTCCGAACTCGCCGGTCGGGAGGCAGGAGTGCAGGAGGAGCGCCCCGCGCGCGTCGGGGCGGGTCTGCGCGAGCAGCTGGGCAATCGTCACGCCGAACGAGAAGCCGGCGTACACGAGATCGGGACCCAGCTCGACGGCCGCGGCCACGCCGCGCTCCCGAATCGCGTCGAAGCCCGCCTCTCGTGCGAACCCGAATCCCTCCTCGATGCTGCCGAACGTCCGGCCGTCGAACAGGTCCGGCGTGTGCACGGTGTGCCCGGCCTCTCGCAGGCTGTCGGCGAAGCTCCGGACGCCGTCGGTCAAGCCCTGGATGTGGTGGTACAGCAGCACGTCGGTCACGGCGTCGGACTCCCAAAGAATGATCGAAATTATTGGAACGTTCCGTGATGCTAGTCTGTTCTGCCGTGGCCGACAATCCCCCCGACTACGAGTTGGCCGACAGGATGGCGTTGACCAGGCCCGACCAGGTGAAAGCCATCGGCCACCCGCTCCGCACGACGATCCTGCAGCTCCTGCACGAGCGCGCCGCGACCGTGACCGAGCTCTCGGAGGCGGTCGCGCGGCCCAAGAGCACGGTCGCGCACCACGTCGACGTGCTGACGCGCAACGGCCTGCTCCGCGTCGTACGCACCCGGAAGGTGCGGGCCATCGAGGAGCGCTTCTACGGGCGCACCGCGCGCATGTTCTACGTGGCCGCGGAGCCATCTCCCGAGGGCGAGGAGATGCCGCGCGACTTCAACGACTTCGAAGTGGCTGCACGCGAGTCGGCGACGGCATTCGAGCACGGGAAGCTCTGGGGCTTCATTCGGCATGCCCGGATCCCGGAGGAACGAGCGAGCGAGTTCTGGCAGAAGATCGCTGCACTGGTGGAGGAGTTCGACCGGATGCCGAGGTCCGGCGAAACCGTGTACGGGTTCGCGATCGGCATCTACCCCACGGACCATCCGACCCTTCCGCCGGCACAGTGACCTACGCTCGACCGAGGCATACCCTCGAGCTGGAGCCGGTCTCGAACAGACCGACGGAGCAGGCGACCTACGGATGAACACTGCCGAGAACCGTGAGCGCGCAGCCGAGGAACGCGATCGGGCGGCCGACGAACGCGACGAGACGCTGGATCAGCGCGACATCGACCTGGAGATGCGGTCCGCGACCGCCGACGAGCGAGACCGAGCCGCCGATGAACGCGACCGGGTTGCAGACCGCCGAGCGGAAGCACAGGAGGAACGGGAGCGCTGGGCCGGTCGCGCTGCCGAC
>NZ_CAMPGZ010000218.1 GCF_946885725.1 uncultured Nocardioides sp.
GCGGTCAGTTTCTGCGGTAGGTGCGCCACATGTCTTGCATCCGTGCGACCTGCTGGGCGTGAACTGGTTCATGCACGCGTCGACGGAGTAGTCCATGAAGTTGTGCACGCCGCCGGGCAGCGTCTCCTGGTGGACGACGACGCCGTCGCGGTCCGGGTACTGGCGCGCCGCCTGGGGTCGGGTCGACCAGCCGAGCACGGCGCCGGCCCCGGGGCGGTCGGCTTCATCACGTACCGGCTCAGCGCGTCGGGGCCGCCGCGGTGCAGCGTTTGGCGCATCTGCAGGTCGTCGGCGCTGCCGATGGCGGCGGTGCGCCGTTGCTCGTTGCGGACTCGGGGTGTGGACCTCGTCGAAGACTGCGGGCGCGAGCACGTCATGGGTCGTAGGCGGCCAGCGGCAGCAGGAACCACCGGTTCGGGATCGTCTCGGCCGCGGCTCCCTTCCTGCCCAGGTCGCTCACGGTGTGCACCTCGAGCGGCCCGCCGGTGCATACGACCGGCTGGTCGGCGAGACCGGCAACGAGGCGGCGGCCATCACCGCCTGAGGGAGCCGGCTCAGGCCGGGCGGAACGAGTCGTGCGCCTCGCGCGCGGCGTGCTTGATCATCACGTGCTGCGTGGCGGTGTACTCCAGCACGGCCTCGTGGCTCATGTCCTTGCCGAAGCCGCTCGCCTTGACCCCGCCGTGCGGGGCCTCGGACGCGATCGGCAGGTGGTCGTTGACCCAGGTCACGCCGGCCTCCAGCCGGTGCACGACCCGGAGCGCGCGGCCGACGTCGGAGGTCCACACCGACGAGGCGAGGCCGTAGGCGTTGTCGTTGGCGAGCCGGACGGCCTCGTCCTCGGACTCGAACGGCACCAGGACGAGCACCGGCCCGAACACCTCGTCCTGCACGATCTCGGAGTCCTGCGCGGCACCGACCACGAGGGTCGGCGGGTAGTAGCACCCCGGCCCCTCCGGTACGACGCCGCCGGTGAGGACCTTCGCGCCGGCGGCGACGGCGCGCTCCACGAAGCCGTGCACCCGGTCGCGCTGGCGCGCGGAGACCAGCGGGCCGATGTCCGTCGTGGTGTCGTGCGGGTCGCCGACCCGGATCTTCTGCATCTGCCCGGCGATCAGGTCGGCGAGCCGGTCGGCGACCGTGGCGTCGGCGTACACCCGGGTGGCGGCGGTGCAGTCCTGCCCAGAGTTGTACGTCGCGGCCATCGCCAGGCCGGCGGCGGTGGCCTCGAGGTCGGCGTCGGCGAACACCAGTGCGGGCGCCTTGCCGCCGAGCTCGAGGTGCACGCGGGTGGTCGTGGCGGCGGCGGTCTCCATGACCGCGCGACCGGCGGCGGTCGACCCGGTGACGGAGACCAGGGCGACGTCGGGGTGCCTCACCAGGGCCTGCCCGACGTCGGCGCCGCCAGTCACCACGTTGAGCACGCCGGCGGGCAGCCCGGCCTCCAGCGCGAGCCGGGCGAGGCGCAGCGTGGTGCCGGGCGTCTCGGGCGACGGCTTCAGCACGATCGTGTTGCCGGCGGCGAGGGCCGGGCCGAGCTTCCAGATCGCCATCACCAGCGGGAAGTTCCACGGTGCGATCCCGGCGACCACCCCGAGCGGCCGGCGGATCAGCATGGAGGTGTAGCCCTGGCTGAGCTCGCCGGCGCCGGAGCCCTCCAGCGAGCGGCCGGCCCCCGCGAAGAAGCGCAGGTTGTCGACCGCGAACGGGAGCTCACCGTCGCGGAACACCGGCACCGGCTTGCCGGTTTCGGCGACCTCCAGCGCGGTGAGTGCGTCGGCGTCGGCGGCGATCGCGTCGGCGAGGGCCAACAGCTTCCCCGCCCGCTCCCCCGGCGTCAGCGCCGACCAGACCGGGAAGGCGGTCCGGGCCGCGGCGACCGCGTCCGCCACGTCCTCCACGGTCCCGGCCTGGTAGGTCGAGCCCTCAGCACCCTTGGCCGGGTCGATGAGCGTGACCGCCTCACCGCGACCCTCGCGTGCGGCTCCGCCGACGTGCACTCCGTGAGTCATCTGTCCCTCTCAGCTGTTGAAGCCGACACCGAACTTGTCCATCGTGCGCAGCAGCGCACCCCGGCGGCCGCGCCGGTCCTCGCGCGCGAGCGCGGCGCGCGTCGTCTGCACCGCGGCCCAACGGGCCGGCTCCGGCGGGACCCTCAACGGCCTGCTCCGGCCCAGCGCCCTCGACGTGCGCACGCCCTCGCGGCCGGCGAGCAGGTCGAGCCCGACCCGCGCGCCGAACCGCGAGGCCGCGACGCCGAGCCCGGTGTAGCCGACGGCGTAGGCGACCCGGCCTCCCAGAGCCGTGCCGAACACCGGCGTGAACCGCGACGTCGTGTCGATGACGCCGGCCCACCGATGGCTCATCCGTACGTCCTCGAGCTGCGGGAATGTCTCGTGGAACTGCCGCGCCAGCAGCTCGTGCGACCGGTCGCGCTGCTCGCGGGTCGCGTCGGTGCGGTTGCCGAAGTAGTAGATGGCGTCGTAGCCGCCCCAGACGATCCGGTCGTCGGCCGTGCGCCGGTAGTAGTGGAACTGGTTGCCTGCGTCGGTCAGTCCCTGGTTGAGCGTCCAGCCGATCCGGTCGAGCTGCTCGGCGGTCAGCGGTTCGGTGGCGAGCACGTGGTCCCACACCGGCAGCACGTAGGACCGGATCCGGCGCAGCAGCGGCGGGAACGCGTTGCTGGCCAGCAGCACCTGGTCGGTGCGGATCCGGCCGGTGCGCGTCACGCAGAGGACGTCGGCGCCGTCGCGGCGCAGGTCCGTGACCGGGCTGCGCTCGTGCAGCACGACGCCCTTCCGCAGCGCCACGTCGCGCAGCCCGGTGGTCATCGCGACCGGGTCGACGAGACCGCCCGCAGGTGTGACGAGGCCGGCGAGGTACGTCGGCGAGTGCACGTCGGCCCGCACCTCCGCCTCGCTCTGGTACGTCGAGCGCTCGCCGTACCGCTCGTGCAGGTCGTGCATCGCGCGGAGCGCCTCGACCTCGTGCGGCCGGGTGGCGACCGTGGTCTTGCCGCACAGGCGCAGGCCGGCCTCGACCTTCTCCTTGGCGAGATACTCGTCGATCTCGACGAGGTTCTGGTGACCGAGCCGGAGCAGCTCCGGCAGCTCGTCGGGCCAGGTGGCGACACCGTGCGCGAGCCCGTGCGTCAGGGACGCCGACACGAACCCGCCGTTGCGGCCGGAGGCTCCGGCCCCGACATGCTGCCCCTCGAGCAGGACGATCCGGCGGCCGGGGTGCTCCTCGGCGGCGTGCACGGCGGCCCAGAGCCCGGTGAGCCCGGCGCCGACGATGACGAGGTCGGCGCGCACCGTCCCGGCGACGGGGTCGGAGACCGGCGCCGGCTCGCGGCCCTCCCACCACACCGGCAGGGGCCGGGCTCCCGAGAGCAGGCTCATGCGGTTTCCCGGGGCGGTCATGCGCGCTCGTCCCGCACGACGACCTCGGTGGTCCAGGTCAGCGCGACGGCGGTGCCGCGCTCGAGGTCGGTCGCGCCGGGCAGCGACACCAGGAACGGCTTGTCGAGCGAGGGAACGTCGACGGCGACGTGACTGCTGCCGCCCTTGAACTGCACGTCCGCCACGACCCCGTCGAGCGAGCCGCCGGAGCCGGGCGCGAGCCGGACGTCCTCGGGTCGCACGACGACGACACCGCCGTCGGCGCGACCGCGGAGCAGGTTGCTGGTGCCGATGAAGTCGGCGACGAACAGGTTGGCCGGCCGGCGGTACATCTCCAGCGGGGACGCGACCTGCTGCACCCGGCCGTCGGTCATCACCGCGATCCGGTCGGCCATCGACATCGCCTCGTCCTGGTCGTGGGTGACCACGACGAAGGTGATGCCGACCTCGTGCTGGAGCCGCTTGAGCTCGAGCTGCATCTCGCCGCGGACCTTGCGGTCGAGCGCCGACAGCGGCTCGTCCAGGAGGAGCAGCCGCGGCCGCTTGACGATCGCGCGGGCCAGGGCGACGCGCTGCCGCTGGCCGCCGGACAGCTGCTTGGGCCGGCGCTTCGCGAGCGCGGTGAGGCCGACGGTCTCCAGCACCTCGGCCGTGCGACGGCGTACCTCGGCCCGGGGCAGCTTCTCCCGCTCGAGGCCGTAGGCGATGTTGCGCTCCACGGACATGTGCGGGAACAGCGCGTAGGACTGGAACATCAGGTTGACCGGGCGCTTGTTGGGCGGCAGGTCGAGCAGGTCGTCGCCGCCGAGCAGGATCGCCCCGCTGTCCGGCTGCTCGAACCCGGCGATCGACCGCAGCAGCGTGGTCTTGCCGCAGCCGGACGGGCCGAGCAGCGCGAAGAACTCGTTCTCGGCGATCGACAGCGACACGTGGTCGAGCGCGGTCACGTCGCCGAACGCGCGGCTGACGTCGGCGATCTCCAGCAGTGGCCGCGTGGTCGCGGCCGGTGCGGTGGTCGGGTCGGTCTCGGTCGTCATCACTCTTCGGTCCTCCGGACGGTGCGTGCCGCGAACACGACGACGGCGATGCTGACGACGACCAGCACGGTCGCCAGGGCGTTGATCTCGGGGGTGACGCCGACGCGGACCATCGAGTAGCCGGCGATCGGCAGGGTCTGCGTGGTCGGGCCCGCGGTGAAGAACGCGATCACGAACTCGTCGAGCGACATCGTGAAAACGAGCAGCGCACCCGCGACGACCGCGGGCAGGATCGCCGGCAGCGTCACCCGCACGAAGGTCGTGACGGCGCCTGCGCCGAGGTCGCGCGACGCCTCCTCCTCGGACAGGTCCATGCCGGCCAACCGCGCCCGGACAACGGCGACGACGAAGGCCGTGCCGAACGCCGCGTGCGCGAGCAGGATCGTGACCGCGGACTTGGGGATCCCGACGGCGTAGAAGAACGCCAGCAGCCCGATCGCCAGCAGCAGGTCGGGCAGGATCGCCGGCGCCATCGCGGACGCTTCGAGCAGCCGGGACCGGGTGTGCCGGGCCAGCCCCACCGCGAGCAGCGTGCCGAGCACGGTCGCGATCACGGTCGCGCCGACCGCGACGAACAGGGAGGTCGCCAGCGCCGAGCGGATGCGCGCGTCGCCGGCGAGCTCGGCGTACCAGCGGAAGCTGAACCCGTCCCAGGAGTACGCCGACCCGCCGTCGTTGAACGACATCGCGACGAGCACGGCGATGGGCAGGTAGAGGAACGCGAAACACAGCAGCATCGGGACCCAGAGCAGTCCGGGCCCGGACCTGCGCGCGGTGGTGGCGCTAGGCACGGGCACCTCCCTCCACGCGACGGGTCACGACCGCCTGCACGAGGAAGAGCAGCAGCAGCGCGAGCACGACGACGAACGCCAGGACCGCACCGAACGGCCAGTCCTGCACCTTGAGGAACTGGTCGCGGATCAGGTTGCCGACCATGACGGTCTTGCCCCCGCCGAGCAGCTCGGGCACCACGAAGTTGCCGAGGCTCGGCACGAACACCAGGATCGACCCGGTGATCGCCCCCGGGAGGGTGAGCGGCAGCAGCACGCTCCAGAACGTGCGGAACCTCGTCGCGCCCAGGTTGGCCGACGCCTCCAGCTGCTCGGGGTCGACGCGCTCGATCGCGGCGTACAGCGGGAGCACCATCAGCGGCAGGTACGCGTAGACCAGCCCCACGACGACCGCACCCGGCGTGTAGAGCATCGTGAACCGGGCGTCGGTCAGTCCGAGGCCGACCAGCACGTCGTTGACGATGCCCTGCGTGTTGAGCAGGACGATCCAGGCGTACATCCGGATCAGGAAGTTCGTCCAGAACGGCACCACGACCAGCACCAGCGCGACCGTCCGCCAGCGCTCCGGCAGCTTGGTGATCGCGTACGCCGTCGGGTAGCCGATCAGCAGGGCCGCCAGCGTGGCGAGGAAGGCGAGGCCGAGCGAGCTCCACAGCACGTCGAGGTACAGCGGGTCGACGGCGCGGCGGAAGTTGTCCAGGCTCAGCGTCCACTCGACGCCGCCGAAACGGCCGCGAGTGGCGAACATGTACGCCAGCACGAGCAGCACGGGTGCTGCCACCAGCACGGCGTAGAAGACCAGGCCCGGCCCGAGCAAAGCCAGTGGCTCCCAGAGCCGGGCGAGGCGACGGCCACCGGGTCGCGGCCGTCGCCCCACCTCCGCTGCGGGCATCAGGAGGCCGTGACCTCGGTGATGATCCGGTTGTAGAGCGACGCCGCCTCACCGATGTCGGTCATGTTCTCGCCCTGGAGCATCTCCTCGCGGCGCGCACCGAGCGTCTCGAACTGGTCGGTGAGCTCGGCCGGCAGCCGGTCCATCGCCGCGTCGTTCGGGACGATGTAGAGGATGTTCTCGGCCGCCCACGCGTGGTTCTTCGCGTCGAGGATCGCATCGACGAAGGCGTAGGCCGCGTCCTTGCTCTTCGACGACTTGAGGATCGCCATCCCGTCGACCCAGAGGTCCGAGCCCTCCTCCGGCACCGCGAACTTGATGTTCGGGTCCTCGGCGGTGCCGTAGTTGCACCAGCCGTCCCAGGCCTCGACCATGACCGCCTCGCCGCTGATCAGGCGCTCGTAGAACGTGGTGTCGTCGTAGGCCAGCAGG
>NZ_CAMPGZ010000219.1 GCF_946885725.1 uncultured Nocardioides sp.
CGCAGGCGCACACCAGCAACCACGCACTGGGCGAGGAGGCGCGGGACGCCGTCGACGCGCTGCTCGACGAGCCGTTCGGCAACTGGCACGTCGAGGCCGCCGTGCCGGACGGCGTCGAGACCCACCAGCTCCGGGTCACCAAGAAGCTCGAGGCGATGGTGCACACCAGCCGGCAGCCGAAGGCCGAAGCTGCCGCACCGACGGAGGTGGCGGCCCCGCGCGAGCACGACCGGCGCAAGCCACGCCTGCTCCCCGAGGACCACCCGGTGCTCCGCGCGGTCGGCATCGCCGACGAGCAGGGCCGGATCAAGCCCAGCCGACAGGCGAAGTACCGCCAGGTCGAGGAGTTCCTGCGCAGCCTCGGCCCGGCGGTCGACGACGCGCTCGAGTCCGGGCGCCTGCGCAGGCCGACACCCGAGGCGCCGCTGCGGGTGGTGGACCTCGGCTGCGGCAACGCCTACCTCACGTTCGCGGCGCACGCCTACCTGCGCGACGTCCGCGGCCTGCCGGTCCACGTCATCGGCGTCGACGTCAAGCAGCAGTCCGCCGACCACAACACCGCCGTCGCCGAGGAGCTCGGCATCGGCGACACCGCGACATTCGTCGTCGGCGACATCGCCGGCGCCACGCTGCCCGAGCCGCCCGACGTCGTGCTCGCCCTGCACGCCTGCGACACCGCCACCGACGACGCGCTCGCCCGGGCCGTCACCTGGGAGGCGCCGCTGGTGCTGGCCGCGCCCTGCTGCCACCACGACGTCGCCGCCCAGCTCCGCCGCTCGCCGACCCCGGCGCCGTACTCCCTGCTCACCCGGCACGGCATCCTCCGCGAGCGGTTCGCCGACACGCTCACCGACGCGGTGCGTGCGGGCGTGCTGCGGCTCGTCGGCTACCGCGTCGACGTGATCGAGTTCGTCGAGAGCAAGCACACCCCGCGCAACACGCTGCTGCGCGCGGTCCGCACCGGCGCCGAGCCGTCGCCGAAGGTGCGCGCGGAGTACGACGACCTGGTCCGCACCTGGAACGTCCACCCGGCCCTCGCCGAGCGGCTGCATGACCGGCTGGGCTGAGGCGGCCGCCGGCGTCGTCGCAGCCGTCGTCGCCGGAGCCGTGCCGTCGAGCGTGCTGTTCACGTTCGCCGACCGGGAGATCGCGGAGTCCAGCGGGCTCGTCGACGCCGGCCGGGTCGTCTTCACCGTCAACGACTCCGGCTCCGGCCCGTTGCTGTACGGCGTGGACACGATGACCGGCGAGACCATCTCCCGCACGACGTACACCTCCGACGAGGTCGTCGACGTCGAGGCCCTCGCCCCCGCCCCCGGCGGCGGCGTCTGGGTCGGCGACATCGGCGACAACGGCGCCTCTCGTGACGTCGTCTCCGTCTACCGCGTCCGTCCCGGCGCCGACTCGTCGACCCGGCTCGACCTGCGCTACCCCGGCGGGCCGCGCGACGCCGAAGCGCTCCTCAGCCACCCGCGCACCGGCCGGCTGTTCGTGGTCTCCAAGACCGTCTTCGGCGGCACCGTCTACGCCGTCCCGCGCGGTGCCCGGCCCGGCAGTCCCGTGACGATGCGGCCGTTCGCCCGGGTGCCGGGCCTGGTGACCGACGGCGCGTTCCTGCCCGACGGGAAGCACGTCGTGCTCCGCGGCTACGGCAGCGCGACGGTGCTGAGCTTCCCCGACTTCCAGGTCCAAGGGAGCGTGGAGCTGCCCGAGCAGCGGCAGGGTGAAGCGGTCGCCGTCGGCCGCCGGGGCCGCGTGCTGCTCTCGACCGAGGGCGTCGGCACCGACGTGCTCCAGATCGAGCTCCCGCCCGACCTCACCGCCGCTCCCTCCGCCTCCTCGACCCCGGCACCGCAGGAGCCGACCCGGGCTGCCGCACCGTCGGACGACAACGAGGAGAAGCCGCGCCTCGAGCGTCGCGGGATGTGGTCCTCCCCGCTCGGCGCCGCGGCCCGGGTCGCGATGGGCGTCGTCATGCTCGGCGCGCTGGGCTACTGGTGGTGGCGGCTGCGGGGCCGCTGACCCGGCATGCTCCGCCCGCCCGGTGGGTAATCCGCCCGCATGCCGCGACTGCGCACCGTCTCCACCAACAGCCGCGGCTGGACGCGCCGCCGGTCAGGCAAGGGCTTCGTCTACCTCGACGACAACGGCGTCCGGCTGACCGGCGAGCACGTCGCGCGCATCAAGGACCTGGTCATCCCGCCGGCCTGGAACGACGTCTGGATCTGCCCGCTGCCCAACGGCCACATCCAGGCCGTCGGCTACGACGAGGCAGGCCGCAAGCAGTACCTCTACCACCCCGACTGGCGCACCCGGCGCGACAAGATGAAGTTCGACCGGGTGCTCGAGGTCGCCGAGAAGCTGCCTCGGGTACGCCGCGCGATCCTCGAGCACATGGCGCTCGACGGCATGCCGGTCGAGCGCGCCACGGCCACCGCCGTACGCCTGCTCGACCTCGGCTACTTCCGCATCGGGTCCGACGCCTATGCCGACACCAACGGCAGCTTCGGCCTGACCACGCTCGAGAAGCGGCACGTGCGCGCCCGCAACGGGCGGCTGCTGTTCCGGTTCCCCGGCAAGTCCGGCGTCGAGCACGAGATCGAGATCGAAGACGAGCTGGCCGTCGCCGCGGTCAACACCATGCGCCGGCGGCGCGGGGGAGGGGACCGGCTGCTGGCCTACAAGAAGGTGCGGTCCTGGACCCCGATGGACGCCGCGCTGGTCAACGACTACCTGCGCGAGTCGACCGACGCGGAGTTCACCGCCAAGGACTTCCGCACCTGGCACGCCACCGTCCTCGCGGCTGCGTCACTCGCCGCCAGCGACGAGCCCGGCGACACCAAGGCCTCCCGCAAGCGCGCCGTCGTCGCCGCGATGAAGGAGGTCGCCGACTACCTCGGCAACACGCCCGCGATCGCCAAGAGCTCCTACGTCGATCCGCGCGTGCTCGACCTCTACGAGGACGGCGTCACGATCGAGTCGGCGGTGCGCCGCAGCTACCCGAGCATCGAGAAGCGCTCGACGGCGTACGAACGCGCCGTGCGCCGGATGCTCACCACCTGACTCCCGGCGACAGCCCACTCCTCACGACGCGCGGTGAGGGATGTAGCGGTCACGCGGCCACAGACCCGGCCACAGCGATGTGCCTCGTGGCTGGGTCTGTGATCGCCGGCTGTGGCTGGCTCGCTTTGCGACGCGTGCGCATCCATACGCTGCGTTCCTCATCACAAAGGGCGGACCGAGGGGGTCAGTCCCGCACGTGCACGGCGCTACGCGCCGGAACGCCGAGGGGTCAGTAATTCAGGCTCGTGGGCGGTGTGTCGGTGCAGACCTGACCCCTCGGTCGACAGTCCAGGCGCGCTCCGTAGAGGGTCGTTGCGAAACAGCGGCTCCCTGCCGGGCCGGGTCTGTGACCGCGTGACCGCTACGTCCTGATCTTGCGACCGGGCCCTGCACGCCCGGTCAGCCGAGCTGCTCGACCACATGGTCGATGCAGGCCGTGAGCGCCTCGACGTCGTCGGGGTCGATGGCCGGGAACATCGCCACGCGCAGCTGGTTGCGGCCGAGCTTGCGGTAGGGCTCCACGTCGACGATCCCGTTGGCCCGTAGGGTCTTCGCCACCGCGGCGGCGTCCACCGACTCGTCGAAGTCGATGGTGCCGATCACCAGCGAGCGCTCGTCGGGGTTCTGGACGTACGGCGTCGTGTAGGGCGTCTTGTCCGCCCAGGTGTAGAGCCGGTTCGACGAGTCCGTCGTGCGGCGTACGGCGAAGTCCAGGCCGCCCTGGCCGTTGAGCCACTCGAGCTGCTGCTCGAGGAGGAACAGCGTGGCCAGCGACGGGGTGTTGTAGGTCTGGTTCTTCGTCGAGTTGTCGATCGCGGTCGGCAGGTCGAGGAACGCCGGCACCCAGCGGTCGGTCGCGGCGATCTCGGCGACGCGCTCCAGCGCGGCCGGCGACATCACGGCGATCCAGAGCCCACCGTCGGAGGAGAAGTTCTTCTGCGGCGCGAAGTAGTAGACGTCGACCTCGCGGATGTCGACGGGCAGTCCACCGGCGGCGGAGGTCGCGTCGATCAGCACCAGCGCGTCGTCGTCGGCGCCCTCGACGCGCTTCACCGGAGCCATCACGCCGGTCGACGTCTCGTTGTGTGCCCACGCGTAGGCGTCGATGCCGGCCTCGGCCTGCGGGACCGGACGGGTCCCGGTCTCGGAGGTGATGATCGACGGGTCGCCGAGGAACGGCGCCTTCTTCGCGGCGGTGGCGAACTTCGAGGAGAACTCGCCGAACGACAGGTGCTGGCTGCGCTCGCGGATCAGGCCGAACGTGGCAATGTCCCAGAACGCCGTCGCGCCGCCGTTGCCGAGCACGACCTCGTAGCCCTCGGGCAGCGAGAACAGCGACGAGATGCCCTCGCGCACGCGCCCGACCAGGTTCTTCACCGGCGCCTGCCGGTGGGAGGTGCCGAGCAGGCTGGTGCCGGTGGCGGCCAGCGCCTGCAGGGCCTCGACCCGCACCTTGGAGGGACCGGCGCCGAAGCGCCCGTCGGCGGGCTTGAGGTGGTCGGGAATGGTGATCGTGTCGGTCACGCCAGGTACCTCGTCAGACGTCTCGTGGTGAGTGCGACCTGACCCCGTTGTCAGAGCGTCCCGGGCACGGGCCGGGCGCGGCTTATTGTGTCACCCGCCAACGTCACCTCGGAACGGGGACAAATCATGAGCCAACCGACGCCGGGACCGTCGGGACGCCCCAACGAGAACGCGCAGCGGCCCGCCGGCCAGACGCTGCTCCGCTTCGGCGGCGGCGCGCTGGCGGTGCTGGGCCTCGTGCTGTTCGGCATGGGCCTCTACGACCTCATGACCGTCGACGAGTTCGGGATGCCGACCAAGTTCTGGATGTGCATGGTCGGGCTTCCGCTGATCGGGGTCGGCTCGATGATGATGGTCGGCAGCTTCGCGCGGTCCGACCTCGCGCTGCTGCGCAGGATGGCACGCGTGCGGCCGTGCCGGTCCTGCGGTCGGACCAACACCTACGCCCGCTTCTGCGACGCCTGCGGCGCGCAGCTCGCCTGACGTGCTGCGCATCGAGCGCGTCGCCCTGACGCACCCGGCCGCCCAGGCCCTGATCGACGAGGTCCAGCAGGAGTACGTCGAGCTCTACGGCGGTCCCGACGAGACGCGGCTCGACCCGGAGATGTTCGAGGACCCGGCCGGCATGTTCTTCGTCGGCTACCTCGGCGACGTCCCGGTCGCCATGGGCGGCTGGCGGTTCCGTCCCGACGTACCCCGCCTGGACGGGCGCTGCTCGGCCGAGATCAAGCGGATGTACGTCGCCGCGGCCGGTCGCCGGATGGGCTTCGCCCGCGCCGTGCTCGCGCACCTCGAACGCACCGCGGCCGAGGCGGGCGCGGACACCATGGTGCTGGAGACCGGGATCGAGCAACCGGAGGCGATCAAGCTCTACGAGTCGGCGGGCTACGAGCCGGTCGAGAAGTTCGGCACCTACGCCGACTCGCCGCTGCAGCGCTGCTTCGGCAAGCGCCTCTGAGCGCCACAGGTCCTGAGATTGAGCATGGGGCAGGGATCCGGACCGGCCCACGGCGATCTCGGACGTCCTGCCCGGCTGCGATGAGTTCCGCGCCCGGGCCGGGTCCAACCTGGGAGGGATCCGACAACCCGCCCGAGCAAGGGAGGCGGCATGACCGCGACCTACACCTTCGACGTCTTCATGAGCCTCGACGGCTACGGCTCGATCCGGCAGCCGAGCGACTACGGCGGCTACTGGGGCAAGCAGGGGCCCGAGCTGCTCAACCACCGGTACCGCCAGTACGCCGGCGAACGTCGGATGGTCTTCGGAGCCACGACGTTCCGGGCTTTCGTCAGGATGCTCGCCAACAGCGACGAGCTCGACGAGGTGCGCGACCCGTGGGTCACCGCGATGGTCAACCAGCCGGCGACGGTCGTCTCCTCGACGCTCGAGGAGCCGCTCGACTGGCCCGACGCGACCGTGGCGCGCGGCGACGCCGTCGACATCGTCAAGCGGCTCAAGGAGGAGTCGGACGTCCCGCTGCGCTCCCACGGCAGCCTGTCGCTGAACCGGACGCTGATGGCCGCCGGCCTCGTCGACCGGGTGCAGGTGACGGTGTTCCCGGTGCTGACCGGCCGCTCGGGCACGGCCCGGATCTTCGAGGGCGCCGAGGACTTCGACCTCGAGCTGCTCGACACCACGACGCTGGACGGCCGCATCCAGGAGCTCGTCTACCGACCGACGCTGCACTGACGCCGTAGCCCGGGAGTCAGTGCACGCTCACCGCGAGGTACCGCTCGTCGGTGATCTCCTTGCCCCAGTAGACCGGGTCGGTGAGGTGGCGGACGGCGACGCTGCGGCCGGCGCCGTGCAGCAGCCCCTCGGTCTGCGCGGAGGTCAGCCCGGCGCCGGTGAACCAGCGACCCTCGACCAGCACCAGCCGGCCGCCGGGCGCGAGCAGGTCGACCCAGCGCGCCAG
>NZ_CAMPGZ010000220.1 GCF_946885725.1 uncultured Nocardioides sp.
CCGAGGAGTCCGAGGAGCCCGACGAGCCCGACGAGCAAGAGGACGAGGAAGAGGAGGAGCCGCCGCGGCGGCGCCCCGCCAAGAAGGCAGTGAAGAAGGCCGCGAAGAAGGCCCCGGCCAAGAAGGCGGCGGCCGCCAAGAAGACCGCGAAGAAGGCGCCCGCCAAGAAGACTGCGGCGAAGAAGGCCCCCGCGAAGAAGACCGCGGCGGCCTCGAAGTCGACGTCCACCGCGAAGAAGACCGCAGCCAAGAAGTCCGCACCGGCCAAGAAGACGGCCGCCAAGAAGACGAGCACGGCGAAGCAGGCTCCCGCGAAGAAGTCGGCCGCCAAGAAGGCCCCGGCCAAGAAGACTGCGGCCAAGAAGACTGCGGCGAAGAAGGCCCCGGCGAAGAAGTCGGCGGCCAAGAAGTCCTCATCGTCCCGCCGTAGCTCGACCAGGAAGGCGTGAGCGACATGGCCAGCGAGAACAGCAGCGGTAGCAAGGGTTTGCAGGGCATCCTCGACGAGCTGCCCGTCGACCGACTGAAGGACGAGCTGCGCAACGGGCTCAGCACCGTCGGCAGCAAGGCCGTCGAGTCTGCCGGGCACAAGCTCACCGACCTCACCGGCAAGCTCACCGACGTCGCCGACGGCGGCGGCGTGATCGGCCAGGCCGGCAAGAAGGCCGCGAAGGAGGCCGCCACGGGCGGCTCGCCCGTCAAGGGCGCCATGAAGGGTGGGCTCTCCGGCGTCAAGGACAAGGTCAAGGAGAAGCTCGGCGGCGGTAAGAGCGGGGGCGAGAAGGGCACCCGCTCCACCAACATCGTCGAGGAGATCGACATCGGGGCGCCGGTCTCCGTCGTCTACAACCAGTGGACCCAGTTCCAGGACTACTCGGGCTTCATGAAGAAGGTCGAGAGCGTCGAGCAGGAGGACGACGAGAAGGTCACCTTCAAGGCCCAGGTCTTCTGGTCGCACCGCACCTGGGAGGCGACCATCCTCGAGCAGGTGCCCGACGAGAAGATCGTCTGGCGCTCGAAGGGCCAGAAGGGCCACGTCGACGGCGCGGTCACCTTCCACGAGCTCGCCCCGAACCTCACCCGGGTGCTCGTGGTCCTGGAGTACTACCCGCAGGGCTTCATGGAGCGCACCGGCAACCTCTGGCGCGCACAGGGCCGACGGGCCAGGCTGGAGCTCAAACACTTCCGCCGCCACGTCATGACCGAGCTGCTGAAGAACCCCGACGAGGTCGAGGGCTGGCGGGGCGAGATCCACGAGGGCGAGGTCGTCCGCAGCCACGAGGAGGTCGTGGAGGAAGAGGAGCAGCAGCAGGACGACCAGTACGACGAGTCCGAGGAGCCCGAGGAGGGCGAGGAGTCCGAGGACGAGGGATCCGAGGACGAGTCCGAGGACGAGGGATCCGAGGACGAGTACGACGAGGGCGAGGAGCCCGAGGAGGAGTACGACGAGGGCGAGCCCGAGGAGGGCGAGGCCGACGAGTACGAGGAGCCCGAAGAGGCCGAGGACGAGCCCGAGGAAGAGTACGAGGAGCCCGAGGACGAGGCCGACGAGGAGGAGTACGAGGAGCCCGAGGAGGGCGAGGAGTACGACGAGGACGCCTACGAGGAGGAGCCGGAGGCCGAGGAGGAGGAGCCGGAGGACGAGTACGAGGAGGAGGCCGAGGACGAGGAGCCCGAACCCGAAGAGGAGGAGCCCGAGGACGAGGCCGAGCCCGAGGACGAGGAGCCGGAGGAGCGGCCGCGACGCCGTCGCCGCAAGAAGGCCGCCTGATCGCTGACCGCTTCACACCACCCCTGACTGGAAGGACACTGACCTCATGACTGTCGCCACCCAACGCCGCAGCGGCGGGTACCTCGAACGCCCCGCGCCGTCCGGACTCGCCGATGTGGTCGAGGTGATCCTCGACAAGGGCATCGTGATCGACGCCTACGTCCGGGTCTCGCTCGTCGGCATCGAGCTGCTGACCATCGACGCCCGCATCGTGATCGCCAGCGTCGACACCTACCTCCGCTTCGCAGAGGCGACCAACCGGCTCGACCTGTACGAGAAGGGCGGCAAGGACCTGACCGAGGTCGTCGGTGACCTGCAGGAGTCCGGCTCCGCCAAGAAGGTGGGTGGCGCGGTCAAGGGCGCCAAGAAGGCGCTCACCGGAGGGGACGACGACGAGGGCGGCCGCCGGCGGCCCGCGAAGAAGTCGTCCCGCAGCCGCCGGAGTGAGAACGCGTGACCGTGACGGCCGACCAGGAGACCGGCCTCGAGACCGCGACGTACGTCTACGCCATCGTCGACGCCGACGGGGACCGGGTGCCCGGCGGGCTCACCGGGCTGGATGACAGCCCGGTCGAGCTCGTGGAGCGCGACGGCGTCGCGGCGGCGGTGGCGACGATCGCGCTCGAGCGTCCTCCCGGCCGGCGGGCCGACCTGATGGCCCACAGCGCCGTGCTCGAGGCGCTGGCGTCGACCGGCCCGGTCGTGCCGGTGCAGTTCGGCTCGATCGTCCGGGACCACGACAGCGTCCACGACGAGGTCGTCGGTCCGGACGTGGGGCACTGGACCTCCCTGCTCGACGCACTCCGCAACCGGTCGCAGCTGAACCTCCGCGTGAAGTACCACGAGGAGGTCGTGCTGCAGGAGATCGTCACGGCTGACCCGGAGATCGCCGAGCTGCGGGCCCGCACCCGCGACGCCGACGAGATCGCGTCACACGGAGACCGGGTGCGTCTGGGTCAGCTCGTCGCCCGGGCGGTCGAGGACAAGCGTGCGGTCGACAGCGAGACCGTGCTGGGCATGGTGCTGCCGTACGTCGTGAGCTACAACGTGCACGAGCGCGGCGGGCTGGACCACGTGCTCGACGTGGCGCTGCTCGTCGACGACGACCGGCGCGAGGAGCTCGAGGACACCCTCGAGCAGCTCGCCGAGGGCATGCACGAGCGGATGCGGTTCCAGCTGCTCGGGCCGACACCGCCGTACGACTTCGTGGACGGCGACTGGTGGGCCTGATCACCGGCATCCTCGGCCTGCCCCTGGCACCAGTGCGCGGCACCATCTGGGTGGCCGAGCAGGTGCGCCAGCAGGCGGAGGAGGAGTACTACGACCCCGACCGCATCCGTGAGCAGCTCGAGGCGGTCGACCGCGCTCGAGCCGCGGGTGAGCTGACCGACGACGAGGCCACCGCGTGGGAGGACGAGCTCGTCGAACGGCTGCTGGTCGCGCGGTCCAGGCCGCACCAGGAGGGATGACATGGCCACCAAGAAGACCGCCGCGAAGAAGTCGACGGCGAAGAAGTCTGCTTCCGAGGACACGGGGGACACGCCGGCGAAGAAGTCGCCGGCGAAGAAGGCGCCCGCCAAGAGGTCGGCGGCCAAGAGGTCGAGCTCCGCGCCGCGCACCGAGTCGTCGCCGCGGAAGCGCCGCGGTCCGGAGATCGCCGCCGATGCGGCCCGCCAGCTGGTCGAGCTGACCGGGCGCGACGTCGAGGGCGTGACCAGCCTCGAGCGCACCGACGACGGTTGGCGTGTCGAGGTCGAGGTGCTCGAGGTGCGCCGGATTCCCGACACCACGGACGTGCTCGCGACGTACGAGCTGACCCTCGACGAGGACGGCGACATCGAGGGATACCGTCGGCTGCACCGCTACGTTCGTGGCACCCCTGGGGAGGAGCAGCGCCGATGACCGAGTCCGCCGTGCCCGCCAACAGCGGGCGCGCCACACCCATGACCGGTCCCATGTACTCCCATCCCTCGAGCCTGGCCGACGTGCTGGAGCGGGTGCTCGACAAGGGCATCATCATCGCCGGCGACATCCGGGTGAACCTGCTCGACATCGAGCTGCTCACCATCAAGATCCGGCTGCTCGTCGTGTCGGTCGACAAGGCCGCCGAGATGGGCATCGACTGGTGGCGCAACGACCCGATGCTGTCCAGCAGCGAGCAGGACCTCGTCGAGGAGAATCGCCAGCTACGCGAGCGGGTGGAGGCGCTCGAGTCCGGCGGCGGCCGGTCGACGGCCCGCACGTCCCCCAGCAAGCAGAGCGAGGCCGACCGTGGCTGACCGGGCTCGCTACCTCTACGCCATCGCCCGCGGCCTCGACGCCACCGCACTCGACGCGCGGGGGATCGACGACGCGCCGCTCGACGTGGTCACGCACCGCGGGCTCGACGCGGTCGTCAGCGACGTCGACCTCGCCGAGTTCGACGAGGAGGGCCTCAAGCGCAACCTCGAGGACCTGGCCTGGCTGGAGAAGGTCGCCCGCCGGCACGACGAGGTCGTCAACGCGGTCGCGCGCCTGGCCCCGACCGCACCCCTCCGGCTGGCGACGATCTGCCTCGCCGACAGCGGTGTCCGGCGCCGCCTCGACGAGTGGCACGACGCGCTCACGACGGCGCTCGACCGCGTCGAGGGCCGCTCCGAGTGGAGCGTGAAGCTGGTGGCACCGCCGCGCGAGTCGTCTTCGGGTACGGCGTCCGCCGACGCGACGCGCGAGCCCGGTGCCGGTGCGGCGTACCTCAAGCGCCGCAAGGCCGAGACCGAGCAGCGCGCCCGCGCCGAGGAGGAGGCGCTCGCAAGGGCCGACGAGGTCTACGAGCGACTGTCGAAGGTCGCGGTGGCGGGGCGACGGCTGTCGCCGCAGGACCCGCGGCTCTCCGGGCTCACCGGCACCATGACACTCAACGCCGCGTTCCTTGTCGAGGACGACGACGCGGACGCGTTCCGGTCGGTGGTCGACGAGATCACCGCCGGGGCGCCCGAGGGGAGCGTGCTGGTCGCCGGACCGTGGCCGCCGTACTCCTTCGCCACCCTGGATCAGCAGTGACCGTCGAGGCCACGCAAGTCACTCACGGGGGCGCGCCCGAGCGCCCCGAGCGCAGGGAGCCACGCGGCGAGGTCGCGCTCGTGGACCTGCTCGACCGGCTGCTCGGTGCCGGCGTCGTGCTCGCCGGGGACGTCACGATCTCCCTGGCCGGCGTCGACCTCGTGCAGGTACGCCTGCACGCGCTGATCACGTCCGTCCGGGCGGAGATGCGCGCCGCCCCGCCGGCGGGCGGGGACCAGCCGTGACCGAGTGGTTCGACGACATCGTGGGTGGCCCGACGAGTCGTCCTGCAAGAGACCGGGACGAGGCGCTGCCGGCGCACCGCCTCCTGCCGCAGCGGCTCGAGACCGACGCGGAGTCGGTCGAGCGCGACCTGTTCAAGCTGGTGCTGACCATCGTCGAGCTGGTGCGCCAGCTCATGGAGAAGCAGGCGTTGCGCCGCGTCGACGAGGGCGACCTCACCGACGAGCAGGTCGAGGGGCTCGGGCTCGGCCTGATGCACCTCGAGGAGGCCATGGAGCAGCTGAAGAGCCGCTACGACCTGACCACGGCCGACCTCAACATCGACCTCGGACCGCTGGGGCGCCTGCTGTCCGAGTAGAGAACGAGCAGCGGCTCAGCCGGGCATCGACAGGTTGCGCAGCCGGTTGATCATCGGCGTGCTCGGGAAGCGGTCACCCTCGATGCGCGAGACCAGGATCTCGGTGTAGGCCTCCATGTCCTCGGGAGTCATCAGCTCCTCGATGGTGTCCATCATCGTGGTGGACGGGTAGGGGTCCTGCTCGACCTTCGCCATCAAGGCCCGCAGCAGGCGGACCCGGGCGACCTCGGTGGGGTCGTCTGCCATCGTTGCTCCCTTCACGGTGACACGCTCGGAGGTGCTCGTACCACGCGCAGCCGGAACCAAACGTACGCCGAGTACGACGGCGTCGTCGCGGACCGCCGATAGGCTGGCGGAATGTCGCCGGAGGAGATCGCGGACCTCGCGCACCTGCGCCGGGCGCGCGACCTGATGGACCGCGACTATGCGCAGCCGCTCGACGTCCCGGCGATGGCCCGGGTCGCGCTGATGTCGCCGGCCCACTTCTCCCGCAAGTTCGCGGCCGCCTACGGCGAGACGCCGTACTCCTACCTGATGACCCGGCGCATCGAGCGGGCCAAGACGCTGCTGCGGCAGGGCATGTCGGTGACCGACACCTGCTTCGCCGTCGGTTGTACGTCGCTCGGCTCGTTCAGCTCGCGGTTCACGGAGATCGTGGGGGAGACGCCGTCGCAGTACCGCGCGCGCAACCACGAGGGCATCGACGACCTGCCGTCGTGCGTGGTCAAGGTGGTCACCCGGCCGCGGCGGAAGCGCACCGCCGACGCCTGAGCAGCCTGAGCAGTTTTCGAGAAGCGCGCGGCCGCGGCCCGTCCTAGGGTCATCGCCATGACCTCCATCGCCGTCTCCACGATGTTCATCCCCGTCTACGACCCCGAGGAGTCGCTCGCGTTCTACCGCGACGCGCTCGGCCTCGAGGTCCGCAACGACGTCTCCGCCGACGGCTACCGCTGGGTCACCGTCGGTGCCCCCGGCCAGGACGTCGACGTCGTCCTGTTCCAGCCGCACGGCGGCCGCTCCAAGACCGAGGGCGACCAGATGGTCGAGCTGATGACCAAGGGCTCGCTGC
>NZ_CAMPGZ010000221.1 GCF_946885725.1 uncultured Nocardioides sp.
GTCGTCGACGACGAGCACGCGCGCGAGAGTGTCGGAACCGGTCGCCACGCCACCACTGTGCCACCCGGACCTGAGTCGGTGCTGAGAAGTCAGAGCACTCAGAGCAGCGAGCGGGCGGCCTCGCCGGCCCGCGCCCCGTAGCCGCCGCCGAACAGGCACGCGTGCACGAGCAGCGGGAAGAGCTGGTGCAGCGGGACCCGGTCGTGCCAGCCGTCGGCCAGCGGGGCGGCCTCGTCGTACGCGTCGAGGATTCGGGGCAGCTGCGGCGCCCCGAACAGCGCGAGCATGGCCAGGTCGGTCTCACGGTGGCCGCCGTACGCCGCCGGGTCGATCAGCCAGACGCGATCGTCGGCGCCCCAGACGAGGTTGCCGCCCCACAGGTCGCCGTGCAGCCGCGCCGGCGGCTCGTCGGGGCCGGCCAGGTCGACGATCCGGCGGACTACCCCCTCGACCGCGGTCGCGTCGGTCTCCGTGATGTTGCCGCGGTCCCGGGCCAGCTTGAGGTAGGGCAGGATGCGCCGGGTCGCGAAGAACTCCGGCCAGGTCGGCGCGGTGCGCTGCGGCATCGGCAGCGTGCCGATGTAGCCGTCGGTCCCGGACTCGCTGCCGAACACCGGGCTGCCGGCCGCGTGGGTGGCAGCCAGCGCGCGGCCGAACCGTTCGGCCGCCTCGGGGGTCGACTTGCCGCTCTCGACCCAGCCGAGCACGAGGCAGTCGTCCTCGACGGCGAGCACCTCGGGTACGTCGGCGCCGCCGGAGGGCACCGACTCGGCCAGCCAGCGCAGCCCGGCCGCCTCGGTGGCGAAGAAGTCGGCCGGGGCGTGCGGCCGGGTCTTGATCAGCGCGCTGCGCCCGTCGGAGAGCCGCAGCCGCGTGGAGGTGCAGATGTCGCCGCCGGCGACCGGGGAGGTCGCGGCGACCGCGGTGCCGAGGAGCGCCTCGGCCCGCTGGGCGATCGCACCCGACCGAGCCATGTCAGCCGTCCACCACGCGTCGCAGCTCGTCGACGATCGCGTCGCAGGCGCGCTCCACCATGGCCAGCACGGTCTCGAAGCCGTCGTCGCCGCCGTAGTAGGGGTCGGGTACGTCGCGGTCGAACTCCCCGCGGCTGACCGGGTCGAAGGCGCGGAACAGCAGCAGCCGGCCGTCCTCGTGGTCCGGCGGCCGCATCGCCTCGAGGTCGGCGAGGTTGTCGGAGTCCATCGCCAGCACGACGTCGACGTCCTCGAACCAGACCTTCTCGAACTGCCGCGCGGTGTGCTGGCTGGCGTCGTACCCGTGCGCGGTGAGCAGCGCCGCCGCCCGCCGGTCCATCGGGTTGCCGACGTGCCAGTCGCCCGTGCCCGCGCTCACCACCTCGACCTTGCCGCCCAGCCCCGCCGCCTCCACCCGATCGGTCAGGATCACGTCGGCCATGGGGGAGCGGCAGATGTTGCCCAGGCACACGATCGCGATGCGGTACGGCGTACCGCCGGCTGCGCGGGGAGGGGGCAGGGACGTCACGCTCAGCCCTCCGGCAGCAGCAGCTCGAGGACCCAGGTCGCGATCGTGATGATGATGGCGCCGAGCACGGCGGTCCAGAAGCCGTCGACGCGGAAGTCGAGGCCGAACGCCTGCGCGAGCCACTCGGTGAGCAGCAGCATCAGCGCGTTGATCACGAAGATCAGCAGGCCCAGCGTCAGGATGATGAACGGCAGGGACAGCAGCTTCACGATCGGCGCGATCACGGCGTTGACGACGCCGAAGATCAGCGCGACCAGGATCAGCGTGACGACCTTGTCCTGCGTGGAGTCGCCGGTCAGGCGCATCCCCTCGAGCAGGGCGGTGGCGGTCGCCAGGGCGAGAGCGTTGACGGTGACCCAGATCAGGAACCTCACGTGGCGATACTGCCAGGTCCGGCGAACCGTGGGGTCGTCGGTCAGTGCTCGGCGGCCGGCGGCAGGTGCAGCGCCTGGAGCATCGAGGACTCCGCGTCCTCGAGATGGTGCTCGAGCTCGGCGGCCGCGGCCTCGACCTCGCCCCGCTCCAGCAGCTCGAGCAGCCCGGCGTGGGAGTGCACCTGGTCCGCAGCGTTGCGGCGGATCCGGTCGACCTTGGCCAGCCCGAGCCGGATCTCGGCGGAGAGCACGTCGGCGAGAGCGACGAGACGGGCCGACTCGGTGAGCCCGACGAACGACCGGTGCACGGCGAGGTGCGCGGCGGTCAGCGCGGCGGCGGCCGGTCCGCCCTCCGCCGAGGCGACGGCTTCGAACTCCGCGAGCGCGTCGCGCACCGCCTGACGGGCCTCTTCGCTCGCCTCCGGCCACCGCCGTACGCCGGCGACCTCCAGCACCGACCGCGCCACGCACACGTCGTGCACGGACGCGGGGTCCAGCGCGGTCACGTGTACGCCGCGGTTGGGCTCGCGGGTGGCCAGCCCCTCGGCGACCAGCGTGCCGAGCGCCTCGCGCACGGTGGAGCGGGCCACCCCCATCGCCTCGGCCAGGGCCAGCTCGCGCAGCGGTGTGCCGGGCTCGAGCTCCCCCTCGAACAGTGCCCGGTGCAGCTCCTCGACGACGCGGTCGACGGTCGAGGAGTGCTCGAGGGACAGCGTGTCGAACGGCGAGCTGGGTGGCGGAACGGCCATGTCCCGATTGTCCGACAACTCGACTTGACCGCGATACCCCCGGTTCCTCACACTGTTCCTGTCAGATTGTCGGACAATCCGACGATCTAGCGAGCACATCGAACTCGAGAGCCGAGGGAGGCGAGATGAGCCAGCACGAGCTGCAGTGGGGGCGGCGGTACCTGATGGTGCAGCCGGACCACTTCCGCGTGGACTACGCGATCAACCCCTACATGGATCCCGCCGACCAGCCCGATCCGGAGCGTGCGCGCAGGCAGTGGGACGACCTGGTCGCCGCGCTGCGCGCCGCCGGCGCCGAGGTCGAGGTGCTCGGCCAGCGCGAGGACGCGCCCGACATGGTCTACGCGATGAACCTCGGCCTGGTCGTGAACCGGCCCGAGGGTGACCGCGTGGTGATGTCGCACATGCGGTACCCCGAGCGGCGGATGGAGACCGCGACCGCGCAGGCGTGGTTCGCCGAGCACGGCTTCGCCACGTCGTACGTCGGTCGTGACGGGATCGGCGCGCATCTCGAGGCCGGCGACGTGTTCGCGTTCGGCGACGCGCTGGTGGCCGGCTACGGCCCCCGCACCGAGGAGCTCGGCCTCAAGCACATCGCCACCGAGTTCGACGTCCGGGTGCGCGGCCTGCGGATCACGCACCCGGGGATGTACCACCTCGACCTCGCGTTCTGCCCGCTCGACGAGACCCGCGCGATGGTCTGCCCGGCGGCGTTCGACGAGGCGTCGGCCAAGGCCGCGCTCGACCTGGTCCCGGAGCCGCTCGTGCTCTCCGAGGAGGAGGCGCTGACCTTCTGCGCCAACTCGGTGGTCGTCGGCCGCACCATCCTGATGCCGACGTGCCCGGACCGGGTGCGCGCGCAGTTGGAGGAGTGGGGCTTCGAGATCGTGCTGGTCGACGTCAGCGAGTTCCACAAGGGCGGCGGCTCGATCCGCTGCATGACGAACCCGCTCGACGTGGTCGTCGGCCGCGACCTGCCCGAGGTGCCGGGCGGCGAGGTCGTGCTGCCGGGCTGATCGCCCGCCCGCCGTACTGCTCACAACGGAGGGACCGACAGCGACGAGCCCGGTCGAATCGACCGGGCTCGTCTGTTGTTCCCGAGTTCCCCCTGCTCCCCCCACCTGGTTGCCCCCACATGGTGGCCGTCGACCAGCTGTCCCCTCCTGGCCGGCGGTCGCCACCATCGTGAACCTCGACCGCGGATTCGCAAAGGATAAACCGCGCAAATCGGACAGGTAGTGGAATGTTCGACCGTTCCGGCAGGAGCGTGTGGCCCGGTCGGGCTAGGCGACGACTACCCGGCGTCGTCTGGACGCGGCTTGGGCTTGGTGCCCACGAGCCGTGACAGGTCGGCGACGGCCTGAGGCGAGGGGGAGGACGCCTGCTTGTTGGTGGCCGCGACCTCCTCGAGGAGCTCCTGCCGGCGGACCGGGACGCTGCGCGGAGCGTCGACGCCGATCCGGACCACGTCGCCGCGGACCTCGAGCACGGTGACCACGACGTCGTCGCCGATCACGACGCTCTCGCCGAGGCGGCGGCTCAGCACCAGCATGGGGTCGATCCTCCTGGACGCGGCGGGGTGCGAACCAGCAACGGTACCGGCCGCACACCCGATTCGTCCGCGATCCCTCCGCGTACGACGGACGCAGTTTCGCGGACGAATCGGGGTTCAGCTCGCCAGGGGAGCCTTGATCGGGAGGTCGAGGTCGTCGAGGACCACCTGCGCGGCCTTGCGGGTGCGGTGGTTGACCAGCACCGGGGCGAGCAGGTTGGCGGTGGCCTCCTCGGCCGTCTCGCCCAGCGTGACGACGACGAGCGTGAGCAGGTCGTCCTCGGACTCGACGCCGAGCATCTTGACCGTCTCGTCATCGACCTCGGGGCCGTAGTCGGAGAAGAACACGTGCGGCGGTACGACGACGAAGCTGACCGCCGGGTCGTCGACGGAGCGCAGGTCGCAGACCGTGCCGTCGTCGTCGAGGCGGGCCAGCGCGAACCGGGTGTGCTCGGGGAACCCGACGAACGGGTGCACCATCTCCAGCACGGGGATCTCGCCAGACACCGACTGGTCCTCCTGGGTCGTGGTCAGGGTCGTCGTCATCTCGACCGTCGCCATGGCCGTCACTGTGGTCGTCACCGGAGGAAGTCCAGCAGCGACGGCTGCAGCACGCGGGCGGTGGCGCCCAGTGCCGCCTGGTAGGCGACCTCCTGCATCTGGAGGTCGACCACCGCCTTGGCGATGTCGACGTTCTCCACCTCGGAGAGTGCCGCCGAGTTGGTGAGGTTGACGTCGGTGAGCCTGCTCATCGCCGTCTCGACCCGACCATAGCGGGTGCCGACATCGGCCAGCGCGGTGCGCATGTTGAGGGCGACAGCGTCGAGCTGCTCGAGGTCCGTGCCCAGCGCGTCGGGGTTCGTGGTCATGTGATCGATCGTCCGGGTGAGCACGTTGAAGAGGTTGTCGTCGCCTGCGCCGAAGGCCTCCTCGCCGGTGACGTTCACCCTCACCGGGCTTCCCTGACCCACCGTGCGCTCAATCGCTCCGTCGTCGCCGGCGTAGGTGCCGTCGGGTAGGTAGGCGACCTTCCCGCCATCCACTTCGCCAAAGTCCGTCCCGCTGAACAGCGGTCGGCCCATGTGCTGGGTGTTGGCCATGGCGAGCAGCGAGTCGCGGATCTGGGTCAGCTCGGCCGCCAGTGCGGCGCGGGCGTCGGGCCCTGCGGAGCCGGTGGACTTGCCTTGGAGGATGAGGTCGCGGGCCCGGCGGACCTGGTCGCTCATGGACTGCAGCGTGCTGTCGGCCTGGCCGAGCGCGGCGAGGCCGTCGGAGGCGTTGCGGGCGTGCTGGTTGTCCGCCGCCATCTGCGCGCGTAGCCGCATCGCGTCGTTGGTGCCGGTCGGGGAGTCCGACGGCCGGTTGATGGTGCGCCCGGTGGACAGCTGCTCCTGGGTGCGCGCCAGCCGGCCCAGACCGGTGTTCATCGCGGTCAGGGACCGCTCCATCATCAGTCGCTGGGTCACGCGGGGTGTGGTCGTCATCGCAGCAGGCCCGTCCGGTTGATCAGTGTGTCGAGCACGGAGTCGATCGTGGTGAGCACCCGCGACGCTCCTTCGTAGCCGCGCTGGGCAGCGAGCAGGTTCACCATCTCCTCGTCGATGCTGATCCCCGAGAGCGCCTCGCGGGAGGCGTCGACCTGGGAGACCAGCACGGCCTGGTTGGCGGAGGCGCGGTTGGCGGAGGAGATGAGCACGCCCGTCGCGGTGATCAGCTCGCGGTAGGCGCGGCCAGGTGTGTCGATCGCGGCGAGAACCGTGGCGTTGTTGCCGTCGAGCGGGCCGCTGCCGTCGCCGCGTGCCGCGACCATGTCCGGGTCTTCGAACGCCAGAGCGAGCTTGGAGGCCGTCGTGCCGTTGAAGAAGTCGCCCCCGAGATCGCCGGCGGCGTCGCGGCCGAGCCGGTGCTTCTTGTTGGTCTCAGTCACCAGCTCGCTTACGAACGCGTCGAGCTTTGTGAGGTAGCCGGGAAGGTCGGTGGTCATCACGCTCTGGATGCCGCCGATCTCGCCGTTGGCGATCGTCAAAGCGTCATTGCCGAGCAAAAGCTTGATCGGCGGATCGCCCGCATCGACCAGCTCGTCAGCGACCTCGACGGTGAGCGCCGTGGCATCGTTACCGGTGACGAGCACTTGCTCCCCGAAGCTCACGGTTGCCGTAGTGTCCGCCTCGATCCTGACCTTGCTGCCGGTCAGCTCGGACA
>NZ_CAMPGZ010000222.1 GCF_946885725.1 uncultured Nocardioides sp.
TCGTCGAGCTCGGTCGGCGTGGGGCAGTGCTGGGGCACGGGCTCGTCGGGCACCGGAACAGTCTGCCGCATCGGGTCCACGCCTGAAGTAGCGTCCTCCCCGTGACCACGAAGAAGGCCCTGATCACGGGGGTGACCGGCCAGGACGGGTCCTACCTGGCCGAGCTGCTGCTCGGCAAGGGTTACGAGGTGCACGGGCTCGTCCGCCGCGCCTCGACCTTCAACACCGCCCGGGTCGACCACCTCTACCAGGACGGGCACGACCCTGACGCGCGGTTCTTCCTGCACTCCGGTGACCTGTCCGACACCGCCCGGCTCATGACGCTGCTGCACCGCGTCGACCCTGACGAGGTCTACAACCTGGCCGGCCAGTCGCACGTGCGGGTCAGCTTCGACCAGCCGGAGTACACCGGCGACACGACCGGGCTCGGGGCGCTGCGGCTCCTCGAGGCGGTGCGGATGACCGGCGTCGACTGCCGCTACTACCAGGCGTCGAGCTCGGCGATGCTCGACCCGTCCCGGCCGCCCCAGGACGAGAGCACGCCGATCAACCCGCGCTCGCCGTACGGCGCAGCCAAGGCCTACGCGCACTGGATGACCCGCAACTACCGCGAGAGCTACGGGATGTTCGCCGTCAGCGGCGTGCTCTTCAACCACGAGTCACCGCGCCGCGGAGAGACCTTCGTGACTCGCAAGGTGACCCGAGCGGTGGCTCGCATCCAGGCCGGCCGCGACGACTACCTCTACATGGGCAACCTCGACGCCGTCCGCGACTGGGGCTACGCGCCGGAGTACGTCGAGGGCATGTGGCGGATGCTGCAGGCCGACGAGCCGGAGGACTTCGTGCTCGCGACCGGGGTCCCGATGACGGTGCGCGAGTTCGTCGCCACCGCCTTCGACCACGCCGGCCTGGACTGGCAGCGGCACGTGAAGTACGACGAACGCTACGAGCGGCCCACCGAGGTCGATGTGCTGGTCGGGAACGCCGAGCGCGCCCGGGAGCGGCTGGGCTGGTCGCCGACCGTGCAGGGGCCCGAGCTCGCGCGGATCATGGTCGACGCGGACATGGAGGCCTTGGCCTACCAGGGGCGGCCGTGGATCGACCGCCCGATGATCGAGGGCTGGCCGGTCTACCCCCTGGCGACCGCCTAGTCCTCGCCCTCGGCGGAGGCCTCGCCGGCGCTGCGGCCCACCACCACGCGTCCGCGGCCCTCGACCACGATGGCACCGTCGCGGTCGCCCGCGACGATCGCCCGCCCGGCCGGCACGACCGTCTCCTGGCCGCCCGCCGTGCGGACCGTCACCTCGCCGGTCAGGCAGAGGAGCACCTGCGCCCCGGCGGTGAACTCGGCTGATCGATCCGCCACGTCTGTCACGACGAGCTCGAACTCCGCGACGGGAGGAGCGAAGAGCCGTCCGGTGATCGCGCCGAGCCGCACCTCGCGCGGCTGCCAGAGCGGCGGCGGCATCGGCCGGAAGTCGGTCACCTCCAGCAGCTCGGGCACGTCCACGTGCTTGACCGTGAGTCCGGCCCGCAGCACGTTGTCGGACTCGGCCATGATCTCGACGCCGAACCCGGACGAGTACGCGTGGATCACGCCGGCGTCGACGAACATCGCCTCGCCCGCGGCGAGGACGACGTGGTTGAGCAGCAGCGTGACGAGCACGCCCGGGTCGGTCGGGTACCGCTCGGCGAGTGCGCCGGTCGCGGCGTACACGCGCACCGACTCGCGCTCGACCAGCGTGGGGTCGTCCGCGACCCCCTTACGTCGGCCGGCCTGGCGCCGGTGCGAGTCGACCGCTGCGATCGCGGAGGCTCGGCGGAGATCGTCGAGGTCGGCGGCCAGCGCGTCGCCGGAGCGCCCGAGAAGGTCGGTGGTCACCTCGCGCAGGGTCAGCTCCGGCTCGCGGGACGCCTCCATGGTCCGAGCCACGTCGTCGAGCCACGGCAGGCCGAGCCCACGCAGGATCGCCGCTGACTTGACCGGGTCGCGGAAGCCGGCCATCCCCTCGAACCGGGTGAGGGCGAGCACCATCTCCGGCTTGTGCGTGGGGTCCGGGTAGGTGCGTTCGGGCGCGTCGAGGGGGAGGCCCGCGGCGTTCTGCTCCGTCCATCGCACCCTGGCTCGATCCGCGGTGGGGTGCACCTGCAGCGACAGCGGTTGGGCAGCCGCGAGCAGCTTCATCAGGAACGGCAGCCGATCGCCGTACGTCGACCGCAGCCGTGCCCCCAGCCAGCTGTCGGGGTCCTCGGCGATGACGTCACGCAGCGAGCGTCCGTCCGGAACGCGGGAGGGAGCTGTCGGGTGCGACCCCATCCACAGCTCCGCCCACGGGCGACCGTCCGGCTCCAGGCCCAGAAGCCGTGGCAGGTGCGTGCGGGAACCCCAGGCGTAGTCCCGCACCGGGTTCTCGAGTAGCTCCACACCGTTCCCCTCGCTGTGGTCGCGGTTCACTCGCTGACCCGCCTCAGTGTGCCCGACGGGAGTTGTCCTACAGTCCGCGCATGCCCGCTCCCGTGGTCGTCGCCGAGATCGTCCGTTCCGGGTTCGTCGAGGGCCACCACTACGGCTCGATCGTCGTGCTCGGCCGCGACGGCGAGGCCGACTGGTCCGTCGGCGACGTGACCTCCGCGATGTTCCCGCGGTCGTGCAACAAGCCCGTGCAGGCGCTGGCGATGCTGCGCGCCGGGCTCGACCTGCCGCCGGACCTGCTGGCGCTGGCGTGTGCGTCGCACTCGGGCGAGCCGTTCCACCTCGACGGGGTGCGCCGGATCCTGGCCCGGGCCGGGCTCGACGAGTCGGCGCTGCAGACACCCCTGGATTACCCGCTCGACGACGTGGCGCGTGAGGAGTGGATCCGGTCCGGCCGCGAGCGCGAGCGGGTCGCGATGAACTGCTCGGGCAAGCACGCCGCGATGCTCGCCACCTGCGTCGTGAACGGCTGGGATGTCGCGACGTACCTCGACCCGGACCACCCGCTCCAGGTCTGGATCGCGAAGACGTTCGCGGAGCTGACCGGCCAGCCCGTCGAGGCGGTGGCGGTCGACGGCTGCGGGGCGCCGCTCCTCTCCACGAGCCTGACCGGGCTGGCGCGGGCGTTCCGCACGTTGGCCATCGCCGAGGACGGGCTCGAGCGTCGGGTGGCCGACGCGATCCGGGCCCACCCGCAGTTCACGTCGGGCACGCGGCGCGACGAGGCCGCGCTGCTGCGGGCCATCCCCGGCGCGATCGGCAAGGCCGGGGCCGAGTCCTGCTACGCCGTGGCGCTGCCGGACGGCCGCGCCGTCGCGCTGAAGGCCGACGACGGTGCCGCGCGCGTGCGGCCGGTGCTGATGGCGGCCGCGCTGGAGCGCATGGGCGTGCCGGCCGAGCCGGGGGTCGACGGCGATGCCGTACGTCGTACCGGCGTGGTGGAGCTGCTCGGCGGGGGTGTCCCGGTCGGTGGGATCCGATCCGTCGTGTGACCTGGATCGCTCCCGAGCATTTGTCACTTGCAAGTGAGCAATGGTTGAACATGTTAAGTTCCTCCAGCCGGGGGCGTTCTGAGCCCCTGTGCCAGTCATCCGGGAAACTCACACAGGGGAACAATTCTTAATGCTCAAGTCACTTCTCGGTCGTTCTTTCGCGTCCGCGGCCGCCGCCGGTGCGGTGCTCGCCGCGAGCGCCATCGCCGGTCCGGCCGCCGTCACCGCGTCGGTCTCGCCGGTCGCGTGCCAGGACAACTACCCGAACCCGATCGCCACCAGCACCAACCTCACGCTCCGTGACTCGATCGTCGAGTTCGGCACCCGCCAGCGCGCCTTCGCCAAGGTCACCTCGACCGCGGGCCGCCCGACCGGCAGCGTCCGGTTCTCCGTCGCGGGCAAGTCGTGGCTCGTCAAGGTCGACAACAACGGTGAGGCGAGCAAGACGCTGCCGGCCGGCCTCTCGGCCAACGAGACCTACACGGTCACCGCTCGGTTCGTCCCCGACTGCGTCACCGCCCAGGTCGGTGGCAGCGGTGACACCCAGCGCCTCACCGTGTTCAAGGCCAACACCCGCATCTCCTCGGTGCTCGCGCCGAGCATCAAGCGCGGCAAGAAGGCCACCGTGCGTGCGGTCGTCGGCACCAAGACGCGCTCGCCCAAGGGTGAGGCCAAGATCGTCATCTGGAAGGGCAACAAGAAGATGAGCAAGGTCGTCGACCTTCGCTCCATCGGTGCCGGTGACAGCGTCGTGAAGGCGAACTTCGGCAAGGTCCGCAAGGTCGGCACGTGGAACGTCAAGATCAAGTTCCTGGGCAGCGACAACTTCAAGAAGGCCGTGAAGTTCTCCAGCTTCCGCGTCAAGCGCTGACGCCCGCCGCGCTGCGGCGACGGCAACAGCAACACCATGGTTAGTGGTAAGACCCCGCGGCGGTTCCGGCTTGCGCTTGCGCTCGTCGGGGCCGCCGCGATCTTCCTGGTGGCGTTCACCGGCTTCCAGGCACTTCAGGCGCGCAACGCGCTCAAGGACGTCGCGGTCCACTTCGACGAGGTCGCGTCCTCGCTGACGGACGGCGACGTGGCCGAGGCCCGAGCGGCCGTCGAGCAGGCTCAGGAGCGGGCAGCCGAGGCGCGCGACAACACCCATGGCCCGGGCTGGTGGCTCACCTCGAAGCTTCCCGGCGTCGGCCGCAACGTGGTCGCGGTCAGGACCGTGGCCGAGGTCGCCGACGGTCTCGCGCAGGATGTCCTGCCCAACGTGGTCGAAGCGGCCGAGACGCTGCGGCCCGACAACCTGCGTCCCGAGCGCGGCCGGATCGACCTCGAGCCGATCGAGGACGTCGCGCCCCTGGTCGTGCGCTCGGACGCGGAGCTGAAGCGCCAGACAGGCACCGTGGACGCGCTCGACCCCACCGGGCTCGCGCCCGGGATCGCCGAGCCCATCGGCGTCATGCGCGACAGGCTGGACGAGGCCGCCACGCTGTCCGACCGGGCCGCACGCGCCGTGCGGCTGCTGCCGCCCATGCTCGGGGCCGACGGGCCGCGCAACTACCTGCTGATCTTCCAGAACAACGCCGAGCCGCGGGCCACCGGCGGGATCCCCGGGGCGTTCGCGGTCGTCTCCGCGCGCAACGGTCGCGTCGAGCTCGTCCGCCAGGGCGACGCGGGCACCATCGGCCGGCTGGACGAGCCGCCGATCCCGCTGACCGACGACGAGGTCGAGCTGTACGGCGAGAACCTCGGCCGCTATCCGCAGAACGTCACGTTCACCCCCGAGTTCCCGCGGACCGCCGCGCTGGCCCGCGCGATGTGGAACAAGACGCAGCGCCAACAGGTCGACGGCGTCATCTCCGCGGACCCGGTCGTCCTCTCCTACCTCCTGCGCGGCACCGGACCGGTCACGGCGCCGGACGGGCGCCAGCTGACGGCCGACAACGCGGTCGAGCTGCTGCTCAGCGACGTCTACGCGGACGTCGCCGAACCGGCCGCGCAGAACGAGTTCTTCAACGCGGTGGCCGGTTCGGTGTTCAAGGCCCTGGTCTCCGGACGCGGCGACGCGAAGGCCGTCCTCGACGGCCTCGCGCAGGGGGCGGCAGAACGGCGGCTGCTGATCTGGTCCGGCCACGCACGCGAGCAGGCGGTGCTCACGCCGCTGGGCATCAGCGGCGGGCTGGCGCAGGAGGCGACCCCGCGCCCCCGCATGGGCATCTACCTCAACGACGGCTCCGGCAACAAGATGGGCTACTACCTGCGCCGCGACGTGCGGGTCGCCACCGCCGGCTGCCAGGACGAGCGGCAGATGCTGAAGGCCACGGTCGATCTCCACTCCACTGCGCCGGAGGACCCCCGCACCCTGCCCGACTACGTGGCGGAGTCGGTCGTCGGCGCACCGCGCGGCACGATCCGCACGACCTTCTACGTCTACGCCCCGGTGGGCGGTTTCATCGAAGGGGTCAGCGTGGACGGCACCGAGGTCGAGGTGAACCGGCTCGACCACGACGGGCGCGAAGTCATCCGCACCACGCTCGACGTGCGGCCGGACGAGCACCGCCGGCTCGACGTGACCATGGTCGGAGGCCAGGGGCAGCTGGAGGCGCCGATCCTGCGCACGACTCCCGGCGCGTTCGACTCCGGTGTCGGCCGCGTGGAGTGGAAGGACTGCGCCTGAGCGTCGTCTCCGGCCATACTCGACCCTGAGACGAGGCTGACGAGGAGAGGGATGGTGTCGGGGAGACGTCCCGGTCGGGTCCAGCAGATCGCGTACGACGCCACGCCCCTCAACGCCGTCGCCGTGGACGTCGAGG
>NZ_CAMPGZ010000223.1 GCF_946885725.1 uncultured Nocardioides sp.
GGCGGGCTGATGCGCGTCGGGATACCACCGGCTGCTGGGATCCCGTCGCGTCCGGGCCGAAACTTCACGTGTTTGCTGCATGTTTCGCGTGGGCTGGTCTGTGGACAACGGGCTGGCTGGGCTGTTTGAGAGACACCTTCTGCTGGTACGGCGTCACTTCCGGGCCGAGGCATCGCCCCGGAAGCTCATACCGCGGAGGGACAAGACGCGCCGACTCGGCGGCCTGGATGAGGACAAGACGCGCCGACTCGCCGACCCGGCTCCAACCTCCCGGGAAGAAGCGCCGACCCGGCTCCAACCTCCCGGGAAGAAGCGCCGACCCGGCTCCAACCTCCCGCACAAACGCGCCGACCCGGCGCGAACCTCCCGCTCCGCTGGCGCTCCGCGGGAGGTTCGAGCCGGGTCGGCGTACCGTGCCTTATCCGAAACGGCCGCTGATGTAAGCCTCGGTCGACGGGTCGTCGGGGGCGGCGAAGATCTTCTGCGTCGGGTTCATCTCGACGAGCCGGCCGGGCTGGCCGGGGCCGGCGAGGTTGAAGAAGCCGGTGTCGTCGGAGACGCGCGCGGCCTGCTGCATGTTGTGCGTGACGATCACGATCGTGTAGTCGGCCTTGAGCTGGTGGATCAGGTCCTCGATCGCGGCCGTCGAGATCGGGTCGAGCGCGGAGCAGGGCTCGTCCATCAGCAGCACCTGCGGCTCGACGGCGATGGCGCGGGCGATGCACAGCCGCTGCTGCTGGCCGCCGGACAGCGACGAGCCGGGCCGGTCGAGGCGGTCCTTGACCTCGTTCCACAGGTTCGCGCCGCGCAGCGACCGCTCGACGATCGCGTCGGCCTCGGACTTCGGCATGCGCTTGCCGTTGAGCCGGTTGCCGGCCAGCACGTTGTCGTAGATCGACATCGTCGGGAACGGGTTCGGCCGCTGGAACACCATGCCGATCAGGCGCCGCACCTGCACCGGGTCGACGTCGCGGTCGTACAGGTCCTGCCCGTCGATCACGATCTTGCCGTCCACGCGCGCGCCGGGGATCACCTCGTGCATCCGGTTCAGCGAGCGCAGGAACGTCGACTTGCCGCAGCCCGACGGGCCGATCAGCGCGGTGACGGACCGCGCGCGGATGGTCATGTTGACGCCCTGCACGGCGAGGAAGTCGCCGTAGTAGATGTCCAGGTCGGAGACGTCGATGCTCGTGGCCATGGTGGTTCCTTCTCCGGCCTAGCGGCGGCCGGACGTCGGGGAGAAGAACTTGCTGACAGCGCGGGCGAGGAGGTTCAGCCCCATCACGAGGGCGATCAGCACCAGCGCGGCGCCCCACGCGCGGGCCTGCCCGAGCTCCGGCGGTACGCCGGGCTGGGTGAACGAGTAGTAGATGAACACCGGCAGCGTCGCCATCCGCTCCGAGAACACGTTGAGGTTCACCGAGTCGGTGTCGCCGGCGATGATCAGCAGCGGCGCGGTCTCGCCCGCCACCCGCGCGACCGCGAGCATCACGCCGGTGACGATGCCCGCGAGCGAGGTGGGGAGGACGACCTTGAGGATCGTGCGCCACTTCGGCACCCCGAGGGCGTACGCCGCCTCGCGGAGCTCGCCGGGGACGAGCTTGAGCATCTCCTCGGTGGACCGCACGACGACCGGGATCATCAACACCGACAGGGCGATGGAGCCGCCGAAGCCCATCCGCACGCCCGGGCCGAAGATCAGCACGAACAGCGAGTAGGCGAACAGCCCGGCGACGATCGACGGGATGCCGGTCATCACGTCGACGAGGAACGTGATGACGCGCGCGGTGCGGCTGCCGCCGCCGTACTCGACCAGGTAGACCGCGGCCATGATGCCGACCGGCACCGAGATCAACGCGGCGAACAGCGTGACGAGCAGCGTGCCCATCAGCGCGTGGTAGATGCCGCCGCCCTCGCCGACGACGTTGCGCATCGACCAGGTGAAGAACTGCGGCGACATCATCGGCAGACCGTTGCTGACCACCGCCCACATCAGCGTGACCAGCGGCAGCATCACGATCGCGAACGCCGACCACACCAGCACCGTGGCGAGCCGGTCCTTCGCCGCCCGGCGGCCCGCGACCTTCCACGACCGCGCCGGAGGCGGCAGGCCCGGAGACCGCCGCGCAACGGTGTCGACGCGGGGAAGCGTGGGTGCGCTCATCGTCCGCCCTCCACTCGGCCGCGGGCCGCGATCGCGCGACCCAGGAAGTTCACCGCGAACGTCACGACGAACAGCACCAGGCCGGTGAAGACCAGCACGTTCACCTTCAGCCCGGACGCCTCGCCGAACTGCAGCGCGATGTTGGCGGCGATCGTCGACGGGTTGGTGCTCGAGATGAGGTTGAACGTCACGACGCCGGTCGCGCTCAGCACCATCGCCACGGCCATCGTCTCGCCGAGGGCGCGGCCGAGGCCGAGCATCGTCGCGGAGACCATCCCCGAGCGGCCGTGGGGGAGCACCGTCATCCGGATCATCTCCCAGCGCGTCGCGCCCAGCGCCAGCGCCGCCTCCTGGTGCATCGCCGGGGTCTGCGCGAACACCTCGCGCGTGACCGCGGTGATGATCGGCAGCGCCATCACCGCCAGCACGAGCGCGGCGGTGAGGATCGTGCGACCGGTCGAGGACGCCGGGCCGGCGAACAGCGGGAGGAAGCCGAGGTTCGCCTCGAGCCACTCGTAGAGCCCGACGGTCCGCGGCGCCAGCACGTTGATGCCCCAGAGCCCGTAGACGACGGACGGTACGGCGGCGAGCAGGTCGATCAGGGCGCCGAGCGTGCGGGCCAGGCGGCGCGGCGCGTAGTGAGAGATCACCAGCGCGACGCCGATCGCGAGCGGGGTGGCCACGACCATCGCCAGCAGCGCGGCCAGCAGCGTGCCGAACAGCAGTGGCCAGACGTAGAGCGTGATCCCGGCCTTGCCGTCCAGGGCGGCCTCGCCCGCGGTGACGGCCGGCAGTCCCTCGACGGTGAGGAAGACCGCGACACCGGCGAGAGCGACCAGGATCGCGATCCCGGCGGCCCGCGCCGTACCCGAGAAGACCAGGTCTCCGGTACGTCGCGCGGGTGCGCGCATCGCGGGCGCGGCGTCGGTGGCGGCCATGCTCAGCCGCCCGTGATGCCGTCGACGACCGCGCGAGCCTTCTCGGCGATCGCGGCCGGGAGCGGCGCCGAGCCTGCGCTCTCCGCGGCCGCCTGCTGGCCCTCGTCGCTCAGGACGTAACCGAGGTAGTCCTTGACCAGCTCAGCCTCCGCCGCGTCGGCGTACGACGGGCAGGCGATGAGGTAGGAGCTGAGCACGATCGGGTAGACGCCCGCCTCCTCGGTGGTGTGGTCGAGGTCGTAGACCAGCGCGGTCTCGCCGGCGGTGTCCGCCTCGGGCGAGACCTCGAGGATCTTCGCCGCGGCCTCGGCGGTGGGCAGCTCGAAGCCGTCGCCGACACCGATCGCGGCGGTGCCGAGGTCGCCGGCCTGGCTCGCGTCCGCGTACCCGATCGAGCCCGCTCCGTTGGCGACCGCAGCGACGACGCCGGACGTGCCGCTGGCGCCCTCCCCGCCGTTAAAGGGCCAGTTCTCGACCTCGCCGTGCGGCCAGGCCTCGGGCGCGACCGCGGAGAGGTAGTCGGTGAAGTTGCCGGTGGTGCCGGACTCGTCGGAGCGGTGCACCGGGGTGATCCGCTCCGACGGCAGGTCGGTGCCGGGGTTGTCGTCGGCGATCGCCGGGTCGTCCCACGTGGTGATGGTGCCGGCGAAGATGCCCGCGAGCGTGTCGGGGCTCAGCCGCAGGTCGTCGACGTCGTCGAGGTTGTAGATCACGGCGATCGGCGAGACGTAGCTCGGCACCTCGATCGGCGGCTGCCCGTCGCACCGCTCGGTGGCGGCGTCGAGCTCTCCCTCGTCGTCGGTCAGGTAGGAGTCCGACCCGGCGAACGAGAAGCCGCCGGAGATGAACTGCTCGCGACCGCCGCCCGACCCGATCGGGTCGTAGTTCACGGTCACGTCGGGATGCGTCTGCTGGAAGCCGGCGCGCCAGGCACCCTGCGCGGCCTCCTGCGAGCTGGCGCCGCCGCCGTTGAGGGTGCCGGAGAGGGCGCTCGCATCGCCGCTGCTGGTCTCCGCTTGTGCGCTGGTCTCGTTGGGCGCGCTGCACGCGGCCAGGCCGACCCCGAGGGCGAGGGCGGCCGCCACGGCCGCCGGTCGGCGAAGGGAAGTGACGTTCACTTCGGTTCTCCTGCGTCAGGACTCGTCGATTACGACTGCGACGCTAGGCAGCCGAGGTGACGCGCCCGCCGAGGCTTGGTGAACGCGAGGTGAACGCCGGCTGTCGAGTCAGGGGGCGTGCCGCTCGACCGCGACGACGTGGCCGCGGCGGTGGTGCGCGACGAGCATCTCGCCCGGCTCGAGCCGCGTCTCCGGTACGCCGAGGGCGTCCCAGATGAGCGGCAGCACCGGGCGGTGCGAGCACAGCACCGCGGGCACGCCCCCGGTCACGAGGTCGTCCACGACGTCGGCGACGGCGTCGCGGGTGGCGTCCTCCTCGGACAGCGCGTCGGTCACGTGCAGGTCCGTGCGCGTCTCGTGGGCGTACGGCGCGAGCGTGGTCCAGCACCGCCGCGAGCTCGACGACACGATCCGCTCGACGCCGTACGCCGCGAGGAGGGGGACGAGCTTGCGGGACTGGACGAGGCCGGGCTCGGCCAGCGGACGCTCGCGGTCGTCGCCGCGCCAACCCTTGCGCGGCTCGGCCTCCGCGTGGCGGAGCACCACGAGCGGCGTGGTGCGCCGGCGTTGCTTGGCAAAGCTGTCGAGCAGCTCGCGGTCGTGCTCCTGGGTGAGCAGCCGGCGCGCTTCGCCGAGGTCGAGCCAGCGCACGTCGTCGACCTCGGCGTTGGGCTCGTAGCCGGACACGTCGTCGTCGCCGACCACGCACGCGGCCCAGTAGTACACGCGCTTGCGACGACGCGTCCCGTTGCCGACGGTGTAGTCGACGTGCGGCAGCGGCGGCCCGAGCCGCACACGCAGCCCGGTCTCCTCCTCGACCTCGCGCACCGCGCACGCGAGCAGGTGCTCGTCGGCGTCGAGCTTGCCCTTGGGGAACGACCAGTCGTCGTACTTCGGACGGTGGATCAGCAGCACCTGCGGACCCCGACGGGAGACCACCGCACCGGCCGCGATGACCTCCGGCTGATCCACGTCGTTAGTCTCACACGGGTGACGACCCGAGCCGTGGCCATCGCCTGCACGCTCGCGGTGGTGTTGCTGGCGGGGTTCTTCGCCTGGCGCGTGTTCCAGCCCGAGACACGCTACGAGGAGGCGCTCGGCACCCTGCCGGCCTCGACGCTGCGGGCGACGTACACCGACTGGGCGGCCGTCCGCGACGCCGCCGACGGCGACGGCCTCGACGCCGGCTCCTCCGACGCCGACGTGCGCGCGTTCCTCGACCGTGCTTTCGACCGCGACCTCGTCTCCACGTCCGCGCTGGCGGACAGTGCCACCGCCATGCGCGAGAGGTACGGCGTATCGCCGCTCGACGCGGAGTGGGAGGCGTTCGGGCAGGACGAGTCCGGGCAGGTCGCCGTTCTCAAGATGCCCGACGACGTCGACGTGTCCGGCGTCGAGCAGAAGCTGCGCTCGCTGGGATACCAGGCGCCCGGCGGCGGCATCGGCTCCGGCGGCACCTGGCAGGGCTCGGCCGACCTCGTCGCGTCCATCGACGGCGGGCTCACCCCGGTGTTCCAGAACGCGGCCGTGCTGCCCGACGACCAGCTGCTCGTGCTCTCCGACCGCGCCGACGCCGTCAGCGAGGCCGTGGAGGTCGTGCACGGCGACGCCCCGGACCTCGACGAGCCCGACCTCGCACGCGTCGCCGGCGAACCGGTCACCGCGGTGCTGTGGGCCTCCGACTTCGCCTGCGACGCGCTGTCGATGGCCAACGCCGACCAGGAGGACCAGCGCGTCGCCGAGCGGCTCGTCCAGCAGGCCGGCGGAGTCAGCCCGCTGACCGGCCTCGTCGTCGCGCAGCAGGCCGACCGCACGATCCACGTCGGCATGGAGCTCGAGACCGAGGACCAGGCGGAGCAGAACCTGCAGCCGCGCGTCGACCTCGCGGCCGGGGAGGCGCCGGGCCAGGGCGGCACGTTCCCGGACCGGTTCACGGT
>NZ_CAMPGZ010000224.1 GCF_946885725.1 uncultured Nocardioides sp.
GGCTTCCTGCAGGAGTACCCGATCGAGCAGTACGTCCGCGACGCCAAGATCGACACCCTCTACGAGGGCACCACCGCGATCCAGGGTCAGGACCTGTTCTTCCGCAAGATCGTCAAGGACCAGGCGCAGGCGCTCGGCCACGTCGCCAACGAGGTCAAGGCGTTCATCGAGAGCGAGGCCGGCAACGGCCGCCTCAAGGTCGAGCGCGAGCTGCTCGGCGAGGCGCTCGAGAACGGCCAGGCCATCGTCGGCACGCTGATCGAGCAGCTGATGTCGGCCGACCCCAGCGCGGAGGGCGGCGACCTGCGCAACATCTACAAGATCGGCCTCAACACCTCGCGCCTGCTGATGGTGCTCGGCGACATCGTCTGCTCGTGGCTGCTGCTGCGCCAGGCCGAGGTCGCGCTGGAGAAGCTGGCCGGCGAGGTGACGCCTGCCGACAAGACCTTCTACGAGGGCAAGGTGGCCGCCGCGCAGTTCTTCGCGCGCAACGTGCTGCCGAAGATCGCGGCGGAGCGGGCCATCGCGGAGGGCACCGACCTGTCGCTGATGGACCTCGACGAGGCGGCGTTCTGACGCGTCTGACTAGTCCAGACACGGCGAAGGGCCGCTCCCGTCAGGGGAGCGGCCCTTCGTGCTGTGCTGGGGTACGAACCCTCGGTCAGAGCAGGAAGATCAGCAGCAGGACGACCGCGATGATCAGCGCGGCGATGGCGATGTTGCGAGTGCTCACCTGTTCCTCCTCTCGGGGGCCCGACGACAAGATGCGCTCGGAGCGTACCGAGCGCGAGGGATGTCTACCCCGTTCATCGCGCGCCCACACGCGGTGGTGTCATGGGACGTCGCTCGATCACGGGGCTGTCAGGGAACGGATTGGGCCTTCGTAGTTCTGGGTATCACTGGCCCGGAGGTCACTCCACCATGCACGAGGCGGCCCAGCGCCGTCGCAACAGCAAGGAGACATCATGGGTATCGGACTGGGCATCGTCCTGCTCGTCATCGGGCTCATCCTGGTCATGGGCGTGGTTCAGGTCGACATCGGGTTCATCGACGACGGTGGTCTCGGGTGGATCCTCGTCCTCGTCGGGGCGCTGGCCATCGTGCTCGCCCTCGTCATGAACAAGCAGCGGTCGCAGACCAAGCACGTCGAGGAGCGCCGGTACGACGGTGGCGGAGCGCCGCCGGTTCGCTGACGCGAGTCGCCGTACGACACAGACACGACACGCAAAGGGCCGCCCCACCACGACGGTGGGGCGGCCCTTTCGCTTGTGCCTAGCGGGTCGCCACCCAGGCGGTGCGGCCCTCGGAGCCCGAGGCCCAGCAACCGCCGCGGACGCAGACCACCGAGTGGTAGCCGGTCCGGCTCCAGGTGGTCCACGACCTTCCGCCGTCGGTGGTCACGTCGCTCCCGCTCGGACCGACCGCGAGGAACGTCCGGCGGGTCCCGTCGAGCCAGGAGGAGCCGGAGCGGTAGCCGCCGAGGTCGCCGCCTTCGCGCCACGTGTGACCGTTGCGGGTGTACGACGAGGCGTCGACGCCGTTGTCCGGCTGCTCGAAGTCACCGCCGACGGCGACGCCCCTCGTGCGCTTCTTGAACGCCAGCGAGAACACGCCGCCCGCGTCGGTCGCCGGGATGGTCGAGCTGACCACGTCCCAGCTGTCGCCCTTGTCGCGCGAGTGGTAGATCCGTGAGGCCGCGCCGCCGGAGGCCATGTAGGCGTGCCGGTCGATGATCGTCAGACAGGTGCCACTGGCGGCGAAGTTGAACTCGCCCTCGAACGCCGCCGGCATGTCCGCCTTCTTCAGCACGCTCCACGAGCGGCCGCGGTCGGTGGTGCGGATGATCCGGAACTTGCCCTTCACCGGGTCGCTGACACCGAGGCCGTTGCGGCCGCCGGGGTAGAAGTCGATGCAGTTGTAGAAGGCCTTCTCGCTGCGGTTCTGGAAGGTCTTGGTCCAGGTCCTGCCGCCGTCGGTGGTGCGGTAGATGCGGGACGCCTTGCCCGGTCCGATGGCCAGGATGCTGGCGACGCGGGCGTTCTGCGCCTCGACGTCGCGGAACGCGAGGTCCGCCTTGACTTTCGGGCTGACGTCCTGCCAGGTCTTGCCGCCGTCGGTGGTGCGGTAGACCGTGCCGGGTCCGCCGTCGTCGGTGGCGTTCTCGCCGGCGATCCAGGCGACCCGCTTGTTGACGGCGTCGAGTCCCCGGAAGCTCTGGTCGGCGTCGACCTTCGTCTTCTGCCACTTCCAGGTGGCGGGGTCGGTGACCTCGGCGGCCCGCGGCGTGTGTGCCGCTGCTACCGAGCTGACGGAGAGGGGGATGGCAAGGGTGAGCACCAGAGCCCCGAGAAGAGTGCGCATGGTGCGCAGCCTTCCGGGGCCGGCGCGTCCTGTCCAGGGTCCGCGCTCAGGACCGGCCGGACAGCGGGAGCACGAGCTGCGTCGCGCCGCCCTCGACGATGCGGACCGGGACACCCCAGTCCTGCTGGTGCATGTGGCAGGCAGCCCCCTCGCCGCCGTCCTCGTCGCACGAGGCGGCACGGGCGGCGACGTGCAGCACGCCGTCGCCGACGGTCGCGTCGAGCACAATGGTGCGGGTCAGGTCGGTGCCGCGCCCGTAGCCGTCCTTGACCAGCGCGGGCGGCGTCGCCTCGACGAGCAGCTGCGAGGGCGGGCCGAAGCGCTCGTCGACCTTCTGCCCCGGCGGCGGCTCGAACGCGACCACGATCTCCAGCTCGCCGGGCGCGACCTCGGTGACCGGGCGCTGGGTCGTGTGTGCCGTGCCAGTGGCCTGCGCGGAGGCGCCGAGCGGTACGCGGGTCAGCCGGTGCGCGGCCGACTCGGCCACGACCAGCTGCTCGCCGTCCACGACCAGCCCGCTGGGCTCGGCCAGACCCGACGCGATCGTGCCGACCTCGCCGGTGCTCGCGTCGTAGCGGCGTACAGCGCCGTTGTAGGTGTCGGCGATCGCCACCGAGCCGTCGGGCAGTACGGCGGCGCCGAGCGGGTGCTGGAGCAGCGCCTGGTCGGCAGGACCGTCGGTGAAGCCGAAGTCGAACAGCCCGCGGCCGATGACCGTGTGCAGCTTCCCGTCCTCGACGTACCGAAGGGACGAGGTCTCCGAATCGACCACCCACAGCCGGTCGCCGTCGGGGACGAGGCCGGAGGTCTGCGCGAGCCAGGCCTGGTCGAGCGGTCCGTCGAGCAGCCCCTCGTTGGTGGTGCCCGCAGCGACCGCCACCTCGCCGGTGCGCGGGTCGAACGTCCAGAGCTGGTGGATGCCGGCCATCGCGACCCAGACCAGGCCGTCGTGCCAGGCGACGTCCCAGGGGCTGCTCAGCCGGTCGGTGCCGTCGCCCTGCATCCACTGGCGGCCGTCGCCGGCGAGGGTGCGGAGCTCGCCGGTGGCGAGGGAGAGGCCGCGCAGCCGGTGCCCGACGGTCTCGGCGACGACCACGTCGTAGCCGACCTCGGCGGCGACGTCGAGCGGCAGCAGGCACAGGCCGTTGGGCTCGCGGAGCCCCTCGGCGTGGCGCTTCACCAAGGCCCCGTCGACGTCGACCTCGGCGATCGCGCCGTGCCCGGCATCGGCGACGAGGAAGTGCCCGTCGGGCAGGCGCACGGCCTTGGCCGGGAAGCGCAGGTCGCCCTCGGGCGCGGGCGGCGCGACGTACGGCGAGTCGCCGGGCTGGAGCGTGCCGCGCGCGGCGTGCTCGTCGCGCAGCTGGGCGAGCAGAGAGGCGATGGCGTGGGCGTGGCCCTCGCCGGCGTACTGCGCGACGACGTACCCCTCGGGGTCGATGAGCACCAGCGTCGGCCAGGCCCGCGCGGTGTAGGCCTGCCAGGTCACCAGCTCGGGGTCGTCGAGGACCGGGTGGCGCACGTCGTAGCGCTCGACCGCGGCGGCGAGTGCGTCCGGGTCGGCCTCGTGCTCGAACTTCGGCGAGTGCACCCCGATGACGACGAGCTCGCCGTCGTACCGCTCCTCGACCTCACGCATCTCGTCGAGCACGTGCAGGCAGTTGATGCAGCAGAACGTCCAGAAGTCGAGCAGCACGAAGCGGCCGCGCAGGTCGGCCAGCGAGAGCGGGCCGTCGGTGTTCAGCCAGCCGCGGCCGCGCAGCTCGGGTGCGCGCACGCGTGGCACGCGAGGAGATGGGGAGGTCACGTCACCAGTGAACCCGACGAGCGGTCGGATCCTTCCCCCACCTCTCGGCGGTCGACATGATGGGGCTCATGGCCGACCACCTCCACCCCCGCGCAGGACAGCCCGCCGAGCCGAAGGACCTCGTCGACGTCGCCCACCTGGTGACGTCGTACTACACCGGCGTCCCCGACCCGGAGGACGTGGACCAGCAGGTCGCGTTCGGCACCAGCGGGCACCGGGGCAGCAGCCTGAAGACGTCGTTCAACGAGACGCACATCCTGGCGACGACGCAGGCGATCTGCGACTACCGCAAGGAGCAGGGCTTCGACGGCCCCCTGTTCCTCGGCCGCGACACGCACGGCCTGTCCGAGCCGGCGTGGACGAGCGCGCTGGAGGTGCTGGTCGCCAACGACGTGACGGTGCTGGTCGACGACCGCGACGGCTACACGCCGACCCCGGCGCTGTCGCACGCGATCATCCGGGCCAACCGGGGGAAGACGTCCGGGCTCGCCGACGGCATCGTGGTCACGCCGTCGCACAACCCGCCGGCGGACGGGGGCTTCAAGTACAACCCGCCGCACGGCGGTCCGGCCGACACCGACGCAACCTCGGTCATCGCCGCGCGGGCCAACGAGCTGATCCGCGGCGGGCTGTCCGACGTACGGCGGGTGCCGTTCGCGCGGGCGCGTGCGGCGGCCGGGTCGTACGACTTCCTCGGGACCTACGTCGACGACCTGCCGTCGGTGCTGGACCTGGACGCCGTGCGCGCGGCGGGTGTGCGGATCGGCGCGGACCCGCTGGGTGGTGCGTCGGTCGACTACTGGGGCGCGATCGGCGAGCGGCACAAGCTCGACCTGACAGTGGTGAACCCGCTGGTCGACCCGACGTGGCGGTTCATGACGCTCGACTGGGACGGCAAGATCCGGATGGACTGCTCGTCGCCGAGCGCGATGGCGTCACTGATCGGGCGGCGGGCGGACTACGACATCGCCACCGGCAACGACGCCGACGCCGACCGGCACGGCATCGTCACGCCCGACGCGGGGCTGATGAACCCGAACCACTTCCTGGCGGTCGCGATCGGCTACCTGTTCGGCGGCCATCGTCCGGACTGGCCGGCGGACGTGCGGATCGGCAAGACGCTGGTGTCCTCGTCGATGATCGACCGGGTCGCCGCGGCGCTGGGCAAGCCGATGGTGGAGGTGCCGGTCGGGTTCAAGTGGTTCGTGCCCGGCCTCATCGACGGGTCGTTCGGGTTCGGCGGCGAGGAGTCGGCGGGCGCGTCGTTCCTGCGCCGTGACGGGTCGACGTGGACCACCGACAAGGACGGCATCCTGCTGTGCCTGCTCGCCTCGGAGATCCTCGCGGTGACCGGAAAGTCGCCGAGCGCGGTGTACGCCGACCTCGTGGCCGAGCACGGCGACCCGGCCTACGCGCGGGTGGATGCGCCGGCGAACCGCGAGCAGAAAGCCAAGCTCGCCGCGCTCTCCCCCGACGACGTGAAGGCCGACCAACTGGCCGGTGAGCCGATCACCGCCAAGCTCACCGAGGCGCCCGGCAACGGCGCGAAGATCGGCGGGCTGAAGGTGACGACCGAGTCGGCGTGGTTCGCCGCCCGGCCGTCCGGGACCGAGGACGTCTACAAGATCTACGCCGAGTCGTTCAAGGGCCCGGAGCACCTCGCGCAGGTGCAGGCCGAGGCGCGGGAGGTCGTGTCGGCGGCGCTGGGGTGACCGGGGGACTTGCGGTTTGGTCCCCAACCGCAAGAATCCGGCGACGGATCCTGCGGTTTGTGACCAATCGGCGACTAGCTGGAGCCGCCGGCGACCGCCGCTGAGGTCGCGGCCGTGACCGCCGCCGTG
>NZ_CAMPGZ010000225.1 GCF_946885725.1 uncultured Nocardioides sp.
CCGTCCTTCGAGCGATCCTCATCTGGACCAACGATTTATGCGTCACGGCCTAGTCCCGGAACCGGTCCCGTCCTCGGCCGCGGGTAGGGCGGGGCATACGTCGGGGAACGGATACGTGCGAGGCCCGACCGCCTACACTGGCCTGTCATGAGCACCCAGCTGAGTCCAGGCGTGCAGACCATCGAGGACACCCGCACGTCGCCGGTCGACACGCCCGTCGAGCCGGGGGACCACGAGCGCTTCTCCCACTACGTGGAGAAGGACAAGCTCACCGAGGCCATGGTCCTCGGCACGCCGGTCGTGGCGCTGTGCGGCAAGACGTGGGTGCCCAGCCGCGATCCGGAGAAGTACCCCGTCTGTCCCGAGTGCAAGGACGCCTGGGAGAACCTCCAGGACGACGGCGAGGAGTGAGCTCCCGCCTCCGCCTCGTCGCGGCCACCGCGGTCGCGACCGGGCTCCTCCTGCTCGCACCGGCCCTGCCGGCCGGTGCGGCCCCTCTGCGTGACGCCGTCGCGCCCGGTGCGTCGAAGGGCGCCGGCTGCGTTCCCGGTACGGCGGGCGCCGCCCGTGTTACGCGGCCTGCCGACGGTCCTGCGTACACCGACGCCCAGCGCCGCTCCATCGACCGCGCGCTGCGGCAGCGGCTCGCCCGGCAGGGGCTCGCACCCACCAAGAGCCGGGCCGACGCCCGCGTCGGCGCGACGCTGCGGATCCCGGTGCACGTGCACGTGATCGGCGGGAAGAGCTCCAAGGGCGCGAGCAAGAAGCGCGTGCGCAACCAGCTGCGCATCCTCGACAGCGCCTACAACGGTGCGCAGTCGTCGACCAACACCACCACGCGCTTCGACTTCTACCTCGCGTCGTTCGACCGCACGCGCAAGTCGGCGTGGCGCTCGGCCGTGATCGGTGGCCGTGACGACCTGCGCATGCGGCGCGCGCTGCACCGCGGCGGTCCGTCGGCGCTGAACCTCTACGTGTCCCGGCCGCAGAGTCCCGGCGCCGGCACCGTCCTGGGCTGGGCGACCCCGCCTCACCAGGCCCGCAAGGCCAGCCACCTCGACGGGGTGGTGATCCACGAGGAGAGCCTGCCGCGCGGCCGGTTCCGCGGCTACAACCGCGGCGACACCGCGGTGCACGAGGTCGGCCACTGGCTCGGCCTGTTCCACACCTTCGAGGGCGGCTGCGAGGGACCGGGCGACATGGTCGACGACACCCCGGCGCAGTCCGAGGCCAGCAGCGCCTGCGACGAGCTGAAGGACAGCTGCCTCGCCCAGCCGGGCACCGACCCGGTGCACAACTTCATGGACTACTCCGTGGACGACTGCATGAACAGCTTCACCCCCGGGCAGGTGGCCCGGATGCAGGACAACTGGCTCGCCTATCGCACCCCGTGACGACGCCGCACGACGCCAGCCGCCGAGACGACGCCGAGACGAACCGAGAGACGTGACCGACCCGCACCCCGCACCCGCAGACCTGTTCAGCACTGACCCCGGTACCCAGCCCGCATCCGAACCCGTCACCCCCGACTCAGCTACCGAGCACGCACCCGTCCTTCCGCCCGCGTATCCCGACCGCGCCGCCTGGGGCACCGCCACGCCGCTGCGCGCCTGGCAGGCCGCGGCGCTGGACAAGTACTTCGCCGAGCAGCCCCGCGACTTCCTGGCCGTCGCCACGCCGGGCGCCGGTAAGACGACGTTCGCGCTGACCGCCGCGGCCGAGCTGCTGTCGCGGCGCGTCGTCGAGCGCGTCACGGTCGTCGCGCCCACCGAGCACCTCAAGACCCAGTGGGCCGAGGCCGCCGCTCGCGCGGGCATCCCGATCGACCCGACGTACTCCGGCAAGAAGGGCCCGACGAGCAAGGACTACGTCGGCGTCGCGGTCACCTACGCCGGCGTCGCGGCCAACCCGCTGGCGCTGCGGATCCGCACCGAGCGGTTCAAGACGCTGGTCATCCTCGACGAGGTGCACCACGCAGGCGACGCGCTGTCGTGGGGCGAGTCGGTGCGCGAGGCGTTCGAGCCGGCGCACCGGCGGCTGGCGCTGACCGGCACGCCGTTCCGCTCCGACGTGAATCCGATCCCGTTCGTGCGCTACGCGCCCGGCTCCGACGGGATCCCGCGCAGCGTCGCCGACTACACCTACGGCTACGCCCACGCGCTCGCCGACCACGTCGTGCGGCCGGTGCTGTTCCTGGCCTACAGCGGCGAGATGCAGTGGCGCACCCGCGCCGGTGACGAGGTCGCCGCCCGGCTGGGTGAGCCGCTGACCAAGGACCTCACCCAGCAGGCGCTGCGCACGGCGCTCGACCCCGGTGGCTCGTGGATGCCGTCGGTGCTCGCGGCCGCTGACAAGCGGCTGACGGAGGTACGCCGCCACGTCCCCGATGCCGGCGGTCTGGTGATCGCCAGCGACCAGGAGTCCGCGCGCGCCTACGCCGGGCTGATGAAGACGATCACCGGCGAGAAGCCCGTGCTCGTGCTGTCGGACGAGAAGCTCGCGTCGAAGCGGATCGCGCAGTTCTCCGAGGGCGACCAGCGCTGGATGGTCGCGGTCCGCATGGTGTCCGAGGGCGTCGACGTACCCCGCCTCGCCGTCGGTGTGTGGGCGACGACCACCGCGACGCCGCTGTACTTCGCGCAGGCCGTCGGCCGCTTCGTCCGCGCCCGCAAGCGCGGCGAGACCGCGTCGGTGTTCCTGCCGTCGGTGCCCAACCTGCTCGGCTTCGCCTCCGAGATGGAGGTCCAGCGCGACCACGTGCTCGGCCGCCGGATCAACGACGAGGACGACATCTTCGCCGCCGAGGAGCAGCTGCTCGCGCAGGCCAACGCCGAGGAGGGCGCCAGCGACGACGAGCTCGGCACGTTCGAGGCGATGGGGTCGGAGGCCCGCTTCGACCGGGTGCTGTATGACGGCGGCGAGTTCGGCCACGAGGGCGAGGTGCACGTCGGGTCGGAGGAGGAGATGGACTTCCTCGGCATCCCGGGTCTGCTCGAGGCCGACCAGGTCCGCGACCTGCTGCGGCTGCGCCAGTCCGAGCGACGCAAGCAGCAGGACAAGCAGCGCGCCACGTCGTCGACACCCGCCGACGTCCAGCGCGACGTCGAGCGCGAGATGTCCACCCACGAGCAGCTCGCCGTGCTCCGCCGCGAGCTCAACGGCCTCGTCGCCGCCTGGAACCACCGCACCGGCCAGCCCCACGGCGTCATCCACTCCGCCCTCCGCAAGGAGTGCGGTGGCCCCGCCGCCGCTGCCGCCACCGCCGCCCAGCTCCAGCAGCGCATCGACACCATCCGCGGCTGGGCCGCCCAGCGCCGTACCTCCTGACGCGTGACAACGATTCGTCTGCGGTTTACGGGGTGAATCACACGGGCGGATCGCAGACGAATCGTTGTGCGACGACCGGGGAGTAGATTCCCCGCATGGCCGCCGAGACCTCGCAGACGCTCGACCGCGGGCTCCGCGTCCTGGAGGTGCTGGCGGGCACGCCCGGTGGCCTCACGATCACCGCGCTCGCGGCCGAGGTCGGGGTCAACCGGACGGTGGTCTACCGCCTCGTCGCGACCCTCGAGGGCCACGGGCTGGCCCGGCGCGACGCAGCGGGTCTCGTGCACGTCGGCCTCGGTGTGCTGTCACTGGCGCGCGGGCTGCAGCCGGTGCTGCGTGAGCTGGCCGCGCCGGTGCTGCGCAGCCTCGCCGAGGACCTCGGCATGACCGCGCACCTGACCGTCGCCGACGGGGGAGAGGCTCTCGCGATCGCCGTGGTCGAGCCGACCTGGACCGACTTCCACGTCGGCTACCGCGTGGGCGCCCGCCACCCGCTCGGCCAGGGCGCCGCCGGCCGGGCGATCCTGCTCGGCCGTGGGGAGGACCAGCCGGGTCTCGACGGGTACGTCGAGACGGCCGGCGAGCTCCAGGCCGGCGCCCGAGGTGTCGCCGCGCCGGTCCTCGGCGTCGACGGGCTGGAGGCGTCGGTCGGCATCGTGACCCTCGGCGACCTCGACGCGCAGGCGGTCGGCCCGCTGGTCGTCGCCGCTGCGGGTCGCGTGGCGTCCCGGCTCGCGTGACGACAACGATTCGTCTGCGACCGGCCCGTGTAAAACACCCCGTAGATCGCAGACGAATCGTTGTTCGAGCTCAGCGGTCGGCGACCTCGACGGTGACGGACGTGCCGTGGGTCAGGACGTCGTAGGCCGCGGACCGGCGCCGGGACTGGGCGACGAGCTCGGCGAGCTGGTCGGCCTCGGCGTCGCCGTCGACGTGGAAGGTCACGCGGATCGACTCGAAGCCGTTGCGGACGCCGTCGTCGAGGCCGAGGATGCCGCGCAGGTCGATGTCGCCCTCGACGTCGCAGCGGACGCCGGCGAGCTCGATGCCGCGGGCGGCGGCGATGTTGCCGAGCCCGGCCATCAGGCAGGCGCCGAGGGCGTTGAGCATCAGCTCTGCCGGGGTCGGGCCGTTGTCGTCACCGACGAGCACGACCGGGTGGTCGGCGTGTACGACGGTCTCGGTGCGGTGGGTGTGCTCCTGGCCGGCGCCGTAGAAGCCGGGGTAGCGGCTCTCGCTGTGCGTGCCGCTCACCCAGTCGGTCCGGGTGCGGAAGCGGAACTTGGCGAGCTCGGGCTGCTCGCGCACGGCGCCGATGGTGGCGAACAGGGTGGCGGTGTCGACGCCGTTGGTGCGGTCCTGCGTGATGGACATGATGTCCCCTTCTGGTGGTTGTGATGGATGGGTGGTGGGTTGGTGGTCCGGCCGGCGCTCAGGCGAGCACCAGCCGTCGAGGTCGCGCGGCGAGTGCCTGCGCCTCCTCGTCCAGTGCGCGGCTGAGCCGCACCTGGAGGTCCAGGAACTGCGGGGCCGGTGGAAAGGCTCCGATCTCACGGGTGAGCCCGAACGTCCGCTCCAGGGCGGCGTCGCGCTCGAGCTCGTAGCCGGTCATCGCCGCGTCCTCGGTGCACGCCCCGGACAGCACGGCCTCGGCGGCGTCGGCGAGGAGCTCGGCGTCGCGGAACGCGTCGGTGATGCCGTGCCCCGTCACCGGGTCGCGGTGGTAGCCGGCGTCGCCGACCAGCGCCCAGCCCGGTCCGGCCGCGCGGCGCACGTGGTTGGGCAGCGCGACGTACCCGCGCAGGGGAGCGGTCACGGTGCCGGGACGGATCCGCCGGGCGAGGTCGGGTACGACGCCCTGCAGCATCTGCATCCAGGCGGAGAGGCGCGAGGCGCCGGCGGTGATGACCGGCTCGTAGGCCTCGATCGGCCGGATCAGCCACACGCAGGCCTCGCCGTGGTGTGTCGGGAAGACACCGGCGAAGGCGCCGTCCTCGACGTACAGCTCGAAGCCGTCCCACGGCACGCCGCTGACGTAGGTGTAGAAGCACGAGCCGGTCGGCGCGTGCCGCTGCACCAGCGGCGCCTCGACCTGGCGGGCGACCAGCGAGCGGATGCCGTCGGCGCCGACGACCAGACGTCCGGTCAGCTCGCGCCGGATGCCGTCCTGGTCGTGCGCCTCGACGCCGACCACCCGGCCCGAGCCGTCGCGCAGCAGTCCGCTGACAGTGGTGTCGGTGACCAGGCGCGCTCCGGCGTCGACGGCCGCGCGGGCGATCAGGTCGTCGAGGATGTAGCGGCGCGGGGCGACCAGGAAGTCGACCCCGGCGCGGTCCTTGAGGGCGCGCCTCTCGACGCCGCCGCCGTGGTGGAAGGAGACCGTCCGGATCTCGGGGGCGCCGGTGGCGACCACGCGGTCGAGCAGGCCCCAGCGGTCGAGCTGGACGACGCCGCCGCGGGCGATGGCGTGCGTCGAGCTCGTGTCGCGCGAGGGGCGCGAGCGGTCGACGAGCGCCACGTCGTACCCGGCGCGGGCGAGGAGCATCGCGGTGGCGGCTCCGGCGACGCGGGCGCCCACGACCACGACGTCGTGGTCGCTGTGCTGGGCTCGGGGTCGGGCTCCGGCCCGGACGGGCGGGGTCTGGCTGTACGGTGCCATCGGATG
>NZ_CAMPGZ010000226.1 GCF_946885725.1 uncultured Nocardioides sp.
CCCGACGAGCGGAGGGGACGTGGCTCGATCACGTCCCTGGCGATGTTCGCGTCGGCGGCCGGGTGCTCGACCAGGGCGAGGATCCTGCTCGCCATGAAGCGAGCCGTGCGGACCGGCGTACCACTTCGGGTCACCTCGGAGACGGTGACGAGGCCGCGCCCGGTCTCGATCTCGACCCGGCGGCCGTTCCGGGTCGCGACGATGTCGTAGGTGCGGACCTCGCCGCCCGCATCGATCACGATCTCCACTCGGTCGCCTCGCACAACTTCACGGTACTCCGCGCGCCGACCGCTCACCGGGCGTCGGCGGGACGGTCACAGCGCCACGTGGGGAACGTCCGGTGCCGTTCGCTGCGGCGGGATCGCGTCGCCTCTGCGGAGCCGTTCGGCCAGGGGGCTCGACGTACGGAATCCCTTCCAGGCGCAGTAGATGCCGAGCGACAGCTCCCACGCAGCTTCCGGCAGCGTGAGCAGGGCCGAGGGGCCCTCGCCGTTCTTGTAGAACCCAGCCAGGATCATCAGGAAGGAGAGGATCAGGATCGGGCCGCCGACCAAGCCCAGAAGCGCCAGCCGCGGAGGCACGAGGCCTGACGTGTACATGAGGTAGCCGAGCAGGATCCCATTGCCGATGCCGGCCACGAGTCCGGGGCCCCACTGGAACGCCCACTCGTAGGTGTGCGCGAGGCTGTCGCCCTGAGCCTGGAGCGTGACCGCCTCGACGCCGCCGGCGCCGTTCATGGCGGCGATGACGGATATCAACGAAACGATGCTGATGAGACCGATGGCGGCGAACACCGACTCCATCGTCCGGGCGGCCACGTAGCTGATCGCGATCGTCTCACTCTGCCGACGGGCGATCGGGTACAGCACCAGCGCGGTCCCGAGCTGGGTGACGATCAGGCCGAACTCGAGAAGCGCACCCCACTTCAGGCTCGTGGCGGAGGCGTCCGCGGCGACGAACCGCATGTTCGACCAGCTCGCCCCCGCCCCGTCGACGAAGAGCAGACGGGCCGGAATGCTCGTCACGAAGGTCCCGATGAACAGCCAGCCGAAGATCCGGCCGGTGCGGCGTACGTCCATGATCGACTCCCCTCGGGGCGCAGTGGGAGCCACAGTTCGCCAGCCGAAGCAGTTGACAGGCATCGCCCGAACCGGGTGGTACGGCGCCGCCGGCACGACCCGGAGGGTGTGAGCGACGACGTTCGGAGGGGACTGTTCAGGTGTCCGACGGGAGAGCTGCGGAGATCGCCGTGAACCGCGAGCTCTGGGCGATCGTGAACGCGCGCTTCACGAACGGTGCGGCCGAGAGCATGTGGCGCAGGCCGGAGGTGGTGTGGGGCCTGTTCGCCGTGCCCGAGCGGGAGCTCGGCGTCCTCGGCGATGTTCAGGGCCTGGACGTCCTCGAGCTGGCCTGTGGAACGGCGTACCTCTCGGCCTGGCTCGCGCGCGCGGGCGCCCGCCCCGTCGGTCTGGACTTCTCGGGTGAGCAGCTCGCCACAGCGCGGCACCTCCAAACCCGGCTCGGTCCTGCCTTCCCCCTGGTCCACGGGGATGCCGAACGAGTCCCACTGGCCAGTGGGCGCTTCGACCTGGTGGTGAGCGAGCACGGTGCAGCTGCCTGGTGCGACCCCGAGCGCTGGTTGCCCGAGGCGGCCAGGCTGCTGCGGCCCGGCGGTCGTCTGGTCTTCCTGACGAACAGCAATCTCTCTGCGCTGTGTGTGCCGGCCGGAGGCGGGGTTGCCGGAGATCGGCTGCTTCGCGGTCAGCGCGATGCCCGCCGAGTGCAGTGGCCGGGCGGTGGAGTCGAGTTCCATCCCTCGCACGGTGAGTGGGTACGGCGGCTGCGGAGCGCCGGCTTCGTGATCGAGGCGATGCACGAGATCTATGCGCCGGAAGCCGGCGGCGAGCACCCGTTCTACGAGATCGTGTCCCGGGAGTGGGCGACCAGGTGGCCGGTCGAGGAGCTGTGGGTGGCAGTCCGCCCCTAGCGTCGACAAGCGAGCGCCTCGTCTCCTCGCGGCGACCTACGATGAACGTGTGACGGACGCCGTCGCGGCTCTTGATCGCGGACGCGGGGCGTTGGCGCGCGCGGCGTGGCGTGAGGCGTTCACGGCGCTGTCCGAGGCCGATCGGGCCACCGCCCTGGGGGCGTCCGACCTCGAGTCGCTGGCTCGGTGTGCGTACATGCTGGGCGAGCCGGACACGTACGTCGCCGTGCTCGAGCGCGCACATGCGATGCACCTCGAAGCCGGCGACATGCTTCCGGCGGTGCGCGTCGCCTTCTGGATCGGCCACAGCCACCTGTTCCGTGGTCAGGGTGGGCAGGCCAGGGGTTGGTTCGCTCGGGCGCAGCGGCTCTTCGACGAGTCCGGTGAGGACGGCCCGGAGCGCGGCTGGCTCCTGATCCCGGCATGGTTGCAGCAGATGGGCGCCGGGGACTACGAGTCGGGCTACGCGACTGCGAGTGTGGCCGTGGAGATAGCCCGCCGCTTCGAGGACACCGACCTCTTCTGGCTCGCCCGAGGGGAGCAGGGCCGGGCGCTGATCAACATGGGCGAGGTCCACGACGGGCTCCGGCTGGTGGACGAGCTGCTCGTGGTCGCCGCCGAAGGGCGGTTGTCGCCGGTGGTGACGGGGATCGTCTACTGCAACACGATCGCGTACTGCGTCGACGCCTGCGCCTTCGACCACGCCCGAGCCTGGACCGATGCCCTGACCGAGTGGTGCGAGGGGCAACCGGAGATGGAGGAGCACTTCGGCTTCTGCCTGGTGCACCGCGCCGAGCTCCATCAGCTGAGCGGCTCCTGGGCGACTGCCCTGGAGGAGTGCGGGCGTGCTGTCGCCACGCACGCGACGGGCCAGCTCAACCAGCTCGTCCGCGGCAAGGCCGCCTACCTGCAGGGGGAGCTGCATCGCCTAGCGGGCGCCTTCGCCGACGCCGAGACGTGCTTCCGTGAGGCCAACGATCTCGGGTACGAGCCGCAGCCAGGGCTGGCCTTGCTCCGGCTGGCGCAGGGCAAGCCGGATGCTGCCGCGGCCGCGATCCGGCGTGCCATGGGCGAGGCGACGCAGGCCGTTCGTCGCGTGCGGTTGCTTCCGGCGTACGTCGAGATCGCGGTCGCGGCCGGCGAGCTCGACCGGGCCGACGCCGCGGTGCAGGAGCTCGAAGGCATGGCGTCCCACTTCGGGGACGCGGTCATCGCGATGGCGGCATGTGCCAAGGGTGCGCTCCTGCTCGCACGAGAGGAGCCCGAGGAGGCGTTGATCTGGCTTCGGCGTGGGTTGCAGGCATGGCAGCAGCTCGGTGCTCCCTACGAGTCAGCCCGAGCCCGGGTGCTGATCGGTCTCGCGTGCCGGGCGGTCGACGACCACGACACCGCCGATCTCGAGCTCGACACGGCGCGAGTCGCGTTCAGCCGCCTCGGCGCCAAGCCTGACCAGGCGCGCGTGGCCGCCCTGACCGCACAACTGGGCGCAGACGAGCGGCTCACCGCGCGCGAGATCGAAGTGCTCCGCTCGCTGGCGTCGGGCCAGACGAACAGTGAGATCGCGGCAACCCTGTTCATCAGCGAGCACACCGTGGCACGCCATCTGCAGAACATCTTCGGCAAGCTGGGCGTCTCGACGAGAACCGCCGCAGCGGCGTACGCCTTCGAACACCATCTGGCCTGACCCTGGACTACTGAATTCCGACCAGCGCAGCCGATCGCACGATGGTCCGTTCACGCGAAGACCGGTGGCCCCTTTCTCCGTACGGTCGTGACGTCCGACAGCCACAGCCAGAGGAGCAGGCCATGTACGTCGTCGTCCAGCACACCTTCCTCGAGCCCGACGAGGCGTCGTCACGAGGCGAGAAGCTGATCAGGAACGAGGGTGCCCCTGAAGGCACGCGGGGCCTGCAGTTCTACCCCGCCCGGGACTGGTCCGTGGCGACCTGCCTCTGGGAGGCGAACAGCGTCGCCGACGTGCAGTCGTACGTCGACGACACGCTCGGAGACTCCAGTCGCAACCTCTGCTACGAGGTGGACGCCGCGAACGCCTTCGCTCGCCAGCCCCTCGGCATCGCCGAACGCCCGGCCCTCGTCGCCCCGTAGGAACGCCTCGCAGCGGTCGCATCACGCAGCCGAGGGCCGGCGAGGCGAGGTGCGTCATCGCTTGTCGGCCGGCATCGGCTCGGGCCGAGTGCGCTTGCCTCGCGGCAGATCGGTGGCGAGTCGCGAGGCTCCCGCAACGGCGGTGACAGCCACCGCCGCAAGCACGTACACGGCTGCGTACGACCACCAGGCGGTCGCGTCGTACGGGCTCTCGAACTCGGGCAGCAGGAATCTCGCTGCGGTGTTGATCGAGGCGTGGAAGACGATCACGATCGGGAGGTTGCCGCGGGTGCTGTTGTACAGCCACGTGATCAACACCGAGTAGGCGAGCACTGAGAGCAGGTACGGCGCCAACTCACGCTCCGACGCGTCGGACACCAGCTCGGGCAGGTGCCAGACCGCCCAGATCATGCCCAGGACCAGAGCAGCCCAGAGCGCGGCGTGGTGCTGCTGCATCCGGGGTAGCGCGAACCCGCGCCAGCCGACCTCTTCGAAGACGCCGATGATCACCGCCGTGGCCACCAGCGTGCTGACGACTCCCCACCAGTCGGAGTAGACGCCGAGCCCCGGGGACGGGGCGCCTGCGGCCACCGTGACGGCGCCGGCCAGCGCAGTGAGGAGGAACGGGCCGACGAGCGCGACGGCGTACCACAGCGGGTGGACGCGCCAGTGGCCGAGCTGGCTCATCAGTGCCGCGACGGCTCGCCATCCTCCGCTCAGCGCGGAGACGAGGAGCGCGGCGCCCAGCGGACCGAACGGCACCAGAGGCGAGCTGTCCGCATTGAGCAGCACGAGCGGCCACAGAGCCCAGGACAGCACGAAGGCCAGCAGGAAGAACAACCCCAGCTCATGCCGTGTGGTCCAGCTTCGCACGGACATTCCGCTCATGACGGCCCCCTCACCTCACCTCGACATGAACCGGGTGCCTCCTGGACAGCATGTGGTCCGCTGGGTCTCCACCTCCATAGCGCGTTCATCCCAGGGATCGGCAGCCGTGCTGGGCCATGGCGCAAGCCCGGTCGCCGTCCGGACACTGGTGCCGCGGGGTCGACCGGCCAAGCCGCTGACTGCTCCTCCGTCCTTGCACCGCAGGTGCGCGTGGTCGCCCGCGATCCCGCGGAGCGATCGGGAGGTCGACATGGAGCCGCGGCCGAGCAGATGGGTCCGTGCAGGCCTCGTGGGTCTGCCTCTCTACGGACTGCTGACGTTCTGGACGACCCTCGACCCGCAGCCGGACCCGAGCCGGCGGTACGCCGCGTGGGCCCGCTACGTGACCACCGACGCGTACGTGATCAGCCATGTGATCGGCAGTGGACTCGGCACCAGCCTGAGCATCTTCGGCGTCTTCGCGCTGGCGACGTACCTGGCCTCGACTCGCGCGGGGGACCTCGGCCTGCTCGCCATGGTCGTCACGGTCCTCGCCCAGACCTTCTTCCTGATGATCATCGGGATCTCGGCCGTGGCCGCCCCGTTGGAGGGGCAGGCGTACCTGGCCGGCATCGAGGGACTCCCGGACCTTCCGGCCACCACGGCTTCGACGGCCCAGGGGTTGATCGGGTTGCTGGTGCTGGTGCTGGGCCTCGTCGGCAACGTCCTGCTCGGTGCGGCAATCTGGCGGTCGGGAGTCCTGCCCCGGTGGACCGCGGCGGCCTGGATCGTCGCTGCGCTGCTGATGTACCCACTCGGCCTCCTGGTCGCCGCCGCAGTGACCGGCAGCACCCCACCGACCGTCCTGGTGGGCGCGTTGCTCGTCTGTGGGAGCGGCGGATGGATCGCTTGGTGCGTCCAGCGAGGCGGTACCGGCGCCGAGGCCCCGCTCCTGCCACAGCCGAGCAGGAGCTGACCGGCGAGGAGCAAGTCCGATGAGCAC
>NZ_CAMPGZ010000227.1 GCF_946885725.1 uncultured Nocardioides sp.
GTGACGGTCGAGGCCGACCCGGAGTCCGGCGACGTGCACGTGGTGCGCGGGCCGCACTATCGCGGCATCCAGTTCCACGCCGAGTCGATCCTCACCGAGCGGGGCTATGACCTGATCCACGACCTGGTTCGCGACCTGCTGGCATGATCCGCATGTGACCAGGCGCGTGCTCGTCGTGGACCACCACGACTCGTACACCTGGAACCTCGTCCACCTCGTCGCCCAGGTCGCCGGCTCCGTCCCCGACGTGGTCGAGCACGACGACGTCACGGTCGACGCGGTGCTCGACGGCGGTTGGACGCACCTGGTGCTGTCGCCCGGGCCTGGTACGCCGGACGACGAGCGCGACTTCTCGGTCGGGCGGCGGCTGCTGCTGGAGGCCACGGTCCCGGTGCTGGGTGTCTGTCTCGGGATGCAGGGACTGGTGTCCGCGTACGGCGGCACGGTCGGTCGTGCGACGCCCGCGCACGGCGACGTCGCGTTGGTGCGGCATGACGGGACCGGTGCGTTCGTGGGGCTGCCGTCGCCCTTCGACGCGGTGCGCTACCACTCGCTCGCCGCGCTCGAGGTGCCCGCGGTGCTGGTCGAGAACGCCTGGTGCGACGGGCCGGACGGTCCTGTGGTGATGGGGGTCGCGCATCGCACGAAGCCGTTGTGGGGCGTGCAGTTCCACCCCGAGTCGGTGCTCAGCGAGCACGGCGCCGCCCTGGTCGCGAACTTCCTGGAGCTGTCGTGAGCCTCCACGACGCCGGTGACGACGCGGCTGTCGAGGCTTTCCTGGCGGGCGCCGCCCGGCACGACCGGCTGTTCTGGCTCGACGGCGGCGGCGCCCGGCCGTGGTCGGGGCACCGTTCCCTGCTCGGTTTCCTCGACGAGGACGACGTGTCGCTGACCTACGACGCCGCCACCCGCGAGGTGCGGCGCCACCAGGGCGGCCGGTCCGTGGTCGTGGGGGACGACGTGTTCACGGTCCTGGCCGGCGAGATCGGGCGGGACGGCGGGACGCCAGGAGTGTCGTGGGTGGGCTACCTCGGCTACGCCTCGCGCCCCGACCTCCCGGCTCGTCCCGCGGCCGACGTACCCGAGGCGGTGTGGATGCGCGTCCGCGACCCGCTCGTCATCGAGCACGACGTCGCGGCCGAGCCGGCCGGCGGCGCCGACCCGGGGGAGGAGGCGACGCCGGACTGGTACCGCGACGCGTTCGCCGAGGTCCAGGAGGAGCTGCACGCCGGCAACTCCTACGAGGTCAACCTGACCTACCGCGAGCGGATGGAGTCGGCGGTCGACCCGGTGGCGGCGTACCTCCGGCTGCGCAGCGCCAACCCCGCGCCGTACGCCGGGTTCCTCCGCCATGGCGACGTCGCCCTGCTGAGCTCGAGCCCCGAGCGGTACGCCGTCATCGACCGGCAGCGCCGGCTCGAGACCAAGCCGATCAAGGGCACCACGCCGCGCGGTGCGACGCCGGAGGCGGATGCGGAGCTGGCGACGCGGCTCGCGACCGACCCGAAGTTCCGCGCCGAGAACCTGATGATCGTCGACCTGCTGCGCAACGACCTGTCGATGGTGTGCGAGCCCGGGACGGTGGAGGTGCCGGGGCTGATGGATGTGGAGTCGTACCCGTCCGTCCACCAGCTCGTCTCCACCGTGCGCGGCCACCTGCGCGCCGACGTCGGAACAGTCGACGCCCTGCGCGCGCTGTTCCCGGCGGGGTCGATGACCGGCGCCCCGAAGCGCCGCACCATGGAGATCATCGACCGGGTCGAGGACACCCCGCGCGGGGTGTACGCCGGCGCCTTCGGCTGGATCTCCGGCGACGGCCGCGCGGACCTCGGCGTGGTGATCCGCAGCCTCGTCGCCCGCCGCGTCGGCTCGTCCTCGGGATCCGCGATATCGGCGCCGCCGGCGGCCGGGACGGAGACAAGGGCAGAGACGGGTGCCGAGACCTGGGAGTACACCTGGGGCACCGGCGGCGGCATCACCGTCCGCTCCGACCTCGACGAGGAGTGGGCCGAGACCCGCTGGAAGGCCGCCCGCCTCCGCGCCGTCCTTCATGAAGACACAGCCGGCTGACTCCCGACCCCAAGCACCGGCGAGGAGTCAGTTATTCAGCCTCGTCGGCGGCGTGTCGCGTCACAACTGACCCCTCGCCGTACGCCGGGAAACGCGCACAGCAACCAGGCAGGGAACCCAGGTCACCCGGGGGACAAGGCCGGCGGCCGGCCCTCGCGCGCTGGGACCGCGCGAGGACCGGCCGGCCGGGGACTACGGACCTGCTGCCGAGGGGTCACTTCTGCTCCGACACGCCGCCGACAAGCCTGATTTTCTGACTCCTCGGCGTTGTCAGGACGCGGCCTCACCGCCGTCGCTGTCGAGCGTGACGTCGATGGTGATCGGGTCGATGTTGCTGGTGTCGTCGCCGTCACCGCGAACGACGGTGAGCGTGACCTCGTCGCCGGGGCGGTAGCCGCGGATGAGGGCGACCAGGGACTCGCTGTCGGAGATGACCTGGTCGTCGACCTTGGTGATCACGTCGCCACGGCGCAGGCCGGCCTCGTCGGCGGCGGAGCCGTCCGCGACCGTCTGCACACCGGCGCCGGTGAGCAGCCCGTCGTTGCTGACCGCGTCGGCGACGGTGACACCGAGGCGCGCGTGGGTCGGCGTCTCGCCGTTGCGGAGCTGGTCGACGATGGGCAGCACCTTGGCGATCGGGATCGCGAAGCCGAGCCCGATCGAGCCGGCCTCGCCGCCCATGACGCCGGACGACGCCGTTCGGATCGATGAGTTGATGCCGACCACCTCACCGCGCATGTTGACGAGCGGACCGCCCGAGTTGCCGGGGTTGATGGCGGCGTCGGTCTGGATGGCCGGGTACGTCGTGTCGGTACCGCCCTGCTCGCCGGCCGACACGGGCCGGTTCAGCGCGCTGACGATCCCGGACGTCACGGTCGCCTGGAGGCCGAACGGGGAGCCGATCGCGACGACGTTCTCGCCGACGTCGAGCTGGTCGGAGTTGCCGATCTTCGCGGGCGTCAGGTCGGACACGTCCTCGGCCTTGATCACCGCGACGTCGGTGAGCGGGTCGGTGCCGATGACCTCGGCGCGCGCGGTCGAGCCGTCGTTGAAGCTCACCGAGATCGTCCCGCCGCCACCCGCCGCGTCGACGACGTGGTTGTTGGTGAGGATCTCGCCGTCCTCGCTCAGGATGATGCCGGAGCCGGAGCCGCCGCCCTGCTGGGTGATGACGTTGATCTTCACGACCGATGGCAGCACCGAGGCCGCGACCTTCTCGGCGGAACCCTCCGCGGCCGGGATGTCGGGCGAGTCCGACACCTGCGGGGCGTCCCCCGCCGAAGGCGACGCCTGCTGCGCGCCGCCTCCGGCGGAGTCGTTGAACGCGGAGTACCCCGCGGCGCCAGCCAGGCCGGCGAGACCTCCGACGACCAGGGACGCCGCGACGATGCCGGCCACGACACCCTTGGTCGGCCGGGAACCTCCCCGCGTCGGCGGGCCCTCAAACCCCGGCGGCTGCCAGCCCGGCTGGTAGCCCGGCTCGTAACGATGCGTGCTCCCCGCCGCTCCCTCGGAGGGCGGCATCCGCAGCGTGTCGCCGGCGTCGTTGCCGGCGTAGGGGCCCGGGTACGGGCGAGGGGTCTCGGTCATGTCACAAAGCGTGACGCGCGAGCCTTAACTCGTGCTGAGAAGCCGCTGGGACATCGGCTTGATCCTGCAGATACGACGGTACGTCGTCAGCCGGTGGTGACCGCGTCGTCCTCGGCCGGCACCTCGCGGGAGGAATCCGGCGGGGTCGGCGATCCCGGCAGCGACAGCCAGAACGCCGCCCCTCCCTCGGCCTCCGCCCGCCCGGCGCGCACCGAGCCGCCGTGCCGCTCGGCGACCTGCCGCACGATCGACAGACCGAGGCCCGAGCCGGGCATCGTCCGCGACTCCTTGGACCGGTAGAACCGGTCGAACACGTGCGGCAGGTCCTCGTCGCTGATCCCGTGCCCCTGGTCGGCCACGCGCAGTACCCCGTGGTCGAGCGTCACGGTGACCACGCCGAGCGGCGGGCTCCACTTCGCGGCGTTGTCGAGCAGGTTGGTGACCGCCCGCTCCAGCGCGTTGGCCTCGCCGACGACCCACCACGGCTCCGTGCGTACGTCGAAGTGCAGGCTCGACGCGCGGCGGCGCACTCGTTCGACGGCACGGGCGACCACGTCCGTCATGTCCACCGGCTCGACGGACACCGGCGCGCTGTCCTCCCGCGCGAGCTCGGTGAGGTCGCCGATCAGCGTGGTGAGCTCGCCGATCTGGAACCGCACGTCGTCCATCAGCTCCGCCCGCGACTCCGGCGACAGCCCGCCGCGGTCGTCGGCCTGGGCGAGCAGGTCGAGGTTGGTGCGCAGCGAGGTCAGCGGCGTGCGCAGCTCGTGGCCGGCGTCGGCGACGAGCTGGCGCTGCCGGTCACGGGAGGCGGACAACGCGGCGAGCATCGCGTTGAACGCCGATGCCAGGCGGGCGATCTCGTCGTTGCCCTCGACCTCGATCGGGTCGAGCTTCTCGGTGCGGGCGATCTCCTCGGCCTTGCGGGTCAGCTTGCGCACCGGCCGCAGGCCGTTGCGCGCCACCGCCCACCCGGCCAGCGCGGCGGCGATCACACCGAGGGCGCCGAAGACGAACAGCACGAAGCCGAGCTTCTCCAGCGTGTAGTAGTTGTTGTCCAACGACTGCGCCAGCACGAGCGCGACGCCGGGCTCGTTGCTCGGCACGGCCGCCACCCGGTAGTCGCCGTCGGCGGTACTGATCGTGCGGCAGGTCCAGTCCTCCTGACCACGGGCCACCGCCAGCTCGGGCGCGCCCAGCTGGATCGTGGCGCCTTCGATCGAACGGGTGCCGTAGACGTCGCCGGTGGCGGTGATCGTGCCGATCCGGATGTCGGCCGCGCCGACCACCCACGACGGCACCTCCTCGCGGGTGAGCTGGTTGATCGCGCTCGACTGCGCGGCGGCCAGCGCCCGGTCCCGCAGGGAGTGGTCGAGGGTGTCGAGGAGCTGGTGGCGCACGGTGACGTACGCCGCCACGGCGAGTACGGCGACGGCGAGGCCGACGGCCATCGTCGCGAGGAGCGTGACGCGGCTGGCCAGCGACCGCCGGTAGTGCCACGACCGGGGGTCGAGCACCATCACCCCTCCTTCAGGACGTACCCGACGCCGCGGACCGTGTGGATCAGCCGCGGCTCACCGTCGGCCTCGGTCTTGCGGCGCAGGTAGCCCACGTAGACCTCGAGCGAGTTGGCGGTGGTGGGGAAGTCGTAGCCCCACACCTCTTCGAGGATGAACGCCCGCTCCAGCACCCGGCGCGGCCGGCGCAGGAACATCTCGAGCAGCGCGAACTCCGTGCGGGTCAGCTCGATCGGCCGGTCCCCGCGGTGGACCTCACGGGTGGCGACGTTGAGGGTGAGGTCGGAGAACGACAGCTCCTCCTCGTCCAGGTCGCTGTCGCCGTCCGGCGTGTGCGCGCGGCGCAGCAGCGCCCGCAGCCGAGCGAGCAGCTCCTCGAGCGCGAACGGCTTGGTCAGGTAGTCGTCGGCGCCGGCGTCGAGCCCCTCGACCCGGTCGCCCACCGAGTCGCGGGCGGTGAGCACGAGGATCGGCAGGTCGTTGCCGGCGGTGCGCAGCGCGCGGGTGGTCTCGATGCCGTCGAGCCGCGGCATCATCACGTCGATGACGAGCGCGTCGGGGGTCCGGCTGGCGATGCTGGCGAGCGCCTCGGCGCCGTCGCTGGCGAGCGTGACGTCGTACCCGTTGAACTCCAGGGACCTGCGCAGCGACTCACGCACAGCCTTGTCGTCGTCGACGACGAGCACGCGCGCGAGAGTGTCGGAACCGGTCGCCACGCCACCA
>NZ_CAMPGZ010000228.1 GCF_946885725.1 uncultured Nocardioides sp.
AGGCGAACGCGGACCCGCTGGTCGAGCGCGACACCGAGCTGGCAGTCCTGGTTGCCGCGCTCGACGCGCTGGCCGAGGACGGGAACGGGACCTGGTCTCGACAGAATCGACCACCCGAGGACGGGAGCGGCCGCTCCCACCTGTTCGTCGTCGAGGGCAACGCCGGGCTGGGCAAGACCCGGCTCCTCCAGGAGGCCAAGCGCCTCGCCGACGAGCGGTCGGTGCGCACACTCACCGCGCGCGGCAGCCAGCTCGAGAGCAGCTTCGCGTACGGCGTCGTACGCCAGCTGCTGGACCTGGAGCTGGCCGACCCCGACCGTCGCGAGGCGCTGCTGGCCGGGAGCGCGGCCAGCGCCCGAAGCGTGTTCGACGTGGACACCGAGGTGCAGGTCGACAGCTTCGCCGTGCTGCACGGGCTGTCCTGGCTGGTCGCCAATCTCGCTGCCGAGCGACCGGTGCTGCTGCTGGTCGACGACGCGCAGTGGTGCGACACCGCGTCGCTGCGGTTCCTCACCTACCTGGCGCGCCGGCTCGCGCCGTGGCCGGTCGCCCTGGCCGTCGCCGTGCGCACCGACCGCGAGCCGTGCCCGCAGGACGAGCTGCTGGCCGAGCTCTCCCTCGAGCCTGAGGCCATGGTGCTGCGGCCGGAGGCACTGACGCTCGCCGCCACCGCGCAGCTCGTCGAGCACCGGCTCGGCGCCACGCCCGACCCGACGTTCGTCACGGCGTGCCACCGCACCACGTCCGGCAACCCGCTGCTGCTCAGCCAGCTGCTCCGGGCCCTGGCGGCGCAGGGAGTGCCGCCCGACGCGTCCCACACCGACACGGTCGTGGCGATCGGGTCGCGCGCGATCTCGAGCATGGTGCTGATGCGACTCCGTCGGCTCCCCACGGACGCGACGACGGTGGCGCAGTCGGTGGCCGTGCTCGGCGGCCGGTCCACACTCCCTCAGGTCGCTGCCCTCGCCGGTCTGCCCGAGGCGGACACCGCGACCGCGCTGGCGACACTCGCCCGCGCGGAGCTCGTCCGCGACCAGCAGCCGCCGGCCTTCGTGCACCCGCTGGTGCGGGACGCCGTCTACCAGGCGCTCTCCGCCGCCGAGCGCGGCCTGCGCCACGAGCGTGCCGCCGAGATGCTGCGTGCCGCCGGCGCCGACGACGAGCAGGTGGCGGCCCACCTGCTGCTGGCACCCCCGCGCGGCGATGCGGACGCGGTCGCTCTCCTGCAGCGGGCGGGCCGCTCGGCCGCGAACCGCGGCGCCTCCGACAGCGCGGTCACCTACCTGCGCCGCGCGCTCGCCGAGTCGGTGCCCGGCCCGTCGAAGGCGGAGGTGCTGCTCCAGCTCGGCCTGCTCGAGGCTCCGGTCGACGGCGCCGCGGCGGTCGAACATCTCGTGCAGGCGCACGCACTTCACACCGACCCTCGCGCCCGTGCCGAGATCGCGATCGCCACCTCGGCCACGCAGGTGTTCGCCGGCCCGCCCGGCGTCGCCACCGCCTTCGCACGGGAGGCGGCGGACGCCGTACCGCCGGACCTGCCCGACCACCGCCAGGCGCTGCTCGCGCTGCAGCGGATGAGCGGCTTCATGCACGCGCTCGACGAGGGCTGGCGGACCGAGGCTCCGGACCCCGACGGCGACGGGCCCGGTGCCCGGATGCTCGCCGCCACCGTCGCGCTGCGCGCCCTGCTCGAGGGCGAGGACCGGGAGCGGGCCGTCGCGATGGCGAGGTTCGCACTCGCCGACGACGTGCTGCTCGGCGTCGACGATGGGCTGTTCTGGGTCAACGCCGCAGCGGTGCGGATGCTGTCCGACGACGACCTGGGCGACTTCTGGGACCGTTCCCGTCGCGCGGCGCAGGCGCGCGGGTCGTTGTTCGCCACCCTGTCGACCAGCCTCTGGGAGGGTTTCTGGCACTGGCGCCGAGGCGACCTGCCCGCCGCGCTCGCCTGCCTGGACGACGCGCTCGAGCAGGACCGGATGTGGGGTGGCGCCCGGCTCGGCGAGGCGTTCGCGCGCGGGTTCCGGATCGGCTGCCTGCTCGACCGTGGCGACGTCGAGGCGGCGCGAAAGGCCGCGGACGCGATGACTCCCGCACACCTGCGTGGTGAGGGCGCACGGGTGTTCCTGCACGCGCTCGCCCAGCTGCAGGTGGCGGAGGGACGGTACGACGACGCGATCGCCACCCTCGACGACGTACCGCCCGGCATCACGACCGCCAACCCGGTGTGGAACCCGCGCGGTGTCATCACCGCCATGGCGCTGCGCGGGCTCGGCCGCACCGCCGAGGCGGTCGAGGTGGCCACGCGCGAGGTCCAGCTGCTGCGGCGGTGGGGCGCACCCAGCTACCTCGGCCGCGGTCTGTGCCTGCTCGGGGCGCTGCTCGGCGACGACGGCCTGGACGCGCTGCGCGAGTCGGTCGGCCTGCTGGGCACCACGACGGCCGCCGTCGACCTGGCCCGGGCACAGGTCACGCTGGCGAGCCGGCACCAGGTGTCCGACGACGAGGCGATGCCGCAGCTGCTCGCCGCCGCCGAGACGACCGCCCAGCGCGGCGCGGACGCCCTGCAGCGCGCCGCCTGCGCCGAGCTGGCGCGGCGCGGCCGGCCCACTGAGGTGCGCCGCGACGTCGAGCTGCCGGCGACGCCGACCGAGCGACGGGTCCTCGAGCTGACCCACGCCGGGCTGGCCGTGGAGGAGGTCGCGCGCCGGCTCTTCCTGCCGCCGGACCACGTCCGGTCCGTCCTCGACAGCTGCGGAGAGCCCGCTCCGCCGCCGCCTCAGGTTTCCCTCAAGTAGGACGCAGCACGATGAGCCCCGACGACGACAGGAGAGCGACGTGACGGTGCAGGAGAGCCTCCCCGCCGAGCGTCTCCGCGCGCTCTGCGGCGGTGCCGTGCACCTCCCCGGGGACCCGTCGTACGACATGGCGCGGACGCCGTGGAACCTCCTGGCCGCCGACCATCCCGCCGCGGTGGCCTACCCCGCCTTCCCCGACGAGGTCGCCGAGGTGCTGCGAGCCGCGTCGTCGATCGGCCTGCGGGTCGCCGCCCAGGGCACCGGCCACGGCGCGCCTCCCCTGCTGGGTCGCCTCGCCGACGCCGTGCTTCTGCGCACCTCGGCGATGAACGACCTCACCGTCGACCCCGAGCGCGGCATCGCCCGCGTCGGCGCCGGCGTGCTCTGGGGCGACCTGACCCGCGTCGCCGGGGCGCACGGCCTCGCCGCCCTGCACCCGTCCTCCGCCGGCGTCGGAGTCGCCGGCTACTCGATCGGGGGCGGCATCGGCTGGTACGCCCGCGCCCACGGCCTGCAGTGCAACGCGCTGACCGCCGTCGAGCTGGTGCTGGCCGACGGCACCTTCGTGCGCGCGACCGAGGACAGCGACCCCGACCTGTTCTGGGCGGTCCGCGGAGGCGGTACGCCGCTCGGCGTGGTCTGCGCTCTCGAGTTCCGGCTGTTCCCGCTCGACACGGTCGTCGCCGGGCACCTCGCCTGGGACGCGAACGCCGTCGAGACCGTGCTCCCCGCATGGGTCGAGTGGTGCGCGCACGCCCCCGACGAGGCGACCACGGCGTTCCGTGTGCTCGACGTGCCCGACGACGACACCATGCCGGCCGACGTGCGCGGCCGCCGGCTGGTCATCATCGACGGCGCGGTGCTCGGCGACCACGACACCGCGGCGCGCATCCTCGCGCCCTTGCGCGCGTTGCGGCCCGACATCGACACCATCACGCGAGTCGAGGCGGCGTCGCTGGTCCACCTCCACCTCGATCCCGAGGGCCCGACCCCGGCGTACGCCAGCAGCACCCTGGTCGCCGACCTGCCCGGCGCCGCCGTCGATGCCGTGATCGCGGCCGTCGGCCCCGACTCGGGCACCAGCCTCGCCGTCGCCGAGCTCCGGCAGCTGGGCGGCGCGCTCGGGCGGCCGGCCCCCCGAAGCGGAATCCTGTCGTCGCTGGACGGCCGCTTCCTCGCGCTCGGGCTCGGGCTCGACTCGCTGACCGGTGACTGGGAGCGGCAGCGGGCCGACGCCGCCCGGTTCCTGAGCGCGGTCAAGCCGTGGGCGACGGGGCGCACCTACCTGCCGATGCTCGACACCAGCGTCGACACCCGCAAGGCGTTCGCGCCCCAGGTGCACGCGCGGCTGTCCGCGATCCGCCGGTCCGTGGACCCCGACGGCCTGTTCCTGCCTCCCCACCCCTCCCCGGCCCAGACCGGCGACCCGGCCTGACCGACTTGAGCCGGCGGCTCAAGTCCGTCGCAGGTCTTCGTCAAGCACCCCGGGACACGGTCGGTCCCGACAACGACGTCACCGACCTTCTCCCAGGAGTGCTTCATGACCACCACCGAGTCCTACCAGACCGGTTCTTTCGTTCACATCCCGTTCGAGGAGCTGGCGCACGAGCTGACCGGCTCGCTGCTCACCCCCGACCAGCCGGCGTACGCCGAGACTGTCTCGCCGTGGAACCTCGCCGTCCCCATGCAGCCTGCCGCCGTCGTCCGGGCCCGCACCGCCGAGGACGTCGCCGCGACGATCCGGTTCGCCCGGCGGCACGGCTGCTCCGTCGGCGTCCAGGCCACCGGTCACGGCGCGGAGAGCGCGTTCGCCGGTCACATCCTGGTGGCCACGAAGGACCTCGACGAGGTCCAGGTGCACCGCGAAGGCTCTGCGGGCTGGGCGCGCGTCGGCGCCGGCGTGAAGTGGCTGCGCGTGATCGAGCAGGCCGCGCCGCTGGGGCTGGCGCCGCTCAACGGCTCGACCAGCGACGTCGGCGTCGTCGGCTACACGACCGGCGGCGGTGTGGGTCCGCTGGCCCGCACCCACGGCCTCGCCGCCGACAAGGTCCGCGCCTTCGACGTCGTCACCGGCGACGGCGTGATCCGCCGGGTCACGCCGACCGAGCACCCGGACCTGTTCTTCGCGCTGCGCGGCGGCAAGGGCGCCTCCGCGATCGTCACGGCCGTCGAGTTCGACCTGGTGCACCTGCCGGAGTTCTACGGCGGCGCGATCTACTTCGACGGCTCGGAGGCCGCCACGGTGATCGACCGGTGGCGGGCGTGGTCGGAGAAGCTGCCCGAGCAGGGCACGACGTCCTTCGCGCTGTTCCAGCTGCCGGAGATGCCGGGCGTGCCGCCGCAGCTCGCCAACCGGATGTCGCTCGGCGTCCGTTTCCTGTGGACGGCCGACCCCGAGGAGGGGCGTCGACTGCTCGACCAGGTGCGCGCGGCCGGGACGGTGATCCTCGACGACGCCTTCCTGCGGCCCTACACCGAGGTCGACCACGTGCACGCCGACCCCGTCGACCCGATGCCGGTGGTTGAAGCAGCGATCCTGCTGGACGACTTCCCGGACGAGGCAGCGCGCCGGCTGCTCGAGGTGGCCGGACCGGACGCGCGATCCCCGCAGTTCCTGGTCGAGCTGCGCCAGCTGGGCGGCGCGTACGCACGGGAGGGCGCGCACCCGACCGCGTTCTGCCACCGCGACGCGGGCTACAGCCTGCTCGCGGTCGGGCTGCCGGAGACCGGTGCGCTCGAGCACGCGCACCGCACCTTCGCGACGTTGGCCGACTGGGACACCGGCGGCATCTGGCCCAACTTCGGCCCGGCGCACGACGCGCTGACCGCGCACCGCGCGTACGACGCCGCGACGCTCGCGCGGCTCACCGCCGTGGTGGAGAAGTACGACCCGGACGGCGTGCTCGCCATCGGCGACTTCACGCGGATGGTGTCCTCCGCCGAGGACGCCGCGTGAGCCCTCTCATGACGAACCCCGTACGACGGCCGGCCCCACCCTGGTCCGGCCGTCGTACGGCGCGTGCCCCCGTCAGCGCTTCGTCATCCAGCCTTCATTGCTGCGTCATCTCGTCGGGGTCATCTCGTCGGGGTCATCTCGTCGG
>NZ_CAMPGZ010000229.1 GCF_946885725.1 uncultured Nocardioides sp.
CGAGGTCCCCGGCGACCGGGCGGGCCTTGAGCAGCGCCTGGAACTCCCAGGTCTTCGCCCACCGCTCGTAGTAGCCCTCATGGCTGGCCAGCGTGCGCACCAGTGGGCCGGCCTTGCCTTCGGGGCGCAGTGCCGCATCGACCGGCCAGATCGTGCCCTCGCGGGTGTGGTCGGAGCAGACCTGCATCAGGTGCGACGCCAGCTGGGTCGCGGTGCGCAGCGCGGCCTGCTCGTCGTGCCCGTCGGCCGGCTCGGCCACGAAGATCACGTCGACGTCGCTGACGTAGTTGAGCTCGTGGCCGCCGCACTTGCCCATCGCGATCACGGCCAGCCGCGCCGACTCGGCCGCCCCTCCGACCCTCGCGCGGGCGACGGCGAGCGCCGCCTCCAGCGTGGCCGCGGCGAGGTCGGACAGCTCGGCGGCGACGTCGTCGACGGGGACCCCGTGGGCCAGGTCGCGGGCCGCGAGCCGGAGCAGCAGCCGGCGGTACTGCACGCGCATCGCGTCGACCGCCTCCGCGTCCGGACGGGTCGCGACCGGGATCGCGCTGGTCGGGTCCGCGCCGACCGCTTCGAGCATCCGGGCGCGCAGGTGGAACGCCGCCGGCCGCGTGGACCCCAGCGTCGGGTCGGTCAGGTCGCTCCAGTGCTCGGGATGCCGCAGCAGGTGGTCGCCGAGCGCCGAGCTGGCGCCGAGCACGCAGAGCAGCCGCACGGCAGTGCCCTCGTCGGACGCGACCGCCTCGAGCATCGCCTCGCGGTCCTCGACCCGGTCGGCGAGGTCCGCGAGGTACCGCGCGGCCTGGTCGGGGTCGGCGGCGACCGAGCCGAGATGCATGAGTACGTCGCCGTGTGGAGCGATCCGCTCGAGGGCCTCGACCGAACGCTCGACGTCCCGGAACCCCAGCCGCGCGAGCTGGCCGGAAATGGTGGTGAGCCTCCCCGCTGTCACGGTGCCGTCACAGGGCCGTCACGACCGTCACGAGACCGGCGCGGCCGGCCGCGGCTGCGCGCTGCGGGTCAGGGCGAGGAACCGCTCGGCCAGCGGGCGCCAGGTCGCGCGCATCTCCTGCTCCGCCTCGGCCACGGCGGCGACGTGGAAGTCGACGTTGATCCCGCGCTCCGCCGCTTCGTCGCGGTCCTCGTCCACCCACGTCCGGATGATGTCGTGACCGGCCTCGGGGTGCCACTGCACGGCCCACACCGTCGGCGCGAAGCGGGCCGCCTGCACCTCCCCAGCCGGCGTCTCGGCCAGCAACACCGCGCCCTCGGGCAGCCGCCTGACGATGTCGTTGTTCCACTGAACCGCGCGCACCGGCCCGGCCATCGCGCCGAACAGCTCGTCGGCCGCGGCCTCGTCGGTCCAGCCCACGGGGATCACGCCGATCTGCTGGCCGCGCGGGTTGCGGACGACCTCGCCGCCCAGCGCCACCGCGCACAGCTGGTGGCCCAGGCAGATCCCCAGCACCGGCACCCGCCGCACGGCGCCCTCGCGGATCAGCGCCTTCGTCGCGGTCAGCCACGGATTCTCGGCGTCGTCGTTCGCACCCATGGAGCCGCCGAGCACGATCAACCCGGAGTAGCCGTGGAGGTCGGATGGCAGGTCGTCCCCGCGGTACGGGTGCCGTACGTCGAGCTCGGCACCGGCCTCGACCAACCAGTCCCCCACCCAGCCCGTGGGGCAGTCGGTCTCGTGCTGCACGACGAGGATCGGGGCGTTCACGCCGTCGAATCTACTGGCTCACGGAGTGGGAACGCGCACCCGACCAAGTCGAGACCGCCGACGTCTACTCCGCAATCCACAGGCACCGATTGGTCACAGACCGCAGGTTCCAGAGTCCGATTCTTGCGGTTGGGGACCAAACCGCAGGCCCACGAGCCCGTGCGCGTACTCAGATCACCGGCAGCATCAGGTCGCGCTCGTACGCCGAGACCTGGATGCGGTAGTCCTCCCACTCCTTGCGCTTGTTGCGCAGGAAGAAGTCGTAGACGTGCTCGCCGAGCGTCTCCGCGAGCAGCTCCGAGCTCTCGGCGACCTGGATGGCGTCGTACAGGCTCTTCGGCAGCGGGTCGATGCCCAGCGCCTGCCGCTCCCGCTCGGTCAGCGACCAGACGTCGTCCTCGGCCTCGCGCGGCAGCTCGTAGCCCTCCTCGATGCCCTTCAGCCCCGCGGCCAGGATCACCGCGAACGACAGGTACGGGTTGCACGCGGAGTCGATCGTGCGCAGCTCCATGCGCGTGGACTGGCCCTTGTTGGGCTTGTACATCGGCACCCGGACCATCGCGGAGCGGTTGTTGTGGCCCCAGCAGATGTACGACGGCGCCTCGCCGCCCCACATCAGCCGCTTGTAGGAGTTCACCCACTGGTTGGTGACCACGATGATCTCGGAGGCGTGCTTGAGGACACCGGCGATGAACTGCCGGCCGACGGTCGAGAGCTGGTACTCCGACCCGGCGGCGAAGAACGCGTTGCGGTCGCCCTCGAACAGCGACACGTGCGTGTGCATGCCGGACCCGGGGTGCGTCGTGAACGGCTTGGGCATGAACGTCGCCCAGATCCCCTGCGACAGCGCGACCTCACGGATCACCGTGCGGAACGTCATGATGTTGTCGGCCGTCGACAGCGCGTCGGCGTAGCGCAGGTCGATCTCCTGCTGGCCGGGACCGCCCTCGTGGTGGCTGAACTCCACCGAGATGCCCATTGCCTCGAGCATCGTGATCGCCTCGCGACGGAAGTCGGCGCCCATGCTCTGCGCGGTGTGGTCGAAGTAGCCGCTCCGGTCCACCGGCACCGGCTCGGCGCCCGGCTGCGGGGTGTCCTTGAACAGGTAGAACTCGATCTCCGGGTGCGTGTAGAAGGTGAAGCCCGCCTCGGCCGCCTTCGACAGGGTGCGCTTGAGCACGAACCGCGGGTCGGCGTACGACGGGGACCCGTCGGGCATCACGATGTCGCAGAACATCCGCGCGGTGGACGGGCCCTCGCCGCGCCACGGCAGGATCTGGAACGTCGACGGGTCGGGCTTGGCGAGCATGTCCGCCTCGTAGACCCGGGCGAATCCCTCGATCGCCGAGCCGTCGAAGCCGATGCCCTCGGAGAACGCGCCCTCGAGCTCGGCGGGCGCGATCGCGACGGACTTCAGCGATCCCAGGACGTCGGTGAACCACAGCCGCACGAAGCGCACGTCGCGCTCCTCCAGAGCGCGGAGTACGAAGTCTTCCTGCTTGCCCATCGATGCTCCTGTCTCGGCGCGTGTCTCGGTGCGATGCCCAGCGGTTGCGGCGCCCGTACGGCGGGGCCGTCGGACAGTGTGACTCTGCCATGTTTCGCGCACGTGAACGGGCATCGCCTCGCCCGGTCGCCGCCCCTGACGTCGTACGACGACGTCGTACGGTGTGCCCATGGTTGACGAGCAGTTCGACGACCTGCTGGAGCTCGAGCACGCGGGATGGGACGCGCTGTGCCGCGGCGAAGGGGCGACGTTCTACGGGGAGCTGATGACCGAGGACGGTCTGATGGTGCTCGCCCACGGCCAGGTGCTCGACCGCCTGGGCGTGGTCGCCTCGCTGCGCGACGCACCCGCATGGGACGACTACCGCATCGACAACCCGCGCATGGTGACCACCGGCGACAGCAGCGCGGCGCTGGTCTACCGCGCGACCGCGCACCGCGACGGTGCCGCGCCGTTCGTCGCGCTGATGTCCAGTGCCTACGTGCGCGTCACGGGCCGCTGGCGGCTCGCGCTGTACACCCAGACGCCGGTGCCCGTGTGAGGTGGCGCGAGGTCTCGTCGGCGAACCCACCGTCGGCGCAGCCGGTGCTGGACGCGGACGAGACCGACGTGTGGGTCGACACCGAGCTGCCGACGGCGGAGTACGACCGCCTGGCCGAGTGGTTCGTCGGGCGTGACGACGTGTGGCTGCACCTGCGCCAGCACGGCGCGCCCGACCTGTCGCCGCTGCGGCACTTCCCCGGGCTACGACGCCTGGTCGTCACCAACCTGCGGCTGCAGAGCTGGGACGGCATCGAGCACGTCGCCGACTCCCTGGAGCACATCGGCATGGGCGACACCACGCTCAAGCCCATCTCCGTCGCGCCGCTGGGCCGCCTCACGCGGCTGAAGAGCCTGGGCCTCTCCGGGCCGGTGAAGCACGGCGAGGTGGTCGGTTCCCTGACCACCCTGGAGCACCTCACCCTCCGGTCGGTGCGGATCGACCACGCCGCCGTCATACCGAAGCTGATGGGCCTGACCACCTTCAACCTGCACCTCGGCAGCGCCGACCCGGACCTCTCGTGGCTCGCCGCGCTCCCCCGCCTCACCGAGCTGGAGATCTGGCGCGTGCGAGGGGTCACCGACCTGGGGCCGCTGGGCGACCTGGCGACGGTACGGCGCCTCAGCCTGCAGTCGATGCGCGCCGTCACCGCGCTGCCGTCGTTCGCCGGAGCCTCCTCATTGACCCGGGTGGCGCTCGACGCGATGAAGGGCATCACCGACCTCAGCGGCCTCGCCGACGCCCCGGCCCTCGAGGAGCTCTGGCTGGTGGAGATGCCGCAGCTCGAGCCCGAGGCGCTGCGGCCGCTGGTCGGGCACCCCACGCTCAGGTACGGCGTGTGGGGCCTGGGCAGCGTCCGGAAGAACGACGCTGCGTACGAGCTGCTGCCGCTGCGGCGCCGCGAGCCGGCCGGCTAGACCTTCGGCACGTTGCGCTCGAGCTCGTCGAGCCACACCTTCGCGTTGCCGTCCGAGGGGGCGCGCCAGTCGCCGCGCGGCGACAGCGACCCGCCGGCGACCACCTTGGGACCGTTCGGCAGCGCCGACCGCTTGAACTGGCTGAACGCGAAGAACCGCTTCACGAAGACCTCGAGCCACTTGCGGATCGTCGGCAGGTCGTAGGCGACGCGACGGTCCTCGTCGAAGCCGGGCGGCCAGGCGCCGCGGTCGACGTCGGCCCAGGCGTGGTGGGCGAGGAAGGCGATCCGGCTCGGCGGGTAGCCGTAGCGCAGCACGTGGAAGAGCGCGAAGTCCTGCAGCGCGTAGGGGCCGATGGCGTCCTCGGTGCTCTGCGGCCGCTCCCCCTCCTCGACCGGCACCAGCTCGGGCGAGATCTCCTGGTCGAGGATCTCCAGCAGCACCTCGGACGAGCCGGGCTCGAGCTGGTCGGTGGTCACCACCCACCGGATCAGGTGCTGGATCAGCGTCTTGGGGATGCCGGCGTTGACGCCGTAGTGCGACATCTGGTCGCCGACGCCGTACGTGCACCAGCCGAGCGACAGCTCCGACAGGTCGCCGGTGCCGAGCACGATGCCGCCGCGGTGGTTGGCGATCCGGAACAGGTAGTCGGTGCGCAGGCCGGCCTGGACGTTCTCGAAGGTGACGTCGTACGTCGGCTTCCCCTCGGCGAACGGGTGGCCGAGGTCCTCGAGCATCCGGCTCGCGGCCGGCCGGATGTCGATCTCCTCGAACGTCACGCCGAGCGCCTGGGCGAGCCGTGTCGCGTTGTCCTTGGTGCCCTTGCTGGTCGCGAAGCCCGGCATGGTCACTCCGTGGATGTCGCTGCGCGGGCGACCGAGCCGGTCCATCGCCTTCGCCGCGACGATCAGCGCGTGGGTGGAGTCGAGGCCACCGGAGAGGCCGATCACGACCTTCGGGTGGCCGATCGCGTTGAGCCGCTGCTCGAGGCCGGAGACCTGGATGTTGTAGGCCTCGTAGCAGTCGAGCGCGAGCCGCTCGGGGTCGTC
>NZ_CAMPGZ010000230.1 GCF_946885725.1 uncultured Nocardioides sp.
GCCGTGGTCGTGCTGGCCGCACTGCTCACCGGAACCGCACCCCGCACCCCGCTCGACGGCCTTCCGGACGCCGGCAGGCTCGTCGGGTGGGGACTCCGGCTCGGCCGTGCCGGGCTCGACCTCAGCCTGATGGCCACGTTGGGCTGCCTCACCGTGCGGCTCCTCCTCGGCCCCCCGAAGCAGCACGCCGACGCCGTCGACCGGCTCGGCCGGATGGCTCGCCGCTGGGGCATCGCGCTCGCGACGCTGGCCGCCGTGATGACCGTGCTCGGCGCGGCGGACCTCGCCGGTACGTCGTTGTGGCAGGTGCTCGGCGACCCGCAGCTGGTGATGTTCGCGGCGTCGTACGACCTGGGCCGGGCGTTGCTGCTGCTGGTGGCGGTGGGTGCGGTGACGGCGGTGGTGGCGACTCGCCTCTCGAGCCCGTGGTGGACCGCGACGCTCCTCGCGGTCGGCTGCTGGTCCCTGGGGCCGCTGGCCGCCGCCGGGCACACCGCTGCCGCGGGTGCGCACGACACGGCGGTCGCGGGGCTGTACGTGCACGTGCTCGCAGCCTCCCTGTGGTGCGGCGGACTGGTCGGCGTCTGGCACCTGCGCGGTCGTCCGGCCACGCTCGGCTTGCTGGCGCCGCGCTACTCCGCACTGGCGCTCGGCTGCTACGTCGCGCTGGCGGCCAGCGGCCTGGTCACCGCCTGGACGCGTGTCGGGTTCACCGGGTGGTGGTCGACCTGGGGCGCCGTCGCCGTCGCCAAGATCGTCGTCCTCGCCGGTCTCGGGCTCGTCGGCCACGCGCACCGGCGGCACACGATGCCGCTGCTGCGGAACGGCCGGCACGGCGCCTTCGTCAGGCTCGTCGCCGCGGAGCTGCTGCTCGTCGGCATCGCGGTCGCGGCGGCGGTGACGCTGTCGCGGACGACCGCCCCGGCCGGCGCCGCCCCTGAGCCGGGAGGCGAGCACGTCGACGCCCTCACCGGGCTGCCGGTGCGGCTGCCACCGCCGTCGGACCTCGCGGCGATGCTCCGCTTCCGCATCGACGCCCCCGTGCTGCTGCTCATCGCGGCGGCCGTGGTCGGCTACCTCGTCGCGGTGCGCAGCCGGCTCCGCGCGGGCGGGTCGTGGCCGCGGTCGGCCACGGTGTCGTTCGTCGCGGGATCGGCGCTGCTGGTGTGGGCCTGGTGCGGGCCGCCGGCCGTCTACGCGACGGCGACCCTGTCCGCGTCGTACGCCCGGGCACTGCTGCTCCTCGTGGTCGTGCCGGCGCTGTGGCAGGCGGGATCACCCCTCGGCCTCTGGGCCGAGGCGCTGCACCATGAACCGCCGCGGCTGCCCCGCCCCGGCGCGTCGACCGCCGTCCTCATGGTCGCCGTCGTTGTCGTGGTCGTGCACTCGGGCACGTGGCTCACCACCGCGCAGAGCAGCCCGTTGCTCCGGTTCATCGCGAGCGTCTCGCTGCTGGTGGTGGGTTGCCTGGCCCGTTCCGCCACCGGCATGGGAGCGCGCCCCGCGCGGATCCTGTTCGCCGCCTGCCTCGCCGGCGTCTTCGTCACCCAGGCCATCGCGCTCGCGCGGGACCGCGTACTCCTCGAGACGCTCGCTGCCGACACCGGTCTGGCCTGGGTGAATCCGGCGGCCGACGCGGCCGGCCTCGTCGCCTGCGCCGTGGTCGGCGGCTACCTGGTGCTGTCCCAGGCGGTGCCCGCGGCGTCACCCGGTCGCACCAGCCCGAGCTCGTAGGCCGCGACGGCGGCCTGGGTGCGGTCGCGGACGCCCAGCTTGCGCAGGATCGCCGCCACGTGGGTCTTCACGGTGCCCTCACCCAGGTGCAGCCGCACGGCGATCTCGCCGTTCGACCGCCCGGTGGCGACCTCGCGCAGCACGTCGGTCTCGCGGTCGGTCAGGCGGTCGAGCACCGGCGAGGTGGGGGTACGCCGTCCCGCGTACTCGCGCAGCAGCCGCCCCACGAGCAGCGGCGCCACCGCTGTCTGCCCGGCGGCCGCCGACCGAACCGCGGCGCGGATGTCCGCTGGCGGCATGCTCTTGAGCAGGTAGCCGCATGCGCCGGCGCGCACGGCCTCGACCAGCAGGTCCTCGTCCGCGAAGGTCGTCAGCACAAGCGCCCGCGTCGATGCCAGCGCGGGGTCACCGGTGATGCGGCGTGCTACCTCGATGCCGTCGACACGAGGCATCCGGATGTCGAGCAGGGCGAGGTCCGGCCGGTGCTCACGCACCCGAGCGAGCGCTTCTCGCCCGTCACCGGCCTCGGCGACGATGTCCAGCTCCGGATCCAGCTCGAGCACCGACCGGAGGCCCTGCCGCACGAGCGGCTCGTCGTCGGCGACCAGGATGCGCACGGTGGTCACAGCTCGCCCAGGGGGATGCTCGCCTCCAGGCACCAGCCCCCGCCTCGTGGACCCGACACGACCTCGCCGCCGAACAACGCCACGCGCTCGTGCAGCCCGGCGACGCCACGCCCGGTGCCCTCGGTCCGGCCGGGTCGCGGTCGCCCGTCGTCGCTCACGCGCACGACGAGCCGGTGGTCGTCGCACGCGACGCCGACCCGCGCGCGGGTCGCCTCGCTGTGGCGGGCGACGTTGGTCAGCGCCTCCTGCACCACTCGGTAGACCGTGGTCGACAGGCTGCCCGGCAGCTCGCGGTCGATGTCGACGTCCAGGTCCACCTCGAGGCCGCCTCGCTGGACTCCCTCGACGAGGCCGGGCAGCGAGGTCACGCCGGGCGTCTCGTCGTCGCCGTGCCCGACGAGTGCGAGGAACCGGTGCATGTCCGCCAGCGCCTCGCGTCCCGTCGTCTCGATGCCACCGAGCAGCTCCCGGGTCGCGTCGTCCGTCGCTCGCTCGCTCGCGGCGCCGGCTTGCAGCGTGATGAGAGTCAGGGCGTGCGCCATCGAGTCGTGCAGGTCGCGGGCGATCCGCTCCCGCTCGGCCGCGACAGCCTGCCGCGCGCCGCGGTCGGCCTCCACCTCGGCGGCGATGCGGCGGTCCGAGGCCAGGCGGAGCGCGGCGATGCCGATGGACACGAGCGGCTGTGTACGTCGTACGCCGAGGGCCGGGAGGATCAGCAGGTTCGACAGGAGCAGGCCGGTGAAGCTGCCGTCGATCGCGTCGCGCGACAGCACCAGCTCGATCTCCGCGACGGTGGTGACGACGGCGCCGATCGCGAGGTCGCGCTTCCAGGTCGCCGCCGGCACGCGCCGATCATAGGTTCGGCGCAGGCACGGCGTCCTCTGTCTACAGGCAGAGGCGTTCGGGCCCGCAGGGAGAGGCGCGGGAGCCCGGGTCGCGGAAGGGTCGTCGACCATGACCCAGATCTCCTTCCGGACTCCCGGCACGACCACTCGTCCCGCGTCCGCCCGTCCCGTCGCACTCGTCGCGGTCGCCGCGCTCGCGGTCGACGCCGTCGTCAGCGCGGTCGCCGGGCCCGACGCCCTCAGCGACCACATGCGCGGCGCCGGCGCCGTCTCCGAGGTCGCCGTCGGCCTCGCCTTCCTCGCGTGCGCGGCCACGCTCGTCCTGCTGCGGCCGGTCGCCGGTTGGCGCGGCTTGATGTGGTGGCTCGGCCCGGTCGGCCTGGCCCTCGGCGGCGTGATCATGGTGTGCGTGCCGGCGGTGGGCAGCGAGCCGCCAGGCCCGCTGGTCGACCTCGCGTTGCTGCCGGCGCTGGTCGGCATGGTCGCCGCCGGGATCGTGGGCACCACCCGCCGCGTATGGCCGTGGTGGACCGGGCTCGGGGTGGCGCTCTTCCTGCCGGTCATGTTCACCGCGCCGTACAACAGCGTGCTCATGGCGCTGATCTGGCTGGCCGTGGCCTCGACAGGCTCGACCGCCCGTCCGGCCACGCCGTGACCGCGCGGCGTCCCTTGTCGCGTCAATGACCTTGATGGCTCATTGCCAGGCACACACCCCGGGCGTTGACTTGATCGTTGGTCAAAGGGGAACCCCCGCACCCACGACGGCAGCTCACCACACGAGTCGGTCCGACGAGGAGTGCCCCATGAGCAGTACCAGTGTCGCCGCAGAGATCGGTCTCCCTGACGGCTACAAGGGCCAGGCGATACGGCCCGGAGACGCGGAGTACGACGCCGCGCGTCGGGTCTACAACCGGATGGTCGACAAGCGGCCGGCGCTGATCGTGCGCCCCACCGGCGCGGCTGACATCCGCGACGCCGTGGCGTTCGCCCGCCAGCAGAAGCTTCCGCTCGCGGTCCGTTGCGGCGGCCACAGCGTCGCCGGCGTGAGCATGGTCGACGGCGGCGTCCAGATCGACCTGTCCAGCCTCAAGGGCGTGCAGATCGACCCCGAGCGCGGCACCGCGATCTGCAACGCGGGCGTGCTCTGGGGCGAGTACGACCGCGAGGCCGAGATGTTCGGGCTCGCCACCCCGGGCGGTCGAGTCACGACCACGGGCGTGGGTGGGTTCTGCCTGGGCGGCGGCTACAGCTGGCTTTCGACCCGCTACGGGCTGACCTGCGACAACCTTGTCGGCGCCGACCTGCTCACCGCGAGCGGCGAGATGGTGCACGTCACCGAGGACACCAACCCCGAGCTGATGTGGGGGCTGCGTGGGGCCGGCGCCAACTTCGGGGTGGTGACGTCGTTCGAGTTCAAGCTGCACCCGATCCGGCCGCTGATGCTGGCCGGGCTGCTCGCCGTACCCAACGACGGCGAGCACTCCCTCGAGGTCGCCACCGGCTTCCGCGACTACATCGAGCATGTGCCCGCCGAGGACCTGGCCGCGGCGTTCATCACCGCGCTGGCGCCGCCGGAGGACTTCGTGCCGCCCGAGCTCGTCGGCAAGCCCGTGCTGCTCCTCGTCGTGGCGTGGCTGGGCGACCCGGCCGGAGCCGAGGAGGCGATCCGTCCGATCCGTCAGCTCACCGCCGGCGGCGTCGACCTCGTCCAGCCGATGCCGTACACGGCGCTGCAGGCGATTCTCGACGCCAACAACCCGCCCGGCTACCTCAACTACCACCGCGGCATGCACCTCACCGGGCTCACCGACGAGGTGCTGGCGCGGTACCTCGAGAACGGTCGCCAGATCGGCTCCCCGCTCACCGGCGGCGTGATCTTCCACCACGGCGGCGCGATCGCCGCGGTCGGCGAGGACGACACCGCGGTCAGCGACCGCGCGGCGCCGTACATGGGGCACCCCATCGCCGCGTGGGACGACCCGGCCGACACCGACCGCGAGATCGGCTGGGTTCGGGACTTCACCGAGGCCCTGGGCCCGGTGCGGACGGGCCGCAACTACCTCAACTTCGAGCCGGAGACGAGCGAGGAGACCGTGCGGGCGGGCTTCAGCGCGGGGAAGTACGAACGTCTGGCCGCGCTGAAGGAGCAGTGGGACCCGGAGAACATCTTCAGCGGCAACCACAACATCCGTCCGAACGCCAACGGTTGACATCCGTGTCGACCCTGCTCGAGCCGTTCGCCGTCGGCGCCGGTGAGGGCCGCCGCCTCGAGACCCCCACCGGCGACTCGGCGTACGTCATGACCGACACCCGGGGCACGCACGGCTCCCTGACCGTCATGGAGCTGGTGATCTCGCCGCTGAACGGGCCGGCGCTCCACGTGCACCTGCGCGACGACGAGATCTGGTACGTCATCGAGGGCGACTTCCGCTTCAAGGCGGGAGACGAGATGTTCCGGGTGTCCTCGGGCGGGTTGGCGTTCGGGCCGCGCGGTACGCCGCACAACTTCCAGAACATCGGCGCCGCACCGG
>NZ_CAMPGZ010000231.1 GCF_946885725.1 uncultured Nocardioides sp.
GCGGCCGGATCAGCGCGGGGCGTGCCGCAGGAGCAGGTCGAGCATCGCGACGGCGCCGGCTTTGTCGAGCGGGTTGTTGTTGTTGCCGCACTTCGGGGACTGCACGCACGACGGGCAGCCTTCCAGGCACGCGCACGCGTCGATCGCCTCGCGCGTGGCGGTGAGCCACTCGGCGGCGGCGCGGTAGCCGCGCTCGGCGAAGCCGGCGCCGCCGGGATGCCCGTCGTAGACGAAGACGGTGAGGATGCCGGTGTCGGGATGCCGCGCGGTCGACACGCCGCCGATGTCCCACCGGTCGCAGGTCGCGAACAGCGGCAGCAGCCCGATCGAGGCGTGCTCGGCGGCATGGGCCGCGCCGGGCCGGTCGCGACCGGCGAAGCCGCCCTCCTCCAGTACGTCGTCGGGCAGGGTCCACCAGACCGCGGTGGTGTCGAGGATGCGTTCGGGCAGGTCGAGGGGCTCCTCGCCCATCAGCTCGCCGGTGCGCAGCTGCTTGCGGACGTACGACACGACCTGGTGCGTGACCCGGACGGTGCCCGTCGCCACCTCGGCCGGTCCCCAGGCGACGTGCTCGCGCCGGCCGGTGATGGCGATGTCGGTGAGGTCGCGGGCGCTGGTGGTGTACGGCGGGTCGTCGGGACGCAGCACGGCGACGTCGTCGTCGAGGTCGAGTGTCTCGACGACGTAGGTCTCGCCCTGGTGGAGGTACACCGCGCCCTCGTGCACGGTGCCGTGCGCGGAGCCCTGGTCGACGGTGCCGACGAGCCGGCCGGTGCCGGCCTCGACGAGACGCACGGGCGCGCCGCCGCTCGAGCGGATGTCGGCGAGGTCGCTGGCGCGGCGGCGGTCGGTCCAGTGCCAGCCGCGGGCGCGACGGCGGAGCATGCCGGCCTCGGTGAGCGCGTCGACTCCCGCGCGGGCGAGCGGCCCGAACATGGGGAGGTCCTGCTCGGTCAACGGCAGCTCGTCGGCGGCTGCGCACAGGTGCGGTCCGAGGACGTACGCGTTGTCGGGGTCGAAGACATTGGCCTCGACAGGCCGACCGAACAGCGCCTCGGGGTGGTTCACCAGGTAGGTGTCCAGCGGGTCGTCGCGCGCGACGAGGACGCCGAGTGCGTCGCCACCGCGTCGCCCGGCGCGGCCGACCTGCTGCCACAGCGCGGCACGCGTGCCGGGGAAGCCCGCCATGATCACGGCGTCGAGACCGGAGACGTCGATGCCGAGCTCGAGGGCGTTGGTCGCCGCGACGCCGAGCAGCTTGCCCGTGCGGAGGTCGCCCTCGAGGGCGCGGCGGTCCTCGGGCAGGTAGCCACCACGGTAGGCCGCCACCCGTCGGGCGAGCCCGGGCTCGACCTCGTCCAGCAGCCGGCGCGCGGTCATCGCGACCGACTCGGCGCCGCGCCGCGAGCGGACGAATGACAGCGTGCGCACGCCGTCGACGACGAGGTCGGTGAGCAGGTCGGCGGTCTCGGCGGTGGCGGACCGGCGCACGGGCGCGCCGTTCTCGCCGAGGTACGACGAGAACGGCGGCTCCCACAACGCGAGCGCGACCTCGCCGCGCTGCGAGGCATCGTCGTCGACAGCGGTGACCGGGAGGCCGATGAGCCGACCCGCCGAGACATCGGGCTCGGCGACTGTGGCGGACGCGAGCACGAACGTCGGCGACGCGCCGTGGAACGCGCAGATGCGCCGCAGCCGTCGCACGATCTGCGCGACGTGGGCGCCGAAGACACCTCGGTAGTGGTGGCACTCGTCGATGACGACGTACCGCAACGAGCCGAGGAAGCGCGCCCATCGCTCGTGCCCGGGCAGCAGCGAGTGGTGGAGCATGTCGGGGTTGGTGAGGACGTACTCCGCGTGGTCCCGAGCGAAGACGCGTTGCTCGCGGGACGAGTCGCCGTCGTGGGTCGTGGCGGCCAGGCCCGGCAGGTCGAGAGCGAGCAGCGAGCTCAGCTGGTCCTGGGCCAGCGCCTTGGTGGGCGAGAGGTAGAGAACGGTGGCCCCCCGGCGACCGAACCGGTCCCGTGACGTCAGCACCGATGTGAGCGCCGGCATCAGGTAGCCGAGGGACTTGCCGGACGCGGTCCCGGTCGCGAGCACCACGTGCTCACCTCGGTGCGCCAGCTCGGCGGCTCGTGCCTGGTGCGACCACGGCCGCTCGATGCCGCGGGCGACCCACGCCTCGCGCAGTGACTCCGGAAGCCACGCCGGCCAGTCCACGCGTGTGCCCGGACGGGCGGGCAGCACCTCGAGATGGGTCAGCCGCGGGGGTGCCTCGTCGCCCTCGCCGAGGACGCCGGCACCACGCGGCGAATCCGCGAGGCGGCGCAGGACGTCGACGGCGCTCGAGGAGCGGGTGGGGGACACCTCGCGAGTCTGACAAATCCCTCCGACGCCCACGGACACAGGCGAGCTCACCGGAGACCACCCGAGGTCGAGGTCCGGCAACGGTCCGTCCGAACGCCGTGGAGGGACGGCGGCCCCGCGCGTTACCCGGACCACCCGGAATCTGGCAGAGTGACCGGTGGGCCACAGGGGTGCATGATTGAATGCACTCTGGGGGACGGCCGGGTGGGTCATCCTGACCGGGCAACGGCAACCAGATCGAGGAGTAGGGCGTGGACCTGTCACTTGATACGCGCCACGAGGGTGGTCACACCATCATCGAGGTGGGCGGCGAGATCGACGTCTACACCGCGCCCAAGCTGCGCGACAAGATCACCGAGCTCGTCGGGAACGGCGAGTACAACCTGGTGATCGACATGGAGAAGGTCGACTTCCTCGACTCGACCGGTCTCGGTGTCCTCGTCGGCGGCCTGAAGAAGGTGCGCGCGCACGACGGCTCGATGCGCCTGATCTGCAACCAGGAGCGCCTGCTCAAGATCTTCCGGATCACCGGCCTGGCCAAGGTCTTCGTCATCCACGGGTCGCAGGCCGACGCGCTCGCCGAGCACTGACCCGGATGGGGTCCGCACGCACCTCGTCACGCACCGGGACGGGGGTCACCGTCTCCATCGCGCGTGACCCTGCTCTGGTCCGCACCGTCCGCCTCATCGCGGCCGCCGTCGCCCGGCGCGCCAGCCACGACGAGGAGTTCGTCGAGGAAGTCCGTCTCGCCGTCGGCGAGGCCTGCGCGCTCATGGTCGGTGAGGAGGGCGAGGGTGAGGGTCCGGTGACCGTGAACCTCACCATGGACGGCAAGCTGGTCGTCGACGTCGTCGCCACCGGCCACATCCAGGTGGACGACGAGCCCGACTCCGACGTCGACGGCGTCGAGCCCTGGGCGCTCCTGCGCGGTCTGATCGACGACCTCTCCATCTCCCACGACGGCGATACCACCACGCTGTCGATGTCCTGGGTCGTCCAAGCCGCCTGAGCTGGGCTGATCGGACACCGGAACGCGGCCGTTCCGGTCGCGGAAACCCTTGTGCCTTCGGGGTCTCCGGAGTCCGGTGAAGAAATGTGGGCCATCCCACATGCCCCGGGTCCTGAGCGCCGGAGTTCGTGCGTAGACTCCCGCACACCTAGACGCGCGTGGTGCAGGTCACGCCTGTGGGCATCCCTCGGCGAGGCCGGGTGCGCGCGCACATTCACGACGGGAACCCTGAAGCGGGCCCATTCGGAGGAGGACGTATGTCCGGGCACATCTTTGCCGCCGAGACCGGCGGCGAGGCTGCGACCGTGGACCTGTCCGGCGGCAACCTGACCTTCGTCATCATCGTCGGAGCCATCGCGGTCATCGCGCTGGTGATGGGGATGATGTTCCGCAGGCAGGTACTCGCGGCCGGCGAGGGCACGACCAACATGCAGAACATCGCTCAAGCCGTGCAGGAGGGAGCCGCGGCCTTCCTCGGACGGCAGTTCCGCACGCTCGGCATCTTCGCCGTGGCGGCGTTCGTGCTGCTGTTCCTGCTGCCGGCTCACGGCGGCCTCGACGTGAAGATCGGTCGCTCGATCTTCTTCCTCGTCGGCGCCGGCTTCTCTGCGGCGATCGGTTACCTCGGCATGTCCCTGGCCGTGCGCGCCAACGTGCGCGTCGCGGCGGCCGCGCGAGACGAGGGTCGCGACCCGGCCATGCGGATCGCGTTCCGCACCGGTGGCGTCGTCGGTATGGCGACGGTCGGCCTCGGCCTGCTCGGCGCGGCACTCGTCGTCCTCATCTACAAGAGCGACGCCCCGACCGTGCTCGAGGGCTTCGGCTTCGGCGCCGCGCTGCTCGCGATGTTCATGCGTGTCGGTGGCGGCATCTTCACCAAGGCCGCCGACGTGGGCGCCGACCTCGTCGGCAAGGTGGAGAACAACATCCCCGAGGACGACCCGCGCAACGCCGCGACCATCGCCGACAACGTCGGCGACAACGTCGGTGACTGCGCCGGTATGGCCGCCGACCTCTTCGAGTCCTACGCCGTGACCCTGGTCGCCGCGCTGATCCTCGGCAAGGCCGCCTTCGGCGCCGAGGGCCTGGTCTTCCCGCTCATCGTCCCCGCGCTCGGTGCGCTCACCGCGATCCTCGGTGTCTACATCACCAAGCCGCGGGCCGGCGAGAACGGCCTCACCACGATCAACCGCGCCTTCTACATCTCGGCCGGCGTCTCCGCCGTGCTGTGCACGCTGGCGGCGTTCATCTACCTGCCGAGCAGCTTCGACGGCCTGACCAACGGTCCGTCGTACGACGGCGACCCGCGCGTCATCGCCACCGTCGCGGTGCTGATCGGCATCGTGCTGGCGGCCGTGATCCTCTCGCTGACCGGCTACTTCACCGGCACCGACCACCGCCCGGTCAAGGACGTCGGCAAGACCTCGCTCACCGGCGCGGCCACCGTGATCCTGTCCGGTCTCTCCGTCGGCTTCGAGTCGGCCGTCTTCACCGCCCTGGTCATCGGCGCCGCGGTGTACGGGGCCTTCCTCCTCGGCTCCGGCGTCGTCGCGGTCTCGCTGTTCGCCGTGGCCCTCGCGGGCTGTGGCCTGCTGACAACGGTCGGTGTCATCGTCGCGATGGACACCTTCGGCCCGGTCTCCGACAACGCCCAGGGCATCGCCGAGATGTCCGGCGACGTCGACGGCGACGGCGCGCAGATCCTCACCGAGCTCGACGCGGTCGGCAACACGACCAAGGCGATCACCAAGGGCATCGCGATCGCCACGGCCGTGCTGGCCGCGACCGCGCTGTTCGGCTCCTACACCCAGGCGATCGAGACCGAGCTCGGCGAGACCTTCGTCGCGAACGTCTTCTCCGCCGACGTCCTGGTCGGTCTGCTCATCGGTGCGGCCGTGGTGTTCCTGTTCTCCGGTCTGGCCATCAACGCGGTCGGCCGTGCCGCCGGTGCGGTGGTCTACGAGGTGCGCCGCCAGTTCAAGGAGATCCCGGGGATCATGGAGGGCACCGGCCGTCCGGAGTACGGCAAGGTCGTCGACATCTGCACCCGCGACTCGCTGCGCGAGCTCGCCACGCCGGGTCTCCTCGCCATCTTCGCGCCGATTGCCGTCGGCTTCGGCCTCGGCGTGGGGCCGTTGGCCGGCTACCTGGCCGGCGCGATCGGTGCCGGCACGCTGATGGCGATCTTCCTGGCCAACTCCGGCGGCGCCTGGGACAACGCCAAGAAGCTCGTCGAGGACGGCCACCACGGCGGCAAGGGCTCCCCGGCCCACGAGGCCACCGTCATCGGCGACACCGTCGGCGACCCGTTCAAGGACACCGCCGGCCCCGCGATCAACCCGCTGATCAAGG
>NZ_CAMPGZ010000232.1 GCF_946885725.1 uncultured Nocardioides sp.
GCCTTGCTCCAGAAGTAGCCGACGGCCTGGCTTCCGTCGCTGGCCAGGGCGCCCTCGAGACCGCAGCCTTCGAGGAACTTGTTGCCCGGCTCGAGCACGTCGAACTCGTTGTCCTCCGGGTCGGCGAGGACGACGTGCTTCTCCTCGGGGAGCTGGCCGACGTCGTAGTGCCGTCCGCCGAGCTCGAGCGCGCGCTCGACCCGCGCCTGCTGGTCCTCGAGCGACGTGCTGGTGAGGTCGAAGTGGGCGCGGTTGCTCACCCAGGTCTTGGCGTACCGGTTCGGCACGAAACGGAGCCGGAAGCCGGTGTCGTCGGTCGGCAGCAGCGCGACGCCGTCGCCGTGGTCATCCGTCTCGGTCCGGCCCAGCACCTCGGCCCAGAAGTCCGCGAGGCAACGTGGGTCGTTGGCGTCGAAGGTGAGTGCGAACAGGTCGAGAGGCATGACCGCGACGCTAGAGCGGGGTCACGGCGTCGGCAACGCGATTGCGCCGCGCCCGGGCAGGGCGTTCAGCCGCGGCGGCGCAGCGTGACGACGTCGGCGAGCGGCACCGGTCCGCGCACTGGCGCGGGCACGCAGGCGACCACGTCCAGGCCGTGCGGTGCCGCCCGCTTCCTCTCGAGGTACGGCGAACGACCGGTGCGCGCCTCACCGACCACGGCGAGCCCGTCGCGGCCGAGCACGCGCGCGACCTCGGCCAGCCCGGCGTCCAGGTCGTGCCAGTGCCGCGCGGACAGCGTCGCGGTGACCAGCGAGAACGCCGCGTCGGGGAGCGGGAGCCACTCGGCGGACGCGCACACCAGCACCGCGTCCGTGCCGAGCTCCCGCGCGGCCTCGACCATCCCCGGCGCGGGGTCGACACCCACGCACTGCGCGAACTCCGGGCCGAGCCGTCGCAGCAGGCGCCCCGTGCCGCAGCCGATGTCGAGCACGGCCGCACGGTCCACGACGAGCCGGTGGACCTCGGCTTGTACCGTGGCGTGGACGGGGTCGAAGAGCAGGTGCTGCAGGTCGCTGAGCTCGTAGCTCGCTGCCCACCGGTCGAAGGACGAACGCACCGCGACCGGCAAGGACACCTCCCGAAGATCGGCCCACAGGCCCGACCAAATCTCCGCCGGTCGCACGCGCCGGCGGAATGGGGTCTACCACCCATTTCGGCCGGCCTCACGCGTGTCGCGACTCCCTCCCGGGAAGGAGAACGGACATGGCCTCGACTGCGACGTCCTGGGCGTACCGTCCCTCGCTCGACGGACTGCGCATGCTCGCGATGTACCTGATCATCCTGTTCCACACGCAAGTGCCGTGGATCCAGGGCAGCTTCATCGCCGTCAACCTGTTCTTCGTGCTGTCCGGCTACCTCGTGACCAACGTGGTGCTCACCGAGATGGAGCGCACCGGGCGGCTCGACCTCGGTCGCTTCTACGCCCGCCGGGTGCGCCGGCTGCTGCCCGCCGCGCTCGTCGCGATCATCGGCATCAGTCTGGTCTTCCTGCTGGTCGCCCCGGTCGTGCGCCGCGTCCGCCTCGTCGGCGACGCGCAGAGCTCCCTGCTGTACGTCGCCAACTGGCGGTTCATCGGCCAGGCCAACGACTACTTCGCGCCCAACGTCGACAAGAGCCCGTTCCTGCACTTCTGGACGCTCAGCATCGAGGAGCAGTTCTACGTCGTCTTCCCGCTGCTGATCCTGCTGCTGGCGAAGCTCTCGCGGCGCGGGGCCATGGTCGCCGGGCTCGCGCTCGTGACGGCAGCCTCGGTCGCCGCCCAGGTCTACTGGGCCACGGCCGACCCGATCCACGCCTACTACGGCACCGACGCCCGCCTCTACCAGCTCTCCGCGGGCGCCCTCATGGCCGTCGCCCTGCGCACCTGGCCGGTGCGGCTTCCCCGCTTCGGAGCGCGCGCGCTCGCTGTCACCGGGCTGGCCGGGTTCGGCGTGCTCTGCTTCACGGTCGTGGCGATGTCGCAGTCCGTGCGCGGCTTCCTCGGTACGGCGACCTGCCTGATGATCATCGCCGGTCTGATGCTCGACGAGGGCCAGCCGGTGGCGAAGGTGTTCTCGGCGAGGCCGATCGTGTACCTCGGCCAGATCTCCTACTCGACGTACCTCTGGCACTGGCCGGCCATCCTCGTCATGGGCATGTTCCTCGACGTCGGTCCCGTGACGATGGCGGTGCTGGCGGCCGTGCTGTCGACCGGCCTGGCCGCGGCGTCGGCCGAGCTGCTGGAGCAGCCGATCCGGACCGCCAAGCGGCTCAACCGGTTCCGCTGGTCGGTGTCCGCGGTGGGCGTCACTGCTTGCGTGCTCGCCGCCCTGCTCGTCGTACCGACGGTGCTGGAGCGCCAGCGTCCGCCCGCCGTCGCCACCCAGGCCGCCGGCGGCAGTGGCGCGGTCGCCAAGCTCGCCGCGGCGAAGTCGGAGCCGCTGCCCAAGGACGTCGACTGGAAGAAGGTCGACCGCGACCGGGGCACCGAGAAGAACTGCCAGGGCGACGACACCGAGCGCTGCGTGCTGCGCGACGGCAAGGGCCCGCACATCCTGCTGATCGGCGACAGCCACGCGCGCATGATGACCGGGATGTTCGAGAAGCTGGCCAAGAAGCACGGCTTCAAGCTCTCGACCAACACCGTGATGGGCTGCCCCTGGCAGGAGAACCTGCGCAACGTCCAGTCCTCGCCCGAGCGGCAGAAGCGGTGCGACGCCGCGCGCGAGGGCTGGTACGACACGGTGCTGCCGAAGCTCGACCCCGACTTGGTGATCGTGTCGAGCCTGCCGCGCGACAGCGGGAAGTGGAAGCAGAAGCTCGAGCCGCGCGACGGCAAGGAGGCCCCGCTGGAGCGCATGGTGCTGCGGGCGACCCGGGACACGCTCGACAAGATCGAGAAGGTCGCCGACCGGACCCTGATGGTGCAGTCGGTCGCCACCCCCAAGTCGTTCGTGCCCAACGACTGCCTCACGTCCGCCAAGGACCCGGACGAGTGCGTGGTGCCGCTGACCACGAAGAACCGGCCGACCGACGCGTTCTACCTCGCGCTCGCGGCGGACGCCGACGACCGCTACACCGTCGACCTCAACCCGGCCTTCTGCCCGGCGGAGCCGCTGTGCTCCCCGGTCGTGGACGGCATGGTGGTGTGGCGTGACAAGCAGCACCTCACCGCGAGCTTCGCTGCCCACCAGGCCGACGAGGTCTGGAAGCGGATCGAGAAGACCGGGGTGCTGGACATCGACGGGCTGTGACCGCCCGCCGATGGCCGGCGCGGGTCAGTCCTGCGGCCATCCCTTGGCGACGAGCGTGAGCACGTCGTACGTCGCGACCGGGTCGCCGTCCTGGTTGGTCACGACCGCGTCCCAGCGCACCTCGCCGTAGTCGGCGCTGCGGCGCGGGGTGATCTGCTTGACCGTGAGCGTCACCGCGATCGAGTCCTCGGCCTTGACGGGCGTGAGGAAGCGCAGGTTGTCGACGCCGAAGTTCGCGAGCACCGGGCCCGGGTCGGGGTCGACGAAGAGACCTGCGGCGAGCGAGACCACGAGGTAGCCGTGGGCGACGATGCCGCCGAACAGCGGGTTCTTCGCCGCCGCCTCGGGGTCGGTGTGGGCGTAGAACGTGTCGCCGGTGAACTCCGCGAAGTGGTCGATGTCCGCGCGCGTGACCGTGCGGGGCTCGGACCTGATCGTGTCGCCGATGCGCAGCTCGGCGAGGCTCTTGCGGAACGGGTGCACGCCGTCCTCGTTGCGCGGCGAGCCCTTGGTCCAGCGGCCGGTGACCGCGGTCATCATCGCCGGGGAGGCCTGGATCGCCGAGCGCTGCATGTGGTGCAGCACGCCGCGGACGCCGCCGAGCTCCTCGCCGCCGCCGGCGCGGCCGGGGCCGCCGTGCACGAGCATCGGCAGCGGCGAGCCGTGGCCGGTGGACTCGGCCGCGTCGTCGCGGTCGAGCACGAGGATGCGGCCGTGCCAGGGCGCGAGGCCGAGCACGACGGTGCGCGCGACCTCCGGGTCGTGGGTGACCAGCGAGCCGGCCAGGCTGCCGCGGCCGCGGGCCGCCAGCTCGACGGCCTCGTCGACGGTGTCGTAGGTGAGCACGGTGCTGACCGGGCCGAACGGCTCGACGTCGTGCGGCTCGACCGCACCGCGCTGCGCGCGCAGCAGCACCGGCGACATGAACGCGCCGCGCTCCGCGTCGCCCGCCACCAGCTCGACGTGGTCCGGGTCGCCGAAGACGACTTCGGCCGACGAGCGCAGCTGCTGGACCGCCTTGCGGACCTCCTCGCGCTGGTCGAGCGAGACCAGCGCGCCCATGCGGACGTCGTCGTGGCGGGGGTCGCCGACCGTGGTCTTGGCCAGCCGCGCGGAGATCGCGTCGACGACCTGGCCGGCGATGCCCGCGGGCACGATCGCACGCCGGATCGCCGTGCACTTCTGCCCGGCCTTGACGGTCATCTCGGCGACGACGCCCTTGACGAACAGGTCGAACTCCGGGTCCTCGGCGGTGACGTCCGGGCCGAGGATCGAGCAGTTCAGCGAGTCGGCCTCGACGCCGAGCTGCACCCCGCCGTGCATGACGTTGGTGTGGGTGCGCAGCAGACCCGCGGTGTGGGCGGAGCCCGTGAACGCGACGATGTCCTGCACGGTCAGCTCGTCGAGCAGGCCGGCCGGGCTGCCGCAGAGCAGCTGCAGGGAGCCCTCGGGCAGGATCCCCGACTCGATGATGCGGCGGACGCAGAGCTCGGTGAGGTACGCCGTCTGCGCGGCCGGCTTCACGATCGTCGGCATCCCGGAGATGAACGCCGGCGCGAGCTTCTCGAGGAACCCCCAGACCGGGAAGTTGAACGCGTTGACCTGGACCGCGACGCCCGGCCGCGTGGTGTAGACGTGCTGGCCGACGAACTGGCCCTGCCGGCCGAGCTGCTCGAGCCCGCCGTCGACGTACACCGTGTCGTTGGGCATCTCGCGGACGCCCTTGCCGGCCATCGAGAACAGCGTGCCGAAGCCGCCGTCGATGTCGACCATAGAGTCGCGCTTGGTCGCGCCAGTGCGGAAGGACAGGTCGTAGAGCTCGTCCTTGATCCCGGTCTCCGGGTTGGACAGGTGCTTGGCGACGTCCTTGATGAGCGCCGCGCGCTCGTGGAACGTCAGTGCGCGGAGGGCGGGACCGCCGACGGTGCGGGCGTACGTCGTCATCTCCCCGAGGTCGAGCCCGGCCGACGAGATGCGGGCGACCTCCTCGCCCGTGGCCGCGTCCAGCAGGGGCTTGCCCTCGTCGCTTGCGGCGTACCAGCGGCCGGCGGCGTAGCTCTCGAGCATCGGGGTTCCAGGCACGGGCGCACTCCTAGGGCGGGTTGTCGGCGGGACGATCCTGTGTCACAGTAATACAGACCGATCGGTCAGTAAATGGTGTGGGAGCGGAGGACCATGACGACCTCGGAAACCAACGCGGCACCCGACCCGCAGCTCCAGGCGCAGTTCGACGCGATCATCGCGCACAACGAGCGGATCGAGCCGCGTGACTGGATGCCCGAGGGCTACCGCAAGACGCTGATCCGGCAGATCGCGCAGCACGCGCACTCCGAGATCATCGGCATGCAGCCGGAGGGCAACTGGATCACCCGCGCGCCCTCGCTGCGCCGCAAGGCGATCCTGCTCGCCAAGGTGCAGGACGAGGCCGGCCACGGGC
>NZ_CAMPGZ010000233.1 GCF_946885725.1 uncultured Nocardioides sp.
GCCCGAGCAAGGACGACCTGGAGGCGGCGCGCGACCGGGTGCTGCCGGACGTGCTCGGGCCCGGTCTGCGGATCGTGTTCTGCGGAATCAACCCCGGACTCTGGTCGGCGGCGACCGGCCACCACTTCGCGCGGCCCGGCAACCGGTTCTGGCCGGCGCTGCACGCCGCCGGGCTGACCCCGCGTCGGTTCGACCCCAGCGACCAGGAGGAGCTGCTGCCGCTCGGGCTCGGCCTGACCAACGTCGTACCCCGCGCCAGCGCACGCGCCGACGAGCTCAGCCCCCAGGAGTACGTCGACGGCGGCGCCGCCCTGCGCGCCATGATCGAGCGCCACCGGCCGGCGTGGCTGGCCGTGCTGGGCGTGACGGCGTACCGCGCCGCGTTCGGCGACCGCACCGCCCAGGTGGGGGAGCAGCAGGTCCGGTGGGGCGACACCCGGCTGTGGGTGCTGCCCAACCCCTCCGGCCTCAATGCGCACTGGTCGGCCGCCGCGCTCGCCGACGAGCTCCGCCGGCTCGGCGACGCCGCCGGCGTGACCCGACCGGAACGGGCACGCGACGTCGGGTGACCGCCCCCGCCAGGCACCTAGCGTCCTGTGTCGTCGGAGAAGCAACGAAACAGGACGAGGAAGGATGACGGGGTGCTGGACCGGTTCAACGACGCGATGGCGTACGTCGAGGCGCACCTGGAGGTGGCCCGCGACGGCGACATCGACCCGCGCGAGCTGGCCCGGGTGGCGATGACGTCGGAGTACCACTTCCGGCGGATGTTCTCGGCGCTCGCCGGGATGCCGCTGTCGGAGTACGTCCGCCGGCGCCGCATGACGCTCGCCGGCGCGGCGGTCGTCGGCAGCGACGAGACGCTGCTCGACATCGCGGTCCGCTACGGCTACGAGTCCGGCGAGGGGTTCGCGCGGGCGTTCCGCGCGGTCCACGGCATCGGACCGGGCGACGCGCGCCGCACGCGCGCGGCGCTGGTCTCGCAGGCCCCGCTCTCCTTCCGCGTCGTCGTCGAAGGGAGCAGCACTATGCGGTACCGCATCACCGAGCTCGAGGAGCTCCGCCTGGTCGGCGTACGGAAGCGGGTGCCACTGGTGCACCTGGGCGAGAACACCGCGATCAGCGAGTTCACCCGAAGCCTGCCGAAGGCGACCTGGCAGCAGCTGGCCGCGCTCTCCGACCGCGAGCCCGCCGGCATCGTCAACGTCACCGACGACGTCGAGGACCCGGCCAGCGAGGGCTCGATGCTCGACTACTGGCTGGCGGCCGTGACGGGCCTGAGCGACGACGCGGTCCCCGAGGGGCTCGAGTCGATGCCGGTCGAGGCGGGCAGGTGGGTGGTGTTCGAGACGGAGGGGCAGGTGCCGGAGGCGTTCCAGTACCTCTACCGCGACGCGTACGTCGAGTGGTTCCCCTCGCACCCCTACGAGGCGCGCCCGGGCCCGGCGATGCTGAAGACGGAGCTCGACGAGGGCGGCACGACCGGCCGCGCCGAGCTGTGGATCCCCGTCGTCCAGAAATCGGCTCGATAATCGCTGCAACTTTTCCCGGAGACGCGGCGTCTAGCAAAGTGGACGGGCCGTCATCGGGGCACGGGGGTGCCGATGAGGGCCCGTCCCGTCATCTCCCCGTCATGTTGGCCGAGTCATCTCCGCAGCGCGGGCTCGGCGTCGGGTGCCTCGGCCGAGTCCCGCTCGCGCAGGCTGACCAGCACCCAGGCCAGCCCGGCCGACGTGAGCGCGGCGCCGAGGAGGTGCAGCGCGACGAGCGCGATCGGCAGGTCGGTGAAGTACTGCACGAACCCGACGGCCCCCTGGGAAAGCTCGATCGCGAGAAGCACGAGTGCGGCGCGCTGCGCCCGTGGCGGTGCCGACACGGCTCGCAACGCGAACACCAGCGCGATCGTCAGGCCGAGGAGCAGGAACACGAAGTCGGTGTGCAGCTGGCTGATGGTGCGCGGGTCCAGCCCGTTGCGGGGGGCGGCGAGGTCGCCGGCGTGCGGGCCGCTGCCGGTTACGACCGTGCCGAGGTAGAGCACCACCCACCCGACGACGAACGTCAGCCGGGCCAGGTGCACGAGGGCCCGCGGCACCGTGGGTACGGCGGGGCCGTCCCCCTCGTCGACGCGGCGCAGCAGCACCACGGCGACGCCGATCATCGCGAGCGACACCAGCAGGTGGAACGCGACGATCCACGGGTTCAGGTCGGTCAGCACCGTCACGCCGCCGATCACGGCCTGGGCCGGGACGCCGAGGCCGAGCACGACCGACAGCTTCACCAGCGACGAGCGCCCGGACCGCAGCGCGACCAGGAAGGTGGCGATCGCGATCGCCGCGAGCAGGAACGTCACCATCCGGTTGCCGAACTCGATCGCGCCGTGGATGCCCAGCGCCCCGTGCGGCACGAACGACTGGTCGGTGCACCGCGGCCACGTCGGGCAGCCCAGCCCGGAGCCGGTCAACCGGACGACGCCGCCGGTCAGCACGATCGCGATGTTGCCGAGCAGGCTCGCGATCGCGGCGGGGCGCAGCCACCGGTCGGCGGCGGGGCTGGGGGTCACGGTCACTCCCATCGGAAGGTGCGGGCGGTGAGGGCGGTGCCGGCCGCGGCCCAGACCGCCAGCACGACGAGCTCGCGCGCGGGCAGGGCGCCGTCGACCAGGGCGGTGCGCAGCCCCTCGCCCAGGGCGCCCGAGGGGAGCCAGGCAAGGGCGGAGCCCACGCTGCCGTAGGCCGAGGTCGGCAGCACGACCGCGCCGCCGGCGAGGAGCAGCAGGTAGACGAGGTTCGCTGCGGCGAGCGTCGCTTCGGCGCGCAGCGTCCCGGCGAGCAGCAGCCCCAGCGCGGCGAACGCCGCGGTGCCGAGCAGCGCGACCAGCACGGCGCCGATCACACCTGCGGCGGTCAGGTCCGGGCGCCAGCCGAGCAGCAGCCCGGCGCCGCCGAGCACGATCAGCTGCAGCAGCTCGACGACCAGCAGCGCGCCGACCTTCCCGAGCAGTAGCCCGGAGCGGGGCAGCGGCGACGAGCCGAGCCGCTTGAGCACGCCGTACCTGCGCTCGAAACCGGTCGAGATCGCCAGCGACGTGAAGCTCGTCGACATCACCGCGAGCGCCAGCACACCGGGCACCAGCAGGTCCACCGGACGGCCCTCGATGCCGAGGTCGAAGCGCCGGCTCGCGAGCAGCCCGCCGACGAGGACGATCAGCGGGATCACCACGGCCAGCAGCAGCTGCTCACCGTTGCGCAGCAGCAGCCGGGTCTCCATCCGGGCCTGGGCGGCGACCATCTTCGGGTACGGCGCGGCGCCGGGCCGCGGCGCGAACGTGCCGGTGCCGGTCGGGGCGGTCACGAGGCGAGCTCCCGTCCGGTGATCTGGAGGAACACGTCCTCCAGGGTGCGCTGCCCCAGCGAGAGGGACTCGGGCAGCACTCCGTGCTGCTCGCACCAGGCCGAGACCTTGGCCAGGGTCGTCGCGTCGGCCGGGCCCGTGATCAGCAGGCTCTGCGCGTTGACCGGCCGGACGTCGGTGTCCGGGCCGAGGGTGGCCTGCAGCGACGCCGGCGCACCCGGCGGGAACGGCTCGGTGACGACCAGCCGGATCGTGCTCGTGCCGGTGCCCCGGGTGAGCTCGTAGGGCGTGCCGCTCGCGATCAGCCTGCCCCGGTCGATGACGTGCACGACGTCCGCGAGCCGTTCGGCCTCGTCCATGTAGTGCGTGGTGAGCACCACCGTCACGCCGTCCGCGCGCATCTCCTCGAGCAGCTGCCAGGTCGCGCGGCGCATCTGCGGGTCCATGCCGGCGGTCGGCTCGTCGACGAAGACCAGCTCGGGCCGCCCCACCACGGCCATCGCCAGGCCGAGTCGCTGCTGCTGGCCGCCCGAGAGCCGCCGGTACGGCGTACGGCCGCACTCGTCGAGACCCAGCCGCTCCACCAGCATCGCCACATCGAGCGGGTGCGCGTGCAGCGCGGCGACGTGCCGGAGCATCTCGACGGCGTGCACGCCCGACCAGGCGCCGCCGCTCTGCAGCATCACGCCGATCCGGGGGAGCAGGGCTGCGCGGTCGGCCTGCGGGTCGAGGCCGAGCACCCTCACGTGACCCTCCTGCGGCCGCCGGTAGCCCTCGCAGGTCTCGAGCGTGGTGGTCTTGCCCGCGCCGTTCGGGCCGAGCACCGCGGTGATCGTGCCGCGCTGCACCGTCAGGTCGAGCCCGTCGACCGCCACGGTGTCGCCGTACCGCATCCGCAGCCCCTCGACCACCACCGCTGGGACCACAGCCGGGGCAACCGCCGGGACGGCCGCCGGGGCGCTCGGGTCGTCGGTCGGGGGCACGGGTGAGAGTGTAGGAAGCCGCACCGCTCCCGCACCGGCGGACCGCGCACCGTGTGGGACGGGTCACCGCCGCCGCGGGGGCCCGCCTTCGAGCCGGGGGCAGATGAGGCCAGGTAAGGGCAGCCTTATTTGAAGCGGGCACCCCATTAACGACACAATGTTGTTGTGGAAATCGAGAGCAGCGCACACGGCGACGCTCCCACCCGGGAGCGGGTGGCCCGGTCGATCCTCGAGATGGGGCCGAGCACGGCCGCAGCCCTCGCGGAGCGGCTGGACCTCACCCCTGCCGCCGTGCGCCGGCACCTCGACCACCTGGTCGAGGAGGGAGTCGTCGAGCCGCGCGAGCCGCGGGTCTACGGCGCCCGCGGGCGGGGACGCCCGGCGAAGGTGTTCGCACTGACCGAGGCCGGTCGCGACCGGTTCGACCAGCAGTACGACGACCTGGCCGTGCAGGCGCTGCGATTCCTGTCCGAGACCGGCGGTGACGAGGCCGTGATGGCGTTCGCCCGCCAGCGAGTGAAGACGCTGGAGTCTCGCTACCAGGAGGTCGTGGCGCAGCGCCCCGAGGCCGAGCCGGCCGTCGCGCTGGCCGAGACGCTCACCCAGAGCGGCTACGCCGCCTCGGTACGGTCGGGGCCGGTCGGCCAGCAGCTGTGCCAGCAGCACTGCCCGGTCTCGCACGTCGCCCACGAGTTCCCGCAGCTGTGCGAGGCGGAGACCGAGTTCATCAGCAAGGTTCTCGGCCGCCACGTCCAGCGCCTGGCGACGATCGCCCACGGCGACGGCGTCTGCACCACCTGCATCCCCGAGCCACCCCGCACCATCCCGTCCACGAGCACCATGTCCGCCACGAGAGGTTGAGCAGACTGTGACCACCATCGAGCAGATGAACCCCGAGCTCGCCGGACTCGGCCGCTACGAGTACGGCTGGGCCGACCCGGACACCGCCGGCGCGGCCGCGCAGCGCGGGTTGAACGAGGCGGTCGTCCGCGACATCTCGGCCAAGAAGGGCGAGCCGCAGTGGATGCTCGACCTCCGCCTGAAGGGCCTCAAGCTCTTCCAGCGCAAGCCCATGCCCACGTGGGGCGCGGAGCTCGGCGACATCGACTTCGACAACATCAAGTACTTCGTCCGGTCCACCGAGAAGCAGGCTGCGACGTGGGACGACCTGCCCGAGGACATCCGCAACACCTACGACAAGCTCGGCATCCCCGAGGCGGAGAAGCAGCGCCTCGTCGCCGGCGTCGCCGCGCAGTACGAGTCCGAGGTCGTCTACCACCAGATCCGCGAGGACCTGGAGGAGCAGGGCGTCATCTTC
>NZ_CAMPGZ010000234.1 GCF_946885725.1 uncultured Nocardioides sp.
GCCCGGGATCGTCGGCGCATGGACCTGCCCGTGCTCCTCGCCACCCGTGACGACGCCCTGCTCGGCGACCTGCTCCGGCTCGCCGCGGCCGCCGGTGTCACCCACGACGTCGCGCACGACCCCGCGTCCGCGCTGCAGTCCTGGTCGTCGGCGTCGCTCGTCCTCGTCGGAGCGGACACCGCCGCCGAGCTCGCACCGCACCGACCGGTCCGGCACGACCACGTCCATGTCGTCGGCACCGGGCCGCTACCCGACCGGGTCTTCCGCGACGCCGTGGCGGTCGGCGCACGCGACGTGGTCGAGCTGCCGCAGGCCGAGCCCTGGTTGGTCGAGCTGCTTGGTGATGTCGCCGACGGCACCACGACCCTCGCGCGGACGGTTGCAGTCGTGGGTGGCTCCGGCGGCGCCGGCGCCAGCACGTTCGCGGCCGCCCTCGGTCAGGTCGCGGCCCGCGCCGCACCCGCGACGGTCGTCGACCTCGACCCGTGGGGTCCCGGCCTTGTGCGGCTTCTCGGGTATGACGAGGTCGACGGCGTGCGCTGGGACGGCCTGCTCGGCGCTCACGGCCGGCTCGGGTCCCGGGCGCTGCGCGCGGCACTGCCCACCCGCGAGCAGCTGGCGCTCCTCGGCTTCGGCAGCGGAGAGGTGCGACAGCCCGACGACGCCGTCGTGCGCGAGGTCGTCGCGGCCGCGCAACGCAGCTGTGACGTGCTCGTGCTCGACCTGCCCCGGACCGCCGCCGGTCCCTCGCCCTCGGCCGCCGCCCCGGCGCTGGCGCGCTGCGACGCAGCCGTGCTCGTCGCCCACGCGACGGTCTCCGGGGTCGCTTCGGCGGCGCGTGTCGCGGCCCGGCTGAGTCAGCCCCAGCGCGTCGCCGGCGTCGTCGTGCGCACCTCGTCCGGGGCTGTCGACAGCGACCGGGTCGCCGCGGCGCTGGACCTGCCGCTGCTCGCCGACTACCCGTCGCGGCGCCGCGTCGTCGAGCACGTCGACCTCGGGCTCGGTCCGGTCCCGGTGGGACGACCGCTGCGCGGTCCGCTCGCGGCCGCGGCCCGTGACGCGCTGCTGGCGCTCGGCGTCGACGCCCGTGCACGGCGAGGCCGGCGATGATCGCCTCGACCGGCCCGGCGACTGGTCAGGTCGACGACGCACTCGTCGATGCCGTGCGCGCGCGCCTTGCCCGCGACGGTGCCGACGTCAGCCCCGCCCGCATCGCCGCCGCCCTCCGCGAGCGCGGCAGCCCCGTCGGCGACGCCGCCGTGCTGGCCGTCCACGACCGGCTCGCCGCCGACGTCCTCGGCGCCGGTCCCCTCGAGCCGCTGCTGCGCCTCGACGGCGTCACCGACGTGCTGGTCAACGGTCCGGAGACCGTCTACCTCGACCGTGGCGTCGGCCTGGAGCTGACCGGCGTACGGTTCCCGGACGACACCGCCGTGCGTCGCCTCGCGCAACGGCTCGCGGCGGCAGGTGGGCGGCGGCTCGACGACGCCACGCCCTATGCCGACCTCCGGCTGCCCGACGGCACCCGGTTCCACGCCGTCCTCGCGCCGCTGGCCCGGCCCGGCACGACGATCTCCCTGCGCGTCCCGCGGCGCCGCGTCTTCACGTTGGAGGAGCTCGTGGCCGCCGGGTCGCTCGACCCTCCGGCCGCACATCTGCTGCGCCGGATCGTCGCGGCCAGGCTGTCGTTCCTCGTCAGCGGCGGCACGGGCACCGGCAAGACCACGCTGCTGTCCGCCCTGCTCAGCCTGGTGCCGCCCGACGACCGGATGGTGCTGGTCGAGGACGCGAGCGAGCTCCGCCCCGACCACCCCCACGTCGTCGGGCTCGAGACTCGACCCGCCAACGTCGAGGGTGCGGGCGAGGTGACGATGCAGGTGCTGGTCCGGCAGGCGCTCCGCATGCGCCCGGACCGATTGGTGGTCGGCGAGGTGCGCGGGGCCGAAGTAACCGATCTCCTGGCCGCTCTCAACACCGGTCACGAGGGCGGCTGTGGCACCCTGCACGCCAACTCCGCGTCCGACGTACCCGCCCGCATCGAGGCCCTCGGCATGGCGGCCGGGCTGCCGCAGGCCGCGGTGCACTCCCAGCTCGCCGCCGCGGTCGACGTCGTCGTGCACCTCGCGCGCGACCGACAGCGTGACGGCCGTCGCGGACTGGCCGAGGTCGCCGTGCTGCGCCGCGACGACGGCGGCAGCGTCCGCGCCGTTCCTGCCGTGCGCACGGTCGACGGCCGCACCCGCGAAGCCTCCGCGGCCGCGGATCTCCAGGCTCTGCTCGACGAACGGCCGGCGCCATGACCGTCACGCCGGGCCTCGTCGCGGCGGTGTCCGCCGCGGTCGCGGTCGCTCTCCTGGTCCCCGTGCGGCTCGGACCCGACGACCTTCCGCGCGGAGCACGGTCGCGAGCGTCGCCCCGGCTGCTCCTTCCGCTCGCCGGCGCCACCGGTGTCGGCGCGGCAGTCGTGCTCCTCGACGGCAGCAGGCTGGTCGCCGGACTGGCCGGGGTGCTCGCCTGTGCGGGCGTCGTCCGGTCGGTGCGCCAACGCCGGGCCGCCCGCACGCGTGCACGACTTCGCGCCCTGGTCGTCGAGGTCGGTGAGGCCATGGTCGGGGAGCTCCGCGCCGGCCGACCACAGCTGCACGCCCTGGGTCGCGCGGGCGAGGTGTGGCCCGAGCTCGGACCGGTCGTGGCCGCCGCTCGCCTCGGCTCCGACGTACCTGAGGCGCTCCGCAGCGTCGCGCGCCGACCCGGGGCCGAGGGGCTCGCTGACCTGGCCGCCGCGTGGCGGGTCTCGACCGGCTCTGGTGCCGCACTGGCCTCGTCCCTGGCGCAGGTGGTCGCGTCGGCGCGCGCGCGTGAGCACGCGTCTTCCCTCGTCGCCGGCGAGCTCGCGTCCGCGCGGGCCACGGCGCGGCTGGTCGCCTTGCTGCCCCTCGGCACGCTCGCGATGGCCTCGGGACTCGGAGCCTCGCCCTGGTCGTTCCTGGTGGACAGTCCGGTAGGGGCGGCCTGTCTCCTGGCCGGAGTCGGCCTCGTCGTCGGTGGGCTCGCCTGGATCGACCGCATCGCCGGCTCGGTGGAGGGGAGATGACCTCCGCCGTAGCCATCGTCGCGTCCGCCCTCGCGGCGGCTGCGGTGCTGCTCGCGTGGCCGCGCGGTCCGGCTCTCCCCTCGACGGCTCGCGCGGGTCCGCGGTCGGCCGGTGGAACGGACGGAGCCGGGAGGGATCGCGCCGGCCGGAGGCTGCCCGTTCTCGGCGGTGTCACCGCCGGGCTGGGTGCGGCCCTGTTCGTCGGCGGCCCGGTCGGGCTCGTCGCCGGTGCGGTCGCGGGCGTCGCGGTAGCCGTGTGGCTGCGACGACTCGAGCCGGCCTCGGTCCGACGCCGTCGGGAGGCGATCGACGAGGCCCTGCCGCTGGCCGTGGACCTGCTCGCGTCCTGTCTCGCCGCGGGCCAGGCTCCGGCCGTCGCGCTCCAACAGGTCACGGACGTCGTCGACCACCCCCTGCGCGACGAGCTCCAGGAGGTCGCGACGCGACTCCGGCTCGGCGCGGACCCGATCCGGGTGTGGCGCGACGTCGCGGCCCATCCGCAGCTCGGGAGCTGGGGCCGCACGGTGCTCCGCGCGGTCGACAGCGGCGCCTCGGTCGCCGACGCGATGGCGGCGCACGCCGACGACCTGCGGCAGGCGTCCCGCAGCCGGGTCGAGGCCCGGGCGCGGGCGGTCGGAGTCCGTGCCGCGTTGCCGCTCGGAGTCTGCCTGCTGCCGGCGTTCGTGCTGCTCGGCGTGGTTCCTCTGGTGGCGGGATCGCTGTCGGTGGTGACCCTCCCGTGAGCCGGAACCCGTCCCCAGTGCGGCCCGTGGCGACCCCGTCCCCAGCCGCCGAGCACGCCGGCCCACGCCGTCCTTCCCGCGACCAGAGTCGACCTCACACCCACTGCCCGCGCCACCCGGCCGGGCTCATCGAGGAGGTATTCATGACCCACGCACCCGTCGCGCGCCTGCGTCGCCGAGTCGCCCGACTCACCCGTCTCGACGAGCGCGGTGTCGCCACCGCCGAGTACGCCGTCGCCACGGCTGCCGGCTGCGGCCTCGCCGCTGTGCTCATCAAGCTGCTCACCAGCGACTGGGGCGAGAAGCTGCTGAAGATGCTGTTCGAGCTGATCCTCAAGGTCATCGGACTCCCCTGATGCGGCACGCCACGAGGCCCGGGTCGGGGGTGCGCGCACCGCGCACCCCCGACCCGGGGCGCACGACGCGGGTTTCCCGCACCGAGGCTCGCCGCGCCCGGACCGAGCGTGGTGCCGTCACCGCCGAGGCCGTGATGGTGATGCCGGTCCTCGCCGCGCTGACGGTCGCGCTGGTGTGGCTGCTGGCGCTGGCCGCCGCACAGGTCCGCACCGTGGACGCGGCTCGGGAGGTCGCCCGCGCCCTGGCGCGCGACGAGCCTCAGGGCAACGCCCTCGCGCTGGGCGAACGTGTCGCGCCGGACGGTGCCGACTTCGACGTCCGCGGCGGAGACAGTGACGTCACCGTCGTGGTCAGGGCCGACGTCGGCGGTCCGGGAGGACTGCTGGCGTTCCTGCCCCACGTCACGGTCCGTGCCGAGGCGGTCGCCGCCAAGGAGCAGCAGTGAGCACGGGGCGGGCACCGCGACGAACGAGACGGCCGGACGAGCGCGGCAGCGCCGTCTGGGTCGTGCCCTTCGTCGGGGTGCTCGTCCTGATGGCGCTCGCGCTGGCGTTCCAGGGCGGCCTCCTGGTCGCGCAGCGCCGGGTCCAGGCCGCGGCCGACCTCGCCGCTCTCGCCGGGGCCGTCGCGCTGCAGCGCGGTCATGACGGCTGCGACGCCGCGAGCAGGATGGCGGCGCGCAACGGTGCCTCATTGGACCGCTGCCGGGTCGACGACCGCGGCGTGCTCGTCACGCTCGCGAGGGCCGGCCCCGTGCTGTGGGGGCGATCGGTCGAGGTTCGTGCCGCGGCGCGAGCGGGTCCTGCTCAGACGCCCTGACGGTGCTGGCCGGGTTCGGTCGTCGGCCCCGTCGAGGGCTCGTCCGTCGACGCGGCCGGGGTCTCCCGGGTCGGCCGGCCGGCGGTCTCGCCCGTCGTCGCCGCGGTCGTCGTGGTCGCCGGGTCCGAGTCGGGCGCCGTCGTGGCGGCAGCAGTGTCGCCGGCTCGTTGCTCCACTGCGGTCTCCCCGGCAGGCGTGGCGCGCTCGGCCTTCTCACGCTGCAGACGGGCGAGCTCCTTGCGCTCCTTGCGGCGCTGCGAGGCCCGGCGGGCGCCGCTTCGCATGAGAGCCAGTCCGGCGACGAGCAGCAGCAAGGTGAGAGCGCCGAGGAGGTAGATCAGCAACGTGCTCATCGTGACGTCGAAGACGCCGCTGTCGAACGTGACGGTTTGCGACCCGGTCGTCAGGAAGGCGACGAGCAGGCCGACCGCGAGGAGGATCAGGATGAGTCCGAGCACCAGCATGGTCAGGCCCCTTCGATGGTGGTCCCACGGTAGCCGTGGATTGGCTCCGTGGTGTCGCCTACGTGGTTCCCGTTCGCCGCCCGTCTACGCCCGTCCAGCGCGGCCGGATCAGCG
>NZ_CAMPGZ010000235.1 GCF_946885725.1 uncultured Nocardioides sp.
CGCCATCAGCAGCGCGCCGAGGTTGGCGTAGCCGATGCCGAGCTGGCGGTAGTCGACGGTGGTCCTGCCGATCGCCTCGGTCGGGAAGTCGGCGAAGCAGATGGAGATGTCCATCGCGGTGATGATGAACTCGACCGCCTTGGCGAACAGTGCGGCGTCGAAGGTGTCGTCGTCGCGCAGGAACTTCATCAGGTTCAGCGACGCCAGGTTGCAGGACGAGTTGTCGAGCGACATGTACTCCGAGCACGGGTTGGACGCGGTGATCCGGCCGGTCTCGGGGTTGGTGTGCCAGTCGTTGATGGTGTCGTCGTACTGCAGACCCGGGTCGGCGCACTCCCACGCCGCCTTCGCGATCTTCTTGAACAGCTCACGGGCGTCGACGGTCTCGATGACCTCGCCGGTGGAGCGGGCGCGCAGCCCGAACTCGGTGCCCTCCTCGACCGCGCGCATGAACTCGTCGCTGACGCGGACGGAGTTGTTGGCGTTCTGGTACTGCACCGAGGTGATGTCGCGGCCGCCGAGGTCCATGTCGAAGCCGGCGTCGCGCAGCGCGCGGATCTTGTCCTCCTCGCGCGCCTTGGTCTCGACGAACTCCTCGATGTCGGGGTGGTCGACGTCGAGCACGACCATCTTGGCCGCGCGACGCGTGGCGCCGCCGGACTTGATGGTGCCCGCCGAGGCGTCGGCGCCACGCATGAAGGAGACCGGGCCGGACGCCGTACCGCCGCTGGAGAGCAGCTCCTTGGACGACCGGATGCGGGAGAGGTTCAGGCCGGCACCGGAGCCGCCCTTGAAGATGAAGCCCTCCTCCTTGTACCAGTTCAGGATCGAGTCCATCGAGTCGTCGACGGACAGGATGAAGCACGCCGAGACCTGCTGCGGGCTCTTGGTGCCCACGTTGAACCACACCGGGGAGTTGAACGAGAAGTACTGGTTGACCAGCAGCCAGATCAGCTCGTGCTCGAAGACCTCGGCGTCGGCGGGGGTCGCGAAGTAGCCGTGGTCCTCGCCGGCCTTGCGGTAGGTCTTCACGACCCGGTCGATGAGCTGCTTGAGGCTCCACTCGCGGGCGTCGGTGCCGACCGCGCCGCGGAAGTACTTGGTGGTGACGATCGTCGAGGCGTTGACCGACCAGAAGTCGGGGAACTCCACGCCGCGCTGCTCGAAGACGGTCTCGCCGGTCTTCCAGTTGGTCTGGACGACGTCGCGCCGCTCCCACTTGAGCTCGTCGTAGGGGTGCACCCCCTCGGTGGAGAACACGCGCTCCACCTTGATGCCGCCCTTGGCCCCGGACTTCTTGCCGGTGGTGCTGCGTGCCGGGCCGTTCGCGGTCTCCGTCATGTGGTGCTCCCTTTCCCCGAATTATCGACGCCGGTGCAGGTCCGGCGCTCTCTGGCGTACTGCTGGTGCCACCCCCGTGGTGGCGATGTCCGTGTCTGTGTTGCTCGTGCTGCTGGTGCTGCTCGTTGATGCTGATGTCACTGGTGTGACTGCTGTGAAGTTGGTGTGCCCGACGCGCCGCTTCCCCACGACGCGCCGGGCAGTCGGTGGGTTACCCGGTGGGTACGGCGGCGTCGCCGGCGCGTTGACCGGCGGGCTCGTCGAGCGCCTGGTCTGCCGGGCCGCGGGTGTCGCCCTCGGCGTCGCGCTCGGCGCGCAGCAGGGCGATCTCGGCCTCGAAGTCGTCGGCGGACTCGAACGCCCGGTAGACGCTCGCGAACCGGAGGTAGGCGACCTCGTCGAGCGCGCGCAGCGGCCCGAGGATGGCGAGACCGACCTCGTGAGCGGGCACCTCGGCCCAGCCGTCGCCGCGCAGGGTGTCCTCGACGGTCTGGCCCAGGCACTGGAGGTCGTCCTCGGAGACCGGCCGGCCCTTGCACGCCTTGCGGACGCCGCGGATGGCCTTCTCGCGGGCGAACGGCTCGCTGGCGCCGCTGCGCTTGAGCACGGTCAGCTGCATCTGCTCGACGGTGGTGAACCGTTTGCCGCACTCCTGGCAGGTGCGCCGGCGGCGGATCGCTCCGCCGTCCTCGGCGACCCGGCTGTCGAGCACGCGGGTGTCGGTGTGGCGGCAGTACGGACAGTGCATCTCGCGGCCACTCCTCTCCCAGGCTGTGCTCGTCAGGACGCTTCTAGTTCAACGCTCCCCACCGACAATTTCTGCCCGCCTGGGACGCCTCGAGAGGCGCGGAGCCTGGGGACGAACCTGTGCGTAACGTGGGGACATCCGGCAGCTTCGTGTGGGTAATCCCCGGTAGCCTGTGGGCCTAGATGTGGAAAACCACAACGGTGTAACTACTAGATGTAGTGGTAACCCTAGGTCGGCCCCCCAGGGCGCGCAACCTGATCGGGAAAGAAACTCGAACTTCCTTCGACCTGTCGGTAAAAGCGCAGGTCAGCGGCCGAAAACTCGGTCCGGTACGGCGCGTCGCGGGCGTGTCGCGGCTCGCTGACCACCACGTGCCTCGGGAGCCGGACGGCCCGTTCGGTGGATCTCCACGGCCCGTCCGGGTCATTCCCGCAGGGTCCGGCCCCGGAGGAGGCTGGAGCAGGCTCTCAGACGTGCGCCGGCCCGGTGCAGAGGCCTCGCCACCGAGCTCGATCGTCGGCCTGCGTGGGTCCTGCACCGGGCACTCAGGGCGACTGCACGGTGGGCGGAGATTCGTGCACTGCGTTCGCCTCGATGGTTACCCCAGGACGTCGTACAGGAAACGAGGCGCGCCGACCGGTCCAATCCCCCGGATCGGCTGCGACTCGCCGGTCGGTGACGCAACGCGCACTCCCGGCAGGCGGGGTTTGCGAGCGACCGGCGTCGTCGATGGGACAGAATCTGGCACGTGGCGGTGGCGGAGCGGACGGGGCGAGAAGCAGTGAGCGCAGGCAGGCGTCGGGCGGAGAAGCAGCGGCAACCCAAGAGCCGGCTGCCGCTCGTGATGCTCGTCGTCGGCGCGCTCGCCGCCGGAGTCGCCTGGTTCTTCCTGGTCCGCGCCGCCATCGACTTCGGCCGGCTCGCTCGCGGCGGCGACCCGGTCGCCTGGGCCTTCACCGCCGGGGCCACGGTCGGCGCGACGCTTTGCCTGCTGCTGATGTTCGTGCTGACCGCCCGGTTCCTGGTGGCCGTCGGGCTGCTGAGCGAGTACAAGCCGCGCCGCTCCTCGGGCCGCCGCGCCCGCTGAGCCACCGGTCACCAGTCTCAGCCGGCCCCTTGGCCACCTAGCCCACGCGTCCATCGGGGCAGGGCCTTTCGGCCCTCCCCGGTTCGGCAGCGCCGCCGGACGGTGGAGGCGAAGGGACGGTGATCCGTCATGTCGACGACATACCCGCTGCACGTCGAGGCCGAGCTCGATCCCCAGCTGAACCGGTGGCTCTGGCTGGTCAAGTGGCTCCTGGCCATCCCCCACTACGTGGTGCTCGTCTTCCTGTGGCTGGCGTTCATGGTGCTGAGCGTGGTCGCGTTCTTCGCGATCCTGTTCACCGGGCGCTACCCCCGGGCGATCTTCGACTTCAACGTCGGTGTCCTGCGCTGGACCTGGCGCGTGGGCTACTACGCCTACAACGCGCTGGGCACCGACCGCTACCCGCCGTTCACGCTCGACGACGTACCGGACTACCCCGCGCGGCTCACCGTGGAGTACCCGCAGCACCTCTCGCGCGGCCTCGTGCTCGTGAAGTGGTGGCTGCTGGCGATCCCGCAGTACCTGGTGGTGGCGCTCATCGCCGGCGGCGGCGTGTACGCCGGCAGCCGGGTGAGCGAGGACGGCGTGGAGCCGATCATCTGGTCCAACGGGCTGGTCGGCCTGCTGGTGCTGGTCGCGGCGGTCATCCTGCTGGTGACCGGCAAGTACCCGCGCCCTCTGTTCGACCTGGTGCTCGGCCTGAACCGGTGGGTGCTGAGGGTGGCGGCGTACGCCGCGCTGATGACCGACCAGTACCCGCCGTTCCGGCTGGACCAGGGCGGTCACGAGCCCGACGACGGCGGCCGGCTCGACGTGGCGTCCGGCCCGCCGCCGACCCAGCCCCCGACCCAGGCCACGGCTCAGTTCAGCGACCAGTCCACGGCCCAGCCGACCTCTCAGCCGACCTCTCAGCCGACCTCTCAGCCGACCTCTCAGCCGCCCGGTCAGGCCCCCGGCCAGGGTTGGGCCCAGCCGTCGCCGCCGCCTCCGGCACCGCCGCAGGACGGGCCGGCGCCGCGGCGCTGGGGCGCCGGCCGGGTCATCGCGCTGGTCGCGGGGTGCCTGATCGCCCTGTGGTCGCTGGGACTCGGCGTCGGTGGCGTCACGCTGCTGGTGATCGACCAGGCGGGCCGTGACGCGGACGGGTTCCTGATGAGCGACGAGGTCGACCTCGAGAGCGCTCGCTACGCCGTGGTCAGCGACGACGCGGAGTTCGAGATCGACCCGGCATGGCAGTGGGTCCCGAACGACGTGCTGGGCAGGGTGCGCCTGTCCGCGGTCTCGGACAACGGGCAGCCGGTCTTCGTGGGCGTCGGACCCGTCGAGGACGTGAGGGCGTACCTCGACGGCGTCGCGTACGACGAGCTGGTGTCGATCGACGGCTTCGACCGCGACACGACGTACCGGCCCCACACGGGTGGCGAGCCCGGCACCGCGCCCGCCGACTCCGACGTGTGGATTGCCGCCAGCGCGGGACCGGGGCGGCAGAACGTCGACTGGGAGCTGACCGACGGCACGTGGGTGGCGGTCGTGATGAACGCCGACGGGTCCGCCGGCGTCGACGCGGAGGTGTCGGTCGGTGCCACCGCGCCGGCACTGACGGCGGTGGCGGTCGTGCTGCTCGTGCTGGCGGTCGGCGGGCTGCTCGTGGCGGCACTGATCATCACGCTCACGCTGCGGGAGCCGCGGCGCGTGTCGTGACTCACACGCCGGCGCCGGGGCCGTGTCCGATCCGTGACGGTCCCGGTGCCGGATCGTGGCCGTCCGCGTGCCACCATGAAGCACGTGCTTTCCCGTGTGCTCGCCGCCCTGACCGCCGTGCTGCTGCTCTCGTTCACCGCGGCCTGCGGATCCGACGACAACTCCTCCGACGAGTCGTCCGGCTCGGCTGATGGGGAGCGTCCGGCGTACGCCGACAACGCGGGCGAGGCCGGGGCGCAGCAGTTCGTCACGTACTGGACCGACACGCTGAACAAGGCGACCACGAGCGGTGACACCGCCGAGCTGAAGACCCTCGCGACCGACGACTGCGACGCGTGCGCGGACTTCGCGGGCCAGCTCGACAAGATCTACGCCGACGGTGGCCACGTGGAGTCCGACGGCTGGACGGTCGACAAGATGGTGCCCGAGGCCGGTGCCACGGACGACGAGGTCGGCCTGATGGTGACCTTCGACGTCGCGCCGCAGAAGGTCTTCGCCACCAAGGACGCCAAGCCGCAGGAGTTCGAGGGCGGCCAGCAGGGCTTCCGCTTCCACCTGGTGCGCGAGGACGGCGACTGGGCCGTCCAGGACCTCTCTCCTCGCTGATCCGGGGCTGATCCGGGGCTGACCCGGGGCTGATCCGGGGATCTATCCACAGATCCAGAACCGGCCCTGGCCAGCCGG
>NZ_CAMPGZ010000236.1 GCF_946885725.1 uncultured Nocardioides sp.
TTGCCGCCGAGCTCGAGGGCGACCTTCTTCACGGTCGGCGCGGCGGCGGCCATCAGTCGCCGGCCGGTCTCGACGCCGCCGGTGAACGACACGAGGTCGACGCGCGGGTCGGTCGCCAGCGGCGCGCCCGCCTCGGCACCCGCCCCGAGGACGAGGTTGCCGACCCCCGCCGGCAGCCCCGCCTCCTCGAGCAGTCGCATCAGGTGGATCGCCGTGTGCGGGGTGATCTCACTGGGCTTGAGCACGAACGTGTTGCCTGCGGCCAGGCACGGCGCGACCTTCCAGGAGACCTGCAGGAGCGGGTAGTTCCAGGGCGTGATCAGGCCGCAGACGCCGATCGGCTCGTGCACGATGCGGCTGACGACGTCGGGGTTGCCGGTGTCGACGACGCGCCCGGCCTCCTCGGTGGCGACGTGGCCGTAGTGGCGGAAGACCGACACGACGTCGGCCACGTCGTACTCGCTCTCGACGAGGCGCTTGCCGGTGTCGAGCGACTCCATCCGCGCGACCTGGTCGGCGTCGCGCTCGAGCAGGTCGGCGAGGCGCAGGAGCAGGTCGCCGCGTTCGCGCGCGGACGTCTGCGGCCACGGCCCCTCGTGGAAGGCGCGGTGCGCCGCGGCGATGGCGGCAGCGGTGTCCTCGGCGCCTGCCTCGTCGACCTCGGCGACGAGGGACCCGTCCGCAGGGCAGCGGATCTCCCGCCGCCCTCCCCCTCGGGCGGCCACCCATTGTCCGTCGACATAGAGCTCCGCCACTGGCACACCCTTCACGCCGGGAAAACTGTTGCGCATCGCGCAACGTGGTTCTCAGGCCGCAACCGAGGCTCCCTAGTTCTGAGAATGCTGCGCGGCGACGCGGCCGTCAAGCACTACGCGGATGTTGTGACCTGACGGTGTCCCCAGCCCAGGCGCAGCGAGACCTCGAGCGCAGAGTCGCGCACCTGCCCGGCAAGCTCGTCCAAACGGTCCGAGAACCGATATGTCGGACCCGACACGCTGATCGAGGCGATCACGTCGCCGGCGGCGTTGCGGATCGGGGCCGCGACCGCGGCGAGCCCGACCTCGAGCTCGTCGACGGCGACGGCGTACCCCTGCTCGCGGACCTGCTCGAGCTCCGCGCGCAGGTCGCCCTTCTTGGTGATGGTGCGAGGGGTGTACGACGGGAGGGTGGGCAGCAGCCGGCGGAGCGCGGCGTCGTCCAACCCGCTCAGCAGCACCTTGCCGTTGCTGGTGGCGTGCAGCGGGATGTGCTGGCCGACCCAGTTGTGCGGCTGGATCGCCGACGCGCCGGCGACCTGGTCGAGGTACAGCGCCGAGCTCTCGGACAGCACCGTGATGTTGACCGTCTCGCCGGTGTCGGCCGCCAGCTGCCGGCACACGGGACGGGCCTCCTGCACGACGTCGAGCCGTGCGGTGGTGGCACCCGCCAGGCGCAGCAGGCCGACGCCGAGTCGGTACTTGCCGCGGTCACCGGTCTGCTCCACCAGGCGGTGCGCCTCGAGGGTGGCGACGAGACGGAAGGCGGTGCTCTTGTGCACGCCGAGCTCGGCCGCCACCTCGGTCACGCCCGCCTCGCCGATGCGGGCGAGGACCTCCAGGATGGACAGTGCGCGGTCGACGGACTGGACTCCTCCGACGCCCCCGTTCGTGGCGCCGTTCCCCACGTCGGAGACCGAGCTCATGAGCGAGACACTAGCGCAGGAGTTGTTGCGTATCGCAGACTCCGTTTCGGAGAACGCAACGAAGAGTCGGAGGACGACGTACTGATGGTCCCAGCAGGAACCGCATCGGCCACCCCCGCCACGGGCGACTTCGTCCTGGTGCTGTCGTGCCCCGACCGGCCCGGCATCGTGCACGCGGTCAGCGGGTTCCTGGTGCGCCACGGCGGCAACATCGTGGAGAGCCAACAGTTCGGCGACCGGGTCTCCGGCCGCTTCTTCATGCGCATCGACTTCACGGTGACGTCGCCGGTCGACGCCCCAGGGCTGCGTGCCGACTTCGCGGCGGTGGCCGAGGAGTTCGGCATGGAGTACCAGCTCTGGGACGCCACGGCGCCGTACCGGACGCTGATCATGGTCTCCAAGCACCTGCACTGCCTCAACGACCTGCTCTTCCGGGCCAGCACGGGCGCGTTGCAGATCGACATCACCGGGGTGGTGTCCAACCACCTCGACGCGGAGCCGCTGGTGAAGTCGCACGGGCTCGACTTCCACCACATCCCCGTCACCCCGGACACCAAGCCCGAGGCCGAGGCTCAGCTGATGGAGCTCGTCGAGAGCACCGGCACGCACCTGGTCGTGCTCGCGCGCTACATGCAGGTGCTGTCGGACGACCTGTGCCGGCGGCTCGAGGGGCGGGCGATCAACATCCACCACTCGTTCCTGCCGAGCTTCAAGGGCGCCAAGCCCTACCACCAGGCGTACGACCGTGGCGTCAAGCTGGTCGGCGCCACCGCCCACTACGTGACGGCCGACCTCGACGAGGGGCCGATCGTCGAGCAGGACGTCGTGCGGGTGGACCACACCTACGACCAGGAGCAGCTGGTCCTCGCCGGTCGCGACGTGGAGGCCCAGGTGCTCTCCCGCGCGGTCCGGTGGCACACCCAGTCCCGGGTCCTGCTCAACGGACAACGGACCGTCGTGTTCCGCTGAGGAAGCTCCTCTCCGGGACGTCGTTCGAGGGAGGCGACACATGCTGTCGGACATCGAGATCGCCAACGCCGCCGTACTGCGGCCGATCAAGGACGTCGCTCGGCAGACGCTCGGGATCCCGGAGGAGCACCTGGTGCCCTACGGGCACTACAAGGCGAAGGTCGACCTGACCTATCTCGCCTCGCTCGCGGACCGGCCGCTGGGCCGGCTGGTGCTGGTCACCGCGCTCTCCCCCACCCCGCCGGGCGAGGGCAAGACCACGACGACCGTCGGCCTCACCGACGCGCTGCACGGGCTCGGGCATCGCACGGTCGCGTGCCTCCGCGAGCCGTCGATGGGCCCGGTGTTCGGCATGAAGGGCGGCGCGGCCGGTGGCGGCTACAGCCAGGTCGTGCCGATGACCGACATCAACCTGCACTTCACCGGCGACTTCGCCGCGATCGCCGCGGCCAACAATCTCCTCGCCGCGCTGATCGACAACCACGTGCACCACGGCAACGAGCTCGACATCGACGTGCGCAGCGTGACGTGGAAGCGCGTGCTCGACATGAACGACCGCGCACTGCGCGAGGTCGTCGTCGCCCTCGGCGGCCACGTCAACGGCTTCCCGCGCGAGGACGGCTTCGACATCGTCGTCGCCTCCGAGCTGATGGCGATCTTCTGCCTCACCGAGTCGTGGGCCGACCTCAAGCGGCGCATCGGCGACATCGTCATCGGCTACACCCGCGCCATGAAGCCGGTGACCGCGCGCGAGCTCGGCGCCGACGGCGCGATGGCCGCGCTGCTGCGCGACGCGCTGGCGCCCAACCTGGTGCAGACCCTCGAGGGCGCGCCGGCGTTCGTGCACGGTGGCCCGTTCGCCAACATCGCGCACGGCTGCAGCTCAGTGATGGCAACCCGCTCCGGGCTGCGCCTCGCGGACATCGTCGTGACCGAGGCCGGCTTCGGTGCCGACCTGGGCGCCGAGAAGTTCGTGGACATCAAGTGCCGCAAGTCCGGGCTGCGACCGGACGTCGCGGTCGTGGTCGCGACCGTGCGCGCGCTGAAGTACCACGGCGGCGTCGCTCTCGCCGACCTCGGCACCGAGGACCTCGCCGCCGTCGAGGCGGGGATGGTCAACCTGCGCCGGCACCTCGACAACATCCGGCACGTCTACGGCATCCCGTGCGTCGTCGCGGTCAACCGCTTCCCCACCGACACCGACGCCGAGATCGCCAAGGTGGTCGACCTCGTGAACGCCGAGGGCGTCCAGGCCTACCCCGCGACGCACTTCGCCGACGGCGGCGTCGGCGCCCAGGACCTCGCCAAGGGCGTGCTGCAGAGCCTCGACACGCCGTCGCCGTACACGTTCGCCTACACGTACGACGACGACCTGCCGCTCGCGCAGAAGGTCGAGACGATCGCGACGCGGCTGTACGGCGCCGAGCTGGTGACCTGGGACGCGAGGGCGCGGCGGCGGCTGCAGCGGATCGAGCGCGACGGCTACGGGACGCTGCCGGTCTGCGTGGCGAAGACGCAGTACTCCTTCTCCACCGACCCGACCGCCCTCGGCGCGCCGTCCGGGCACGAGCTGCATGTGCGCGAGGTGCGGCTGTCCGCCGGCGCCGGGTTCGTGGTCGTGGTGTGCGGCGACATGATGACGATGCCCGGCCTGCCGCGGGACCCGTCGGCGTCGCGGATCGACCTGGCCGACGACGGGACGATCCTGGGCCTCTCCTGATTTTCGCGCCTACTTTCCCGAAACTGGTACCGGAACGGCCCGGCTCGACCTAGGCTCGCGGCTGCGCCCGATCCACGGGGGAGGTGAGCGCGATGCCGGCCCGCCCGGACCGACGGCTGGACCACTGGCTCGAGCTGACGCACGAGCTGCTGACCTGTCCCCCGTCGGCGTTCCCGCACCTGCGCCTGCGTGACGAGCTCAGCGCCACGTTCGACACCAACGTCGCGTGGAACTGGGTCGAACCGGACTTCACCTGGGGGCTCGAGCTCGTCGAGGAGCCGCTGCCCGGATGGCCTTCGCCCGACCAGCACGCGCTGTGGCAGGGCGAGGCGATGGAGCAGCACCCGCTGACGCAGTGGTTCCTCGTCACGGGGTCCACGACCGCCATGACGTTCGGGCGGGTGCCGTCCTCGATCGGCGACCGACGCAGCCGCGAGATCGTCATCGACGCGCTGCGACCGGTCGGACTCGACGAGCAGCTCGTCATCCCCTACCGCACGACCGGGTTCGGAGTCCCGCAGCAGAGCTTCACCGTGGCCGCCACGGGCTCGGACTTCAGCGACGAGGAGCTCGCGCTCGCCCGGCAGCTCCAGACGCTCCTGCTTCTCCTCGCCCGACAGGACGACGTGCTCCTCGACCACCCCGCGTTCGCCCGGACCGGCGCCGAGGCGGTCGGGCTGACCGGTCGGGAGCGGGCCGTGCTGTGCCTGCTCGCGGAGGGGCTGACCGCTACCGCGATCGCGTCCCGGCTCGGTTGTTCGGCGGGCACGGTCCGCAAGCACCTCGAGCACGCGTACGCGAAGCTCGGCGTGCACGACCGGCTGCTCGCCGTACGCCGGATGCAGGAGCTCGGGCTGCTCAACGGCTCGGCGGCATACGCCCGAGGGTGACGGCCTCGAGGTTGCCCGTCGCGTAGAGGCCCTCCAGCTGCCGGTGACCGGACTGCTCGAAGGTCGTGTCTCCCACGCCGAACGCCCACACAGCGGTGGCGACCGCCTCGGCGACCCGGGCGCGGCGCCACGCGTCAGGTTGCCGCGGGTCGTCGCCGTACCCGTCGAGGAACGCCTCCTCCAGCCGCGGGTCCCGCGCGAAGTCCTGCCGCGCGAGCCGGT
>NZ_CAMPGZ010000237.1 GCF_946885725.1 uncultured Nocardioides sp.
TGCGGACGAATCGGGGTTGGGGTCAGCGCAGCGCGAGGCAGCCGGAGGTGTCGGGTTCGAACGGCAGTTTCGCGTGCTCAGCGACGCGCTGGTCGATGGCCGCGGCGACGTCGTCCGGCCAGGGCGCGGTCCGCCGAGTCCCCATGTCGATGTGGAGGAAGATCTCCTCCATCACGAAGCTGAGCCGCTGGTGCGACTCGTCGAGCAGGTACACCAGCGCGTGCGCGGCCCGCTCCGCACGGCCGAGCAGCCGCACCCGCGCGGACATCCGGTCGCCGGTGCGCAGCTCGGCGATGTAGGTCAGGTGGTGCTCGGCGGAGAAGCACGCATGCCCGCTGGCCGGCCAGTTCTGCGGGATGCCCACCTCGACGAGCGCCTCGTCGAGGCCCTCGCTGGCGATGCCCGTGTAGTGGCGCACGTTGAGGTGGCCGTTGACGTCCTCGAACGCGATCGGGACGGGCTGCTCGACGTACGCCGGGAGCGGCGCGAGCTGGTCGTAGGTCGGGTGTGCTCTCACGACGCGTGACCCTACCGTCGGACCGACCGGTGGTCTCGACGGGTGGTTCCTGAGCCTGTCGAAGGGCTCGACCACCCGGCTCCGTCAGTACGCGCGGCTGTGGTGGCTCCACACGTTGTCGAAGTGCGCGTTGTACTGCGCCCAGATGTCCCCGCGGGGGATCTTCACGACGAGCTCGTCGTTGAGGAAGCTCAGCCCGGACCAGTTCTCGGAACCGGTCCACACGATCTTCTGGCGCTTCCCGTTCCAGGTGCCGTTGAGGATCATCCACTTCTCGTGGGTGAACCGCTCCCAGGCGGTCTCGCCGAAGCCGGTCTCGTCGTTGTCGTCGAGGTTCATGTCCGCCGAGCGGATGCCGACGCCCGCCTCGCGCAGCGTCTTCTTCACGTCTTTGGCGGGCTGGGACAGGATCGCGCGGATGTTGCAGCCCTTGCGCGACAGCTGCGCGACCTTCTTGGCGAGGAACTTGCCGCGGTCGCCGACCCAGGCGTACATCGTGATCCGGATCTGCGTGCCGCCGGCGCACGAGACCTTGTTGAGCCGGCGGTAGACCGGGTCCTTCTTGCCGCGCGCGACCACGGCGCCGAACTCGGTGACGATGTCGCCGTTGGTGAACTTGCGGTAGACCCGCTTCACCCGCTTGTCCTCGGCCATCTCCCGGAAGATCGTCGAGTAGTCGCGGAACATGCCGCTGCGGTTCGTCTGCGTGAACAGGTCGTTGAAGTGGGTGCGGGCGGCGTACCGCGAGATGTTCGTGGAGCCGAGCATCACGACGTTCTTGGCCTCTCCGGTCTCGGAGAAGAGGTAGAACTTCATGTGCTGGTTGCCGGCGCCCTTGCGGCAGGACTGGAAGCACACCTTGAGGAAGCTGGGCTCGGGGTACTTCTCCTCACCCTTGGCCTTGTCGCGCGGGTGGCAGGCGTCCTTGAAGTGCGGGTCGATGTTCTTGCCGAGGTAGCGCTGCAGCCGCTTCGTCGTCTTCGAGATGAAGTTGTCGTTGATGACGAACTGCACGGTGACGCCGCGCTTGCAGGCGTTGATGAGCGCGTCGGTGATGTCCGCACGGCTGTGGGAGTACGTCGCGATCCGGATGATCGAGTCCTTCTTGGCGGACTGGATCGACTTCCGGATGTGGATCATCGAGGTGTTCACCGCGGCGCGGTCCCCGTAGGGGTTGTTGAAGCGCGCGCCGGTGCCGGGCGTGTAGGCGTAGGCGACGCCGGCCCCGAGGGTGAGCGTCGCGAGCAGCATGCTCAGCAGGACGATGATCGACTTCTTGGTCACGGAGCGACCCCCGGGATCGTTCGGCCCCGCGACGGGACCACGGCACATGGACCGCACGACGATAGCCGACGTCGCGGTCTACACCGGCATCCTGCAGGTCACGGCGAGATCACAGTCGCGGGGCACGCCCGCGATCTGGGTCACAGACGGCGGGTGTGCCGCTTCCAGAGGAACTCGAAGTGCCGCGCGTAGTCCTCGTGGGCCTTCTGCCGCGGGATCATGATCGTGACCTCGTCGTTCACCTCGGACTTGTCCGACCAGTTCTCCGAGCCGGTCCACACCACGCGCATCGGGACGCCGGCGTACGTGCCGTTGAGCGTCATCCACTTCTCGTGGGTGAAGTGCTCCCACGGCGTGTCGTCGAAGCCGGTCTCCTTGTCGTTGTCCGTGTCGAGGTCGGCGCTGCGGATCGCGACGCCGCCGCGGCGCAGGATCTTCTTCACCCTGCTCCCGGCGCCGGAGAGGATCGCGCGGACCTCGCAACCGGCGCGGTCGAGCTGGGCGGCCTTCTTGGCGAGGTACTGCCCGCGCTCGCCGACCCAGGCGTACATCATCACGCGCACGACGGTGTGGCCCTTGCGGCCGTAGCCGGGCTGCGCCTTGCAGTCGACCTGGTTGAGCCGCAGCCAGATCGGGTCGTTCTCCTTCTCGATGCGCGGCACGATCGCGCCGAACTCCGAGACCAGGTTGCCGTCGACCACCACGACGTGCGGCTCGGCGACCGGCACGTCCTGGGCGAGCTGGTTGAAGATCGTGCTGTAGGCCTGGTACGTCACCGGCCGGTTGTTCATCGTGAACAGGTCGTTCCAGTGCGTCCGGGCGGCGTAGTTCGTGAGGTTCGTGGAGCCGACCATCACCACGTTGCGCGCCTGGCCGGTCTGGGAGAACAGCAGGAACTTCATGTGCTGGTTGCCCAGCTCACGGTTCAGCCGGCACGCGCCGGCGCAGATCCGCACGAAGCTCGGGTAGGCCCACGGCTTCGCGAACTTCTTCGGGTCGCGGGGGTTGCAGCCGTCGTCGAATCGCGGCTGCATGCTGGTGCCGAACTGCCGCCGCATCGACCTGGTCTGGCCCGAGGTCCAGTTGTCGTTGAGCACGATCTGGACGGCGACCTTGCGCTTGCAGGCGTTCAGCAGCGCCTCGGTGACGTCCTTCCGGTCCAGCGAGTACATCGCGATCCGGATCATCGAGTGCTTGGGCGCCTTGTTGATCGCCTTCTTGATGTGCCGCATCGTGCGGTCCTGCGCCTCGCGCTTGCCGATCGGGTTGTTGAACATCGCCCCGGTGGGCGGCTCCCACGCGTTGGCGGCGGTGACGGTGCCGCCCCCGACGAGCACGACGGTCGTCAGCACGACGGCGAGCAGCTTCTTCAGCACGGATCCCCCATGGACGTTCTCAGGCGCGACGGCACGGTGTTGCACCCGGACAAAGTAAAGGAGTCCCGCCCGATTCGGGCTGAAACGCGTCAGTTCCGGCGTGTGACTTTCTCGTGCCAGGCCCGCCGCGCCAGGACCTCGCCGCCCTCGAGCGCGACGAGGTCGACCCTGACGGTGGTGCCGTCGCCGGTGACCTCGACGTCCATCGTCGACCGCACCCGGACCTCGGGCACGTCCGGCCACGCGAGCACGAACGTGCAGTCCGCGCGCGCCGTCTGCCGGTGGGTGCGGGTGTCGACGGTGACCGTCCCGGCGTACTCCTCGGTCGCGGACCCCCCGTGCGGTACGTCGTACGTCGACACCGACCCGACCACGCACGAGGTGGTGCGGGCGAGCACGTCGCGCTCGACGCGCCAGGTGACGCCCTCGTGGCTCTCGCCCGACCGTGGGTCGCCCGGCGGCAGATCGGGCGGCACGTGGTGCGAGCCGGCGTGGAGCGGGAGCACGAGCTGCGCGGAGTGCACGGTCAGCGTCACCGGCTCCGGGGGAGCGACGGTGTTGGGCCAGTCCGCCCCGGCGACCGCCACGCGCAGCCGCTGGCCCGCGTCGAACCGGTAGGCGCACGCGTCCAGCTCCACCTCGACGCCGTACACCTCGCCCGGCACCAGCGGTTCCGGCGCCCCATGCACGCCGTTGCGGAACGCCAGGTCGAGCGTCCCGCGGGTGACGAGGGAGGAGGTGCCGTCGGCGAAGACGTCGTTGAGCTTCACCGAGAGCGAGGCCGCGGGCCGGTCCGAGGAGACACGGACGCGCAGCCGCGGATGGCCGGCGACCGCCTCGTCCGGCGGGTCGAGGTCCCAGGTCAGCGAGTCGACGTCGTCGTACCGCTGGTCGGTGGACAGCCCCCAGGGCAGGTGCCCGGCGCAGTCGATCCAGGCCGCGGTCCCGACGTCGGGACGGACGGCGAGGGCGCGCCCTTCCGGCGGGCAGGCGAGCTCGAGCGTGGTCTCGGAGGTGGCCGGCGACGGCCACTCGTCGCGGACCCAGTGGCCGGCGTGGTCCTCCAGGTCGGGCTCCGGCCGCGTCGAGGTGCGCACGAACAGGTCGACCCGGTTCTCGTGCGGCGTCGACGCGTCCTCGCGCAGCCACCGGTCCCACCAGGCCGCCATCTCCCGGACGAGGTCGACGCGCGGGCCCGGCATCGCGGAGCGCGGCGAGGCGTGCGCCCACGGCCCGGCCAGCAGCCGGTGCGGCACACCGGCCTCGCGCAGCGCCGTCACGGTGCGGAACGAGTTGTTGCGGTAGCCGTCGGCCCACCCGGTCACGATCATCACCGGGCAGGCGATCCGGTCGTAGCCGCTCCCGTCCGGCCCGAGCCGCACCGACCCGTTGCGCCAGTAGTCGCCGTGCCGGTTCTCGCGCAGCCAGCGCAGCACCCACGGCTCGGTGACATCGATGCGGCGCTGCCACTCCTCGCGCCAGCCCTCGCCCCACACCGCCGGCACGGGCGGCAGCGCGTTCATCGGCGTCATGTAGTGGCAGTAGTCGACGAGGTCCACGAACCGCAGCGCCCCACCGCGCCAGTGCACGTCGTCGGTCCACCGGTCGTCGGTGGCGTAGATCGCGCAGACCGCCTTCAGCGCGGGCGGTCGCTCGCAGGCGAGCTGGAGGGAGTTGAAGCCGGAGTACGACGTGCCCCACATGCCGACGCTGCCGCTGCACCAGTCCTGCTCGCCGAGCCAGGCGATGACCGTGACGAGGTCGGTCCGCTCGATGAGGGGGTACTCGTCGAGCGCCTCCCCGCCGCTCGACCCGGTGCCGCGCAGGTCGACCCGGCAGACGGCGTACCCGAACTCGTCGCGCAGCCGCTCGTACTCCGAGGCGTACGACGACGTCAGGTCGTCCTTGCGGTACGGCAGCGCCTCGAGCAGGGCCGGCTGCGGCCCGCGCCCCGGGTCCGGGAGGTAGAGGGTCGCGGCCAGCTCGACTCCGTCACTCATCGGGATCCGGACGTCGCGGGTGGTCGAGCTCACGACCGCCACCCCTCCGGCAGCACCAGCCCCTCGCTCACATGTCCGTCGCGCCCGACGGTCGTGCGGGAGGAGAGCATCGAGTTGAGCACCGCCTCCTCCGATGCCTCGACCACGGCTTCGAACAGCGGGTCCAGCGCCCGGCCGACGCACGTCGCGGGTCCGTCCGGCTGCTGGTTGCGGTCGAGCCGTACGCCGGTGCCGAGGGCGAGGACGATCTCGCCGCTGCCGTGGTGCGCCACCGAGCCGGTCCGGGTGAGGC
>NZ_CAMPGZ010000238.1 GCF_946885725.1 uncultured Nocardioides sp.
AGCGGCACGGCTCGCTCGGCTTCGGCAAGGGCAACTTCAAGGCGCTCTTCGAGGCCATCGAGCGCGAGCAGGAGCGCCGCGGCAACCTCTGACCCTGCGGTCAGCACCAGCGCCGCCACGAGTCGACGGGCGGGTCCCCGATCCCTGATGCCGGGGACTCGCCCGTTGTCGTTCCGGACGTGGAAGGATCGGAACATGACGCAGATCCCCGCGGGCTGGTACCCCGACCCCGACCCGGACGCGCCCGAGCCGAAGGGCCAGCGTTACTGGGACGGCCAGCAGTGGACCGAGCACGTGCAGCCGGCGCCGCAGTCGGCCCCGGGGACCGTGCCGCCGCCGTACCCCTCGGGACAGCCCGGCCAGGAGCAGGTCGGCTACCCGGCGGCGCCGGGCCAGCAGGGCTACCAGGGCTACGAGGGCTACCCGGGCTACCAGGGCCAGACGGCGTACGGCGTGCCCGGGAAGGTGACCACCCCGGACGGCCAGGAGGTCGCCGGGTGGGGCCGACGCCTCGGCGCCTGGCTGATCGACAGCGTCATCATCAACATCGTGTCGTGGGTCGTCGCGTTCCCCGCGGCACGCGACTACTTCGAGGCGGTCAACGAGATGACCGACGAGATCATCTCGGGCGACGTGGCGCAGGGGCCGACCTTCGGGCTCACCCAGGAGATGGCCCAGCCGCTGCTGGTGATCGGGCTGGTGAGCCTCGTGGTGTCACTCGTCTACAACGTGGCGTTCCTGCGCACGAAGGCCGCGACGCCGGGCAAGCTCGCGCTGGGCATGCAGGTGCGGCTGCGCGAGAAGCCGGGCCAGTTGTCCTACGGCACGATCCTGGCGCGGTGGTTCGGCCAGAACCTCAACTCGTTCATCGGCTACCTGCCCGTGCTGGGGCCCCTGGGCGGGCTCTACTTCCTGGCCAACTACCTCTGGCCGCTGTGGGACTCCAAGAACCAGGCCCTGCACGACAAGATCGCCAAGACGAACGTCGTCCGGGTCCGCTGACCCGGAGCTGACCCAGGGCTGACCCGGAGCTGACCCAGGGCTGACCCGGAGCTGACGAGCGGGGGTCAGAGCACCTTCGACAGGAACGCCTTCGTGCGCTCGTGCTGCGGGTCGCCGAGCACCTTGCGCGGGTCGCCCTCCTCGACGATGACGCCGCCGTCCATGAAGACGAGCTTGTGCCCGACCTCGCGGGCGAAGCCCATCTCGTGGGTGACGACCATCATCGTCATGCCCTCGTTGGCCAGGTCGCGCATCACGTCGAGCACGTCGCCGACCAGCTCGGGGTCGAGCGCGCTGGTGGGCTCGTCGAACAGCATCATGTCCGGCTCCATCGACAGCGCCCGGGCGATCGCCACGCGCTGCTGCTGGCCGCCGGAGAGGTGCGCGGGGTAGGCGTCTTCCCGGTCCGCGAGCCCGACCTTGGCGAGGTTGCGGCGGGCGACCTCGGCCGCGTCGTCCTTGCTCCGCTTGCGGACGCGCTGTTGGGCGATGGTCAGGTTGCGCAGCACCGACATGTGCGGGAACAGGTTGAACTGCTGGAACACCATGCCGATCCGGCTGCGCACCTTGTCGACGTCGATGTCGGGGTCGGTGATCTCGACGCCCTCGACGAGGATCTTGCCGGAGGTCGGCGTCTCCAGCAGGTTCACGCAGCGCAGCAGCGTCGACTTGCCGGAGCCCGACGGCCCGACCACGCAGACGACCTGGCCCTGGTCGACGTGGAAGTCGATGCCCTTGAGCACCTCGTTGTTGCCGAAGTACTTGTGCAGGTCCTGCACGTCGATGGCGGCCTTGCTGCGGTCGAGCGGTGCGGCGGGGTCGGTCACGGCGGGGTCGGTCATCAGCGTGCCCTCTCGGCGCGTGCTTCCATGCGGCGTACGACGATCGCGAGCGGGACCGTGATCAGCAGGTAGCACAGCGAGATCACGATCAGCGGGGTGAAGTTGTTCTCCTGGTTGAGCGTCTCGCGCCCGTAGGCCGCGAGCTCGACGCTGCTCAGCGTGTAGCCGAGCAGGTAGACCAGCGAGGAGTCCTTGGTGAGCAGGATCAGCTCGTTCGTCAGCGGCGGGAGGATGATGCGGAACGCCTGGGGAATGACGACCGACACCATCGCCCACGTGTGCGACATCCCGAGCGAGCGGGCGGCCTCCATCTGGCCCTTCGGCACCGCCTGGATGCCGGCGCGGATCGTCTCGGCCATGTAGGCGCCCCCGACGAGGCCCAGCGCGAGCGTCGCGATGCCGAGCACACCGCCCGGGACCTCACGGCCGGGGAACGCGATCGGGACGCCGACGCTGAGCGCGATGAACACGACCAGGGCGGGCAGCCCGCGGAAGAACTCGATGAAGGCGGTGGACAGCCACCGGTAGGGCCCGACCGACGACAGCCGCATCAGCGCCAGGAAGAGCCCCAGCACGAGGCCGAAGGTGAAGCCGCACGCCGTGTAGAGGATGGTGTTCTTCAGGGCGATCGTGATGACGTCGGGAAGCATCCCGGCGACGATGTCCATCCTGAAGAACTGCTCGCGAATCGTCGTCCAGTCGGCGAACAGCACGGCGGCCACCACGGCCACCAACAAGATGGCGTACTGGATGCCCCGCGAGACGCGAGCGCGTTGGCGGGGTGTCATGGCCATGACCGGTGCCTCAGCTGACGAAGTCGGGGAGCTGCGCGTCCGGGAAGTACTTGCGGAAGATCTCCTCGTAGCGACCGTCCTTCGCCGCCTCCGCCAGGACCTTGTTGACCGTCTCGATCAGCGCGTCGTTCTTGTCCTTGGCGACGCCGAAGCCGTACTGCTCGCCGGTGTCGAACTCGGCGGTGACCTCGGTGTCGGGGTTCTGCGCTGCGTAGTCGTAGAGCACGCCGTTGTCGTTGACAGCCGCCGCCACGTCGCCGGTCTTCACGGCGCTGGTCAGCAGGGCGAGGTCCTCGAACGTCTTCAGCTCGACGTCGTCGGGAGCGTTGTCCTCGGCGTACGCCTTGCCGGTCGTGTTGGCCTGGACGCCCACGGTCTCGCCGGACAGCGACTCGAGGGAGTCGAAGCCGGAACCCTTCTTGACCAGCAGCGCCTGGGTGGCGTCGAAGTACGGGTCGGAGAAGTCCATGACCCGCTGCCGCTCCTCGGTGATGGTCATGCCGGCGGCGGCGATGTCGCACTTGCCGGTCGCCATGGCCTGCCCGGTCTCGATCGTCTCGAACGGGGTGTTGACGATCTCCTGCTCGACACCGAGCTCCTCGGCGACGAGGTCCATGAGGTCCACGTCGAACCCGACGATCTTGCCGCCCTCCTTGTACTGGAACGGCTCGTAGGGCAGGTGGGTGCAGACCGTCAGCTTGCCCTCCTTGATGACCTGTGCCCCACCCTCGAGCTCGGTGGTCTCCGTGTCGGTGGCGCAGGACGAGGCAGCGAAGGCGAGCGTGCAGGCGGCAGCGATGATCCCCAGGCGTCTGGTCATGTCTGCACCCTGCCGCGCCGCCGGGGTTGGCGCAAATCCGGGAACGAACCGGGTCAGATTCCCTTGGGCTCCCTTCCCTCCGGCAGTGGGTACGGCGGCCGGCCGACCCCGGCGATCCGGTAACGGCCCCACGGGTCGACGTCCGACAGTCGGCCCGTCGCCGCGCCGGCCGGGGTGCGCAGCTCGACCGTCGCGCCGGCCCGGCCGAGCGCGTCGACCCGCTCGTCGCGGGCGATCCGGCCGTGCCAGTGGTAGCGCCCGTCGATCGGCTGGAACAGCCCGCGCAACGTGACCGCGACCGGCACCTCGCCGTCGTCTGTCACGAGCGTCGCGGCCCCGTCGTACCCCTCGTGGTCGTGCTGCATCACGCTCTCCTTTCGCCCGGGTCGTTGCTGTCGAGGTCGACGCCGTACTCCCGCGCCAGGCCCTCGAACGCGTGCCACACGAACGCCGCGAGGTAGCCGCGGACCGCTGCGCGCGACATCGTGCGGCGGGTCAGCCACCACTCGCCGGTGCTCAGCCCGAGGCCGACCAGCCCGTAGGCCCACGGTTCGGCGCCGCCCGCGTCCACGCCGAGCTCGCGCAGGGTGTCGCCCAGCACGCGAGCCATCGCCGCGGCGATGGCGGCCTTGCCGTCCGCCAGCGGGTCGGTGTCGCCCTGCACTCGGTGGGTCACCAGCAGCAGGAAGACGTTGGGGTGCTCCTCGATCGCCGCGAGGTAGGCCTCGCACGCGCGGTCGACGCGCTCCTTGACCGACCCCTCCGAGGTGAACGCCGGCAGCAGTCGCTCCATGACGACGCCCGCGCCCCAGGAGCCCACGGCGGCGTGCAGGTCGGCCTTGTCGGCGAAGTAGCGGTAGAGCACCGGCTTGCTCACCCCGGCCGCCGCGGCGATCTCGTCGATGCCGGCGCGGGGTCCGTGCTCGTCGATCGCGGCCACCGCCGCGAGCACCAGCTCGTCGCGACGGGCCTCCCGGTGGGCGCTCCACCGGGTGCTCCGGCCGTCGCCGGGGGAGCCCTTGACCTTCCGCGCCATGTGGAGCACTCTAGCCGTTAGACGTTACTTCAGGTAACACACAATCTCGGGAGGTCTGGATGAGCTCCACCGCCACTTCCAGCTCGGACGTCGCCACCCGCCTGCTGGGGTCGTCCGCGCGGATGTCGTACGACCCGGAGATCGAGCTCGACTGGGACGCGCCGCTCGTCGACGGCTTGTGGTTCATGCAGCCGGAGCGGATGTCGCTCTACGGGACGCCGCTGTGGGAGTCGCTCAGCCCGGAGCAGCAGGTCGAGCTGTCCCGGCACGAGATCGCGAGCATCGCGAGCGTGGGGCTGTGGTTCGAGCTGATCCTGATGCAGCTCGTCGCGCGCGAGCTCTACGACGCCGACCCGACCTCCGCCCGCACGCAGTACGCCCTCACCGAGGTCGGCGACGAGTGCCGCCACTCGATCATGTTCGGCCGTGCGATCGCGCGGTTCGGTGCGCCGGCGTACGGCGTCACCCCGCACGTCCACCGTCTTGGCCGCGGCTTCAAGGCGCTCGCGTCCGGCGTCTCCGCGTACGCCTCGATCCTCGTCGCCGAGGAGATCCTCGACCGCTGGCAGCGCGAGCTGATGCGCGACGAGCGCGTGCAGCCGCTGGTGCGGATGGTCTCGCGCGTGCACGTGCTGGAAGAGGCGCGGCACATGACGTTCGCGCGCGAGGAGGTCGAGCGGATGGTGCCGACGCTGTCGCGCCCGCGGTTGGCTCTGCACCGCACGCTCACCGCGCAGACCGCGTTCATGATCGCCCGATCGCTCGTGAATCCGCGCGTGTACGCCGCCGTCGGCCTCGACCCGCGCGAGGCGCGGCGCCAGGCGCTGAACAACCCGCACTACCAGGCGACGATGGCGTGGATGGGCGAGCGGGTGCTGGCCTTCCTCGACGAACAAGGCTTGGTGAGCCCGGCGCAGAAGCCGGTCTGGAAGCGGTCGCTGCTGATGCCGGCCGACGCCTAG
>NZ_CAMPGZ010000239.1 GCF_946885725.1 uncultured Nocardioides sp.
CGACGTGAGCCGCTTGTCGACCCGGACGCTGAACCCGTCGTCGTCGGCGTCGACGCGACCGCCGGCGGACACGAGCTTGTCGAGCACGATGTCGAGGTGCCGGGCCCGCCCGCCGCGGACGGTGAGGTCGCCGCCGGCGACCGCGGCCGCGAACGCCCAGGTGCCGGACACGATCCGGTCCGGGACGGTGGCGTGCTCGACCGGCCGCAGCTCGTCGACGCCGCGGACCGTGAGCGTGGAGGTGCTGATGCCGTCGACGTCGGCACCCATTGCCACGAGCATCTCGCACAGGTCGCTGATCTCCGGCTCCCTGGCGACGTTGTCGATCACGGTCTCGCCGGGGGTGAGCACCGAGGCCATCAGCAGGTTCTCGGTGGCGCCGACGCTCGGGAAGTCGAGCCACAGGTTGGCGCCGCGCAGCCCGCCGGGAACCTCGGCGACGACGAAGCCGTGCTCGATGCGGACCTCGGCGCCGAGCTCGCGCAGGCCGGTGATGTGCATGTCCAGCCCGCGCGAACCGATGTTGTCCCCGCCCGGCAGCGCGACGCGCGCGCGGCCGCACCGCGCGATGAGCGGGCCGAGCACGCTGATCGACGCGCGCAGACGACGTACCAGCTCGTACGGCGCCTCGTGCTTCAGCTCCTGCGGAGTGTCGACGCGCACGGTGAGCGCGGCGGGCGCCTCGCTGGTCTCCGGCTCGATGGCGACGGTCGAGCCGAGCTCCTCGAGCAGCCGCGCCATCACGTGCACGTCGAGGATGTCGGGCACGTTCGTGATCGTCGTGCGGCCCTCGGCGAGCAGGGAGGCGGCCATCAGCTTCAGCGCGCTGTTCTTGGCACCGTTGACGGCGACCTCGCCGTTCAGCGGCGTCGACAGCGGACCGCCCGAGACGACCTGGAAGCCTTCCATCCGGCCGATGCTAGTGCCCGTCGTACTGCCCCCGGCCGGACGGCCTAGGCTCGAACCATGGTCAACCTCACCCGCATCTACACGCGCACCGGAGACGCCGGCGAGACCCGTCTCGGCGACATGAGCGTCACCACCAAGAACGACCTCCGGCTGCACGCGTACGCCACGGTCGACGAGGCCAACGCCCACATCGGCGTCGCCCTCGCGACCGGCGGTCTGGACGACGACGTGGTGAAGCTGCTGACCACGATCCAGAACGACCTCTTCGACGTCGGCGCCGACCTCTGCACCCCCGTGGTCGAGAACCCGGAGTACCCGCCGCTGCGCATCGAGCAGTCCTACGTCGACCGCCTCGAGGCCTGGTGCGACCAGTACAACGAGGACCTGCCGAAGCTGCGCTCGTTCATCCTCAACGGCGGCACCCCCGGCGCCGCCCTCCTCCACGTCGCCCGGACGGTCGTCCGCCGCGCCGAGCGCGAGGCCTGGGCGGCCTACGAGCGGCACAAGGACACGATGAACGTCCTCGCGATCACCTACCTCAACCGCCTCTCCGACCTGCTGTTCATCCTGGCCCGGCACGCCAACCGCGAGGTCGGCGACGTGCTGTGGGTGCCGGGCGGCGAGCGCTGAGGTAGGACGGTCGGGCCGGTCGGGTTACCACCATCTGCTGGGAACCCGACGCGTCCGGGCCGAAACTTCACGTGGGAGGCGTCAGGAACCCGTGGGGTGCTCTGTGGACAACCCACGATCTGACCACTGCCGGGAATGTCCGGTTCCGGCCTTTCGGCTGCGTCGTCCCGACAGACGGGCCACATTCGTCCAGCCGGGTGGCCGGACCTCCCCCGACAAACGGACTGAGCGGTCCGTTGGATCTTCCGCATGCCGTCACGGCACCCCTACCGTCGTGCGCCTGGGAGCCATGTCTCGGGAAGACATGGAAAGGGAACACGGATGTTCCGTCGGACCGGGAGGGGTCCGAGTGGGCGACGCCGTGACGGCGGTGCCGTCGCGGTCGAAGCCGCCCTCATCACCCCCATCCTGCTGTTGGTCGTCTTCGGCATCGTCGAGTTCGGCCTGGTGTTCAAGGACTGGCTCGCGATCAGCTCCTCGGTGCGTGCCGGCGCCCGGATGGCCTCGGCCGAGCCGCGGGTGGCGACGTTCGCGGCCGATGCGGCCGCTCAGGTCGCCCGCGAGGGTCGCGCGATGGGCCTGGCCAACGTGCACGAGCTGTGGGTCTACAAGGCCAAGGCGGACGGGACACCGGTCGGCAGCACTGCCGGCAAGTTCGACGCCTGCACGACCTGCGTGAAGTTCCGCTGGAACGGAAGCGCGTTCGTCCAGCAGTCCTCGACGTGGCTGCACACCGCGCAGAACGCCTGCCAAGGAGACGTCAACCGCGACAACCTCGGCGTCTACGTGCTGCTCGACCACCCGTCGGTGACTGGGCTGTTCTTCGACGAGCTGGCGATCGGCGAGCACACCGTGATGTCGCTCGAGCCGATGTCGGCAACGACGGGGTGCAAGTGAGGTGCCGGCACACCGAGGAGAGCGGGTACGTCGCGATCCTCGTGTGCGTGCTGGCCGTCGTGCTGTTCGGCATGGCGGCGTTCACCGTCGACGTCGGGCGCTGGTACGTACTGGCCAAGCAGGAGCAGCGCGCCGCCGACGCCGGTGCCCTGGGCGGCGTACCGCACCTGCCGGGCAACCCGACCGCCGCGTTCACGCGGGCCAAGGACCTCGCGAAGGCGAACACGTTCACCGACGGGCAGAACGGCGTGTCGGTCGCCACCGAGCTGGACGGACAGCCGACGCGGTTGAGGGTGACCGTCACCAAGACGATCAGGAACGTCTTCGGTGGGTTGCTCGGCGTGCCCGAGACCACGATCAGCCGCAGCGCGACCGCGGACTACGCCGGCCCGGTGCCGTTGGGCAGCCCGTGCAACTCCTACGGCAACGACCCGGAGAACGACACCACGAAGAAGAGCGCGAACTGCGCCGACGCAGCACAGTTCTGGGGCAACGTCGGCAGCCCGTCGGCGCCGAAGAACAACGGTGACGCGTTCGCCAACGACGCCAGTGGCGCGAACCCCGACTACGACCCGAACGGCTACATCTACACCGTCGAGGTGAAGAAGCCGACCGCCAACCTGGCCATCGACGTCTTCGACCCCGCGCTCATCGACGTGGGCGACCTGTGCGACGAGAACAAGCAGAACCACAACTTCATCAAGCTCCAGCAGGCGAGCCTGCTGCAGCCCTCGACGCACACGAACCCGAAGGCCGTCGTACCCGACCCCGGCGCGCGCTACAAGCCAGGTGCCGACAGCCCCTACTGCACCGGCGACATCTCCTACACGAACCTCGACAAGAGGTTCGACGGCCAGGTGCGCACGAAGTACACCGTGCGCGAGCACGTGCCGACCTCGAACAGCTGGGACCCGCTCTCCTACCCTGTCCGCCCGAACTGCGCCGGCGCCAAGACCTACCCCGGGTTCAGCGGCGACCTGTCGAAGACCCTGGACCGGACCCGGGACGAGTACAAGGTGAACACCCCTGAGTTCGGGCAAGGCTACGTCGCCCAGGTCTTCCGCCGCTGGGTGAACATCTGCACGGTCCCGTACGCCGCGCCGGGGACCTACCTGCTGCAGATCACCACCAACGGGCTCGGCGCCGACAGCGCCCAGGGCCACAACCGGTTCGCGGTCAGGGCGTACTCCACGACGGACGGCACCGTGAAGGACGACGTGTCGGTGTCGGGCTACAACAAGATGGCGATGTACGCGAACCTGCCGAACGCCACGACGACGTTCTTCCTCGCCCGCATCCCGAGCGGGGCCCAGGGACACATCCTCAACGTCCGGCTCTTCGACGTCGGCGACTCGACCACGCCCGGCGAGATCCGGGTGCTGGCACCGGCCGAGTCGAGCGTGCCGTTCACGAACTGCATCGGCTCCGGCCCCGTCAGCGGGGTGCTGCCCAACTGCGAGATCACCGCGCAGAACTCCACGCACAACGGCAAGTGGCAGGTGATCTCCGTCCCCGTGCCTGCGGCCTTCACCTGCGAGGACCTCGACCCGCAGAAGTGCTGGGTCCGGCTCAGGTACACATATGGCGCCGGCAACCAGCCGAGCGACACCACGTCGTGGCAGGCCAGCCTGGAGGGCGACCCCGTGCGGCTCGTGAGGTAGCCGGATGGACGGGTTGTCCACAGGGCTGCCCACGCGAAACTTGCGCAAACCACGTGAAGTTTCGGCCCGGACGCGACGGGATCCCAGCAGCCGGTGGTATCCCGACGCGCTCGGACGTCAGGCGCGGCGGGAGCGCTGGCCGGGCGGGGCGGCCTCGAGCCAGGCGAGGAAGCCGGTCAGCGCCTCGGGGCTCATCGCGACCTCGAGCGGGCCAGTGGGCGTGCGGCAGCTGACGATGATGTGGCCGGAGTAGAGCGAGTAGGACTCCACTCCCCCGGGGTCGCGGCGGCCGACGTACTCCAGCTCGGAGCGGCGGAAGACGCGGCGCGGGCGCGGGAGGAGCGAGAAGATCCGGAACCACTCGAGGTCGCCGCCGGAGTAGCGACCCAGCCCCAGAACCCAGCCGCGCCCGGCCCTACCGGACCGGACGCGGACTGAGAACTCGAAGGTGCCTCCGTGGCGCGAGATGAACCGACGGCGGACGACGAGGGCGATTCCGTAGAGCAGCACGAGCAGCAGCAGGACTCCGGCCACGTCGGCCAGCCACTGCCACCACGGCATCTACCGCCTCGCCTTCTCGCTCGCCTGGTTCGCTCGCGTCATTTCTGGAACAGAGCCCTGGACAGAGTGTGTCAGGACGCCTTGGCCTTCTCGGCGGCGCGGATGCGGGCCTCGGCCCACGCCCGCGCCACCTTGGCCTCGGCGTCGTCGTCGTTCTCGCCCGCGGCGTGCGCACGCTCGAGGTCGGCGCGTGCCTTCTCGAGGTCGATGTCGTGGGACATCTCGGCGTGCTCGGCCAGGATCGAGATCCGGTTGTTCGCCACCGACAGGAACCCGGCGTCGACCGCCGCGATCCACGTCTCGCCCTCCGCCGTGGTCACGTCGACCACGCCGTCGACCATGAGCGACAGCATCGGCGCGTGGTTCGGCAGGATGCCGACGTCACCCTCGGTGGTACGGGCGATGACCATGGAGGCCTCGCCCGACCACACGAGCCGGTCGGCGGCGACCAGCTCGACATGCATCAGCTTGTCGGCCATGATCAGAGGTTCTTCTGGATGTCGGCCCACTTGCGCTCGACGTCGTCGAGGCCACCGCACATGAAGAACGCCTGCTCGGCGACGTGGTCGTACTCGCCGTCCGCGATCTTCGTGAACGCCTCGATGGTGTCCTCGATCGGGACCGTCGAGCCCTCGATGCCGGTGAACTGCTTGGCCACGTAGGTGTTCTGCGACAGGAACCGCTGAATACGACGGGCCCGGGAGACGATGATCTTGTCCTCCTCGGAGAGCTCGTCGACACCGAGGATCGCGATGATGTCCTGCAGCTCCTTGTTGC
>NZ_CAMPGZ010000240.1 GCF_946885725.1 uncultured Nocardioides sp.
CGCCACGGCACCGGCAACCCGGTGTCGCGGACGTAGAAGCCCGGGAACGCGTCGGTGCGGTAGCCGACGACCGTCACCGACAGAGACTCCAGCCGCTCCAGCGTGGCAGGCACGTCGAGGATCGACTTCACCCCCGCGCACACGACCGTCACCGGCACCTGGCTGAGTGCGCCGAGGTCGGCGGACTCGTCCCAGCTCTCCTGCGCGCCGCGGTGCACGCCGCCCAGTCCGCCGGTGGCGAAGACGCGGATCCCGGCCAGGTTGGCGAGGTACGACGTCGAGGCCACCGTCGTCGCGCCGGTCATGCCGCGCGCCATCACCGGCCCGAGGTCGCGGATGCTCGCCTTCACGACCTCGTCGTCCTCGGCGACACGCGTGAGCAGCTCGTCGTCGAGACCGATCCGGACCATGCCGTCGACGATCGCGATGGTCGCGGGCACTGCCCCCTCCCGCCGTACCGCCGCCTCGATCTCGCGCGCGGTCGACGCCGCCGACTCGGTCGGCAGGCCGTGGCTGATGATCGTGGACTCGAGCGCCACGACGCCCGTCCCCGATGCAATAGCGTCGGACACCTCGGTGGACACGTGCAGGGGAAGTGCGGTCACGCCGGGCATTGTGCCGGAGAGACCTTCGACGACGGACAGGGCAGGTGGATGGCGGTCAGCGTGGTGTGCGTCGGTGACGTGATGCTGGACGTGATCGTCGAGGTCCCCGAGGGGCTCGTGCCCGACGACGACACCCCCGCCGGCATCTCGTTCGCCTCGGGCGGCCAGGCGGCCAACGTCGCGGCCTGGGTGGTCGCCCTCGGCGGGACCGCTCGCGTGATCGGGCCCGTGTCGTCGACGGGTCACGGGGTGATCGTCAAGAACGCGCTGGAGGAGCGCGGGGTCGAGATGTGCGGCCCGCGCGTGGAGCGAGCCGGTGCGGTCGTCTCGCTCGTGGAGCACGGCCGCCGCTCGATGGCCTCCGACCCCGGCGACACCACGTGGCTGACCCGGCTCGACGCGACCTACCTGCCGGAGAGCTTCGACTGGCTGTTCGTGTCCGGCTACGCACTCCTGCGCTGCCCGACCCCGTGGGTGCTCACGTCGTTCGTCGGAGCGGCACGTGCGCGCGGTGCGCGGGTCGCGGTCGACCTCGGGTCGGCCTCCATGATCGAGGCGTACGGCGGGGGTCGCTACCGCGACCTGTGCGCCTCTCTCGAGCCGGCCGTGGTGCTGGGCAACGACGCCGAGTGGGAGGCGGTCTCGCGGGGTCCCGGAGGCTCCGGGTTCGAGCCCGGTGGCCGCACCGTGCTGGTGCTCAAGCACGGCGCACGTGGCGCCACCTTCGTCATCGACGGCGTCAGCGACGACCGGCAGACCGTGGCCGGTCCCGTCGTGGACGTCACGGGGGCCGGCGACGCGGTGACCGCGGGCTTCCTGGGGGGCGGCGTCGACCTGGCGATGGAGGCGGCCGCCCGCTGCGTGGGCGTGGTCGGCGCGCAGCCGAGGTCCGCATGACGGTCACGGTGCGCGGCGTCGTCATCCCCGACGACGAGCTGCGCTGGCGGTTCAGCCGGTCGAGCGGTCCGGGCGGGCAGTCGGTCAACACCAGCGACAGCCGGGTCGAGCTCTCCTACGACGTGGCGCGCGGCTCGCTCCCCCGTCACCTCCGCGAGCGCGCGCTCGAGCGGCTGGCCGGCCGGCTCGTCGACGGCGTGCTCACCGTGGCCGCGTCGGGGTACCGCTCGCAGCACCGCAACCGCGAGGCCGCCCGTGCCCGGCTGGCCGAGCTGCTGACCGAGGCGACCGCTCCGCCACCGAAGAAGCGCCGCCCGACCAAGCCGTCCCGGGGCGCGAAGGAACGCCGGCTCGCCGGCAAGAAGCGGCGCGGCGAGACCAAGGCACTGCGTCGCCGGCCGGAGGCGTGACCACCCCCGGGTCAGTTGCGCGAGACCCAGTCGCTCCAGGCGGCCGACTCGGCGGCGGTGTCGTGGCCGCTGTCGAAGTAGAAGACCGAGTCCTTGTGGTGCGTCGTGGTCGCCCGGGCGGCGTTGACGTTGACCCGGACCGCTCCGGGCGAGCCCAGGCAGTCGCGGTCGAGCTTCACCGTCACGCGGTTGGTGGAGTAGGTGACCTTGTGCTTGGCATCGCATGAGACTTCGGAGTTGGACCGGTTGAACACCCGGTGCACGCCCTTGGGGTCGCGCCGGCTGGTCTCCACCAGCACTGTGCGGATCACCTTGCCCTGCTTGCCCTGGAGCCGGACAGCGAACTGCTCGTAGGCGTCCTTGCGGCGCAGGTCCGCGAAGTACAGCCGCACCAGGACCTCGCCGCCCTTGTAGCGCACCACCGTGCGGGTGAGGTCACCCTGCACCGTCGTCGGAGAAAGCTCTGCCGCGGTGCTGCTCGTCTCCCTCCAGACGTCACCGCGCGCATCGGCGATCGTGAGCTCGGCCGCGGACGCGGGAGCGACGGTGGCGACGGCGGACAGGGTCGCGGCGGCGGCCGCGACCACGGCGAAGCGGGTGCGGCGGGTCACAGCTCAGAACTCTAGCCGCGCGACGACGCCCGCGTGGTCGGACGGCCAGAGTCCGCCCGGCCGCGTGCGGTCCTCCGGCTGGTCGCCGACGACGCGGCACTCACGGACGTCGGCGTCACGCACGAAGACGTAGTCGATCCGCTCGTCGAGCTTGCTCACCGGGTTGTCGAGCACCGGGCCCTGCCCGCACGTGAAGCCGCCGGCGGAGTCGTTGCCGGCGGCGGTCCAGGCGTCGACGTACGGCGCCGGCATCCCGACCGCGTCCGGCCGCGCGTTGAAGTCGCCGACCACGACCACCGGGCAGCCCGGGTCGTCGATCGCGGCGAGCAGCTCGTCGCGCTGCGCGTCGCGCGGGACGGCGTCGTAGGCCTCGGTGTGGGTCACGACGAACTGCAGCGGCCGCCCGGCCGCGGTGCCGTCGACGGCTCCCCAGCTGCGCAGGATCGGGAACGTCACGCCGTCGATGCCGGTGGGCATCTCCAGCGCGGCCTCGAACGTCCCGGTGCGCTCGGTGCTCACGGTGAACGGGCCGCCACGTCGCACCAGCACGGCGTTGGCGCCGAGAATGCTCATCCACCGATCACCCACCGGCAGGCCTCCCGCGAAGCTCTCGTTGACCGCGTGCACGTCGTACGCAGCACCCTCGGTCTCGCAGGCGGCGAGCAGTAGCGGCAGGAACTCCACGAGCGGCTCGTCCGCGCCGAGCGAGCCGTCCGGGAGGATCGGCGCGGAGCCCCAGCGCGACAGCTCCTGGAGCCCGACGACGTCGACGCCTTCGCGCACAAGGATCTGGGCGATGGCGCGCGCCCGCTGCGCGAAGTCGGTAGCGGCCAGCTGCTCGGTCACCAGCGCCGCACGTTCCTCGAGCTCGTCGACGGTGGTGGCCTCGAAGAGCAGGGCGAGGTCGGCCCCGAGGTAGACGTTGTACGTCGCCACGGTCAGCGCGCCGGGGCCGGTGCTCAGGGTCATGGCGGGCATCGTGCCAGTACGGTGCCCCCATGACGACGTACTCCCCCGAGCTGGACGGCGAGCCGGACCCCGGCGAGGTGGTCTGGGCCTGGGTGCCCTACGAGGACGACCCGAGCCAGGGCAAGGACCGGCCCGTGCTGGTGATCGGGCGTGAGGGCACGTCGCTGGTGTGCCTCTACATGACCAGCAAGGACCACGACCGCGACGTCGACGACGAGGCGCGATGGGGCCGCTACTGGATGGACGTCGGCACCGGCGCCTGGGACTCGCAGGGCCGGCCGAGCGAGATCCGGCTGGACCGGCTGCTGACCCTCGAGGAGTCCGAGGTACGACGTGAGGGCGCCGCCATGGACCGGGGGATGTTCGACGCGGTGGTCGCCGCGGCCAAGGAGCACTGGCAGCGGGACGCCGACTGACGGTGGACCTCGTGTCGCCGTTCCCCGCAGGCGTGCGCGGACTCGTGCACGCGGTCACGCTCGACGGCCCCCGCGAGACCAGCCTCGAGCCGGACGCACCCGCGGTGCCGGCGTCCACGGTCGAGGTGCTCGTCGCGCTCGAGGCGGAGCGCGCATTCGCCGACGCCCGGCTCGACCCACGTGAGCGCGTCCGGGCCTCCGACGCGAACCGCACCACCGGACCGGTCGGGCTGTCGCTGCAGCAGGACGACCTCGAGACGTCGCTGCGCGACCTGCTGGCGGCGTCAGCGTGGCGGTCGCCGTACTCACCCCCGCCGAGGGCGGCCACCAGGACACGAGGGAGGTCGACGACGCGATCGGGCGAACCGCCGCGGCGGCGGTGCACGAGGTCCTAGGGTCGAGCGGGTGACCGACTACATCGACGTCAACAAGGCGCTCTGGGACGAGCGCGCCGACGTCCACGCCGCCTCCCCGGACTACAGCCTGTCGCGGTTCGCGGACGACCCCCAGCACATTTCGCACGTCGTCCGCTTCGACCTGCCGCGGCTCGGCGACATCAGCGGCCAGCGCGCGGTGCACCTGCAGTGCCACATCGGCACCGACACGATCTCCCTGGCACGACTCGGCGCGCGGGTCACCGGCCTCGACTTCAGTGCACCCGCGCTCGCGCAGGCGCGCGCCCTGGCCGCGTCGGCCGGAGTCGAGGTCGACTTCGTCGAGTCGGACCTCTACGGCGCACCGGACGTCCTCCCGCACCATGCGTTCGACCTGGTGTTCACCGGCATCGGCGCGCTGTGCTGGCTGCCGGACATCCGCCGCTGGGCCGAGGTGGTCGCGACCCTGCTCGCACCGGGCGGACGGCTGTTCATCCGCGAGGGCCACCCGATGCTGTGGGCGCTCGACGACGAGCGCAGCGACGAGCTGGTCGTGCGCTACCCCTACTTCGAGCAGGCCGAGCCCCACGTCTTCGACGCCGACGGCACGTACGTCGAGACCGACGCGTCGTTCCAGAACACCGCCTCGCACGAGTGGAACCACGGCCTCGGCGAGATCGTCACCGCGCTGCTCGACCAGGGGCTGACCATCACCGGGCTGACCGAGCACGAATGCGTGCCGTGGGAGGCGCTGCCCGGGCAGATGGAGGAGCTGCCGGACGGCGAGTACCGCCTCCGCGAGCACCCCGAGCGGCTGCCGGCGACGTTCACCCTGCAGGCGGTGCGTCCCGCCTGACCGCGCTCAGCCGGCCTGGTCGAGGGCCTTGCGGATCCGGGTGTCGGAGACCGGCACGGACGTGCCGAGCTGCTGCGCCCACAGGCTGACCCGGTACTCCTCCAGCAGCCAGCCCACCCGGCGCAGCTGCTGGCTCGGCAGCCGGCCCTCGGGCAGCGCCGCGAGCCGGTGCAGGTAGGCCTCCTGCAGGCCACTGACCTGGTCCATCAGCTGGCGGTCGCGGTTGACCTCGCGCGGGAGCCGCTCGCGGCGCTGGGCGACGGCGGCGAGGTAGCGCGGGTAGTGCCGCAGCCACGT
>NZ_CAMPGZ010000241.1 GCF_946885725.1 uncultured Nocardioides sp.
GTCATCTCGTCGGGGTCATCTCGTCGGGGTCATCTCGTCGGCGTACTGCCCGCTGTAGCGCTGCCACAGCCACACCCACCTCGGCACGTCGGACTGGGGCAAGGCGGCACGTTGTATGAAGGCCCAGTCACTGTTGAGAAGCTCCCAGTCCTCGGGATGGTTCTCGACGATCCACGTGGCCACGGAGTCGTACAGCTCCGTCGCGCCGCTGAGCTGGGTGTTGTAGACGACGTTGAACCATTGGATCTTGCCGTCCCTCACGGTGACAGACATCAGGTTGTCGCCGTACGGTCCGAGCCCGAGCTCCTCGGAGTGGAGCACATGCACGTCGAACGTGCACCCGACCTCGGTTTCAAAGTCCGACTCGCGGATCGTCTGGCAGGGGCTCAGCAAGTACTCGATGCTCCACGCGTCCGCGAGCTTGGCGTAGTCCCGCCATGCGGGCGGCGAGTCCGACTTGTCGGCGAGCATCGTCGCCACCCGCGCGTTGTCGCCGTCGGCGAAGGCCTCGGCGAACTCCTGCGTCAGGCGCTCCGCGGGGTCTTGGATCATCCGATCGTCGACGGGGCCACGGTCGGGGTCGTCACCCGGGCCGGCGAACCAGGCCACCCCCAGCACCACGGCCGCTGCCGTGAGCGCGGCGGCCGCTCCGACGACGGCGCGGCGCGGGCGGGCGGACGTGCGCTCGTGCGTGAGTCGCTCCTGGAGCTCCTGCAGCTCGGCGCCCGTGTCCGTGGCGTCCATCGCCTCGGTGGCGCGGCCCTGCAGGACCTGGGCGACCCGGTTCTCGAGGTCGGTGGTCATGACCGGTCCTCCCAGGATCGTGCCAGCGCGCGCAGGCCACGGCTCGCGTGCTGCTTGACCGAGCCGCGGGAGATGCCCAGGGTCTCTGCGATCTCGGACTCGTTCTGCTCCAGGTAGTAGCGGAGCACCAGGACCTCCCGCTGCCGGGTCGGCAGAGCGGTCACCGCCTGCCACAGCCGGTCCCCGTCGCTCCGCGCCACGACGTCCTGCTCGGCGGTGCCCAGCTCGTCGGAGCGCGGCACCAGCTGCAGCGTCGCCTTGTCCGCGCGACGTCCTCGACGCAACACGTCGCGGCTGGCATTCACCACCGTGCGGTTGAGGTACGCGACCGCCGCGTTGGGATCCCGCAGGCCTCGCCAGTGCCGGTAGAGCGCGACGAACGCGTCCTGGACGACGTCCTCAGCCACCGACCGGTCGTCGACGAGCAGCGCGGCCAGGCCCACCAGACGACGGTGGTGCGCGGTGAACAGCTCGGACACCTGCGTGACCTGGCCGTCGCGCGCCCGCTCCGCCAGCACCCGCCCGGGCACCCTCCCGGCTCCGGCGGCGTACCGCTCGCTCACGCTTTCCATGTGGGACCAGACGACGCTGCCGGTCAAGCGGTGGACGCCGGCGGTCTACTCACCGCCGCGGGCTGGACCAGCTAGGCGTCCCGACCTCTGTGGTCTCGACAAGCTCGACCACCCGGACCCGGGTGGTCGAGGCCGTCGAGACCACCGCACCGCTAGGAGCTCGCCCCGGCCGTGTCGGCGTAGGCGTCGTGCCGGCTGCCCACCTTGCGCGCCGCGACGAGGTGACCACCGAGGTAGGCACCCACGCCCGAGACCGCCGCACCGGCGAGGGCCCAGCCCGCGCCCGCGGCTCGGCGGCCACGGCCGCGAGCCCGGTACGACGCGGCGTAGGCACCGAGGGCAGCGGCGTTGACGACGACGTGGACGAGACCCACGCGCTTCTCCCGCGTTCCCGTGTTCGACCACTCGGCCCAACCCGCCCAGGCCGTCGGGCCGAACGCGAGGATGCCGACGCCGATGAGCCGCCGCGCCGACGTCGCCGAGTCCTTGCCGCCGACCAGGTCCAGAACCGTGGCGGACGTCCAGGAGCCGATCACGACGTCGGTCAGCACCGGGTGGAGCGCGTGACCGAGCCAGTCCCCGCGGAGCACCTCTCCGCGCGTGCCGGTGCCGAAGATCGTGCGGACCGGTCCCTCCAGGGCGTGCACCGCCCCGTCCAGCGCGGACGTGTCCTCCAGTGCCTGCGTCCAGCGGACGATCGACGGTGTCTCCTCACGTGTGCTCATGCGTCTCCTTCCTCGGTCACGATGGCGGGCGAACCGTCGAGCCGCCGCAGCCGCACCAGCGTCACGCCGCTGGGGTACGACTTGGCCGGCTCGGCGAGCTCGAAGCGCGATGCCGTGGTGCCCTCGGGGAAGAGCCGCTTGCCCTGCCCGATCACGACCGGGTGCACCCAGAGGTTGACCTGGTCGACCAGGCCCTCCGCGAACAGCGTCTGCAGCAGGTCGGCACTGCCCCAGGTGTGGACCAGCGCGTGCTCGTCGCGCACACGCCGTACGCCGTTGGCCGCGTCCTTCAGGTGCGTGCTCTGCTCCCAGGAGAGCTCGGGTGTGCCGCGCGACGCGACGTACTTGGGGACCCGGTTGAACGCCGTGCCGATCTCGTCCGCCTGGTAGGGCCAGTAGCGCCGGAAGATGTCGTACGTCGTGCGTCCGAGCAGCAGCGCGTCGGACGCCTGCACGTCGGCGACGATCTGCGCGCCGGCCTCGTCGTCCCAGTAGGGCCGCTCCCACCCGGGGTACGCGAAGCCCGCGTCCTCCGGGGTCGGGCCACCGTTGGCCTGGATCACGCCGTCGAGCGTGGTGTTCATGTTGACGTGCAGCTCACCCATCGCGGTCTCCTCAACCGTTGCGGTCCGGACACAGAGGACGACTCGGGAGACGGGCCGGAGTCATCGCACGCCGCACCAGGTCCGCAGGACGTCCTCGAGCCCGGCCGCCGTCCCGTCGCTCACCCACGCCACGTGACCATCCGGTCGGACCAGCAGCGCGGCCGGCGCCTCGACCGTCCCGACCACCGGCACTTCCCATGTGTCCGCGGCGCGTGCGCGCACGTGCCGGACCCGGTCCGTGCCGGCTCCGACCTCGAGGCCGGTATCGGTGAGGTCGAGCAGCACGTGCCGGGCGTCGTGCAGCAGCTCGAAGGCACGGCGCGAGCCGTCGTCGGTCTCGAGGTCGACGTCGGGCATCCGCCGCCCGAGCAGCGGGTGCCCCTCCCCCAGGTCGTGCCGCACGTCGAGACCGGTCAGCATCGCGGCGAGCCGGTTGCGCGCTCCCTCGTCGGCGAGCAGCTCGGCGAACGTGTCGCGCACCGCGTCCGTGCGCGCGTCCTGGCGCTGCAAGGACGCCTGCACCATCACGTTCTTCAGCACCCGCGCCGTCGCGGGGTGCCGCTCGGCCTGGTAGCTGTCGAGCAGGCGCTCCGGCGAGACGCCCTGCACGACCTGCACGAGCTTCCAGCCGAGGTTGACCGCGTCCTGCAGGCCGAGCCCGATGCCCTGCCCGCCCGTCGGCGGATGGGTGTGCGCGGCGTCGCCGGCGATGAGCACGCGACCGCTGCGGTACGCCGCGGCCTGCCGCGTGGCGTCGGTGAACCGCGACATCCAGCGCGGGCTGTGCACGCCGAAATCGGTGCCGTAGTACGCGCGCAGGGCGTCGGCCAGCTCGGCCAGCGTGGGCTCGTCGGTGTGCAGCTCGCGCTCGGTCTCGACCAGCCCGACCGTGCCCTCCGGCATCACGTTCATCGCGTGCACGCCGACCTCGTCGAGGCGCATTCCGGCCTGGATCTCCTCGGTCACCTCGACCTCGGCGATCAGGTAGCTCCTCGTCGGCTCGGCGCCCACGAAGTCGATCCCCGCTTCCTTGCGGACACGGCTGCGACCGCCGTCGGCGCCGACCAGGTACGCCGTACGCACGCAGCCGCCGTCGGCCAGCCGCACGTCGACGCCGGAGTCGTCCTGCGCGAAGCCGGTGACCTCGGCGTCGCGACGCACCGGCACGCCCAGCTCCTCGACCCAGCCGAGCAGGACCCGCTCGACCGGCGCCTGACCGAGCGCCAGCGTGTAGGGATGCCGGGTCGGCAGGTCGGCCACCTCCAACGGCGTGCCGGCGAAGGAGAGCGCCTGGACCGTCGTCCCCTCAGCGAGGAAGCGCTCGGCCAGTCCGCGCTGGTCGAGGATCTCGATCGTGCGGGCGTGGAAGCCGCGGGCCCGAGTGCCGGCGAGGTCCTGTGTCGTGCGGCGCTCGAGGATCTCGACGTCGACACCGGCGGTCGCCAACTCCCCCGCCAGCATCAGGCCCGCGGGTCCGGCGCCCACCACGACGACGTCCGTCATGCGCCCTCGCGGATGATCGAAGCTGGCCGGGTGGTCGAGCCTGTCGAGACCACCCCTCGTCGGTGCTCCGCCACGCTTGCGACCTGTCCTTCGTGGATGGCGCTCACCCACTCCCAGCCGGGTTCGGCCGAGGTGATCCGCGGGTCGTCGGGCACGCGACCGTCGCGGAGCGCCTCCACGTAGGCGCGGTCGAGCTCGATGCGGGCGCGCGCCTGACCGGCTCCGCCGATGGATCCGTGACCGGGTACCACGTAGTCAGCGTCGACCGCTGCGTCCTCCAGCACGCGCAACCCGGTGAGGTGGTCCGCGAGCGGGTCGTTGTCGCTGCGCCAGTCGTCGAGCATGGGCACGAACACATCTGACAGCATGTCGCCGGCGATGAGCACCCCGCTCTCCTCGACGAGCAGCGCGGCGTGGCCGGGCGCGTGTGCCGGGTGCTCGATCACGCGGACACGGGGACCGTCCCAGGGCACGTGCGTGGCGCCGACGGGCAGCGCGGTGACGAGGCCGAACAGGTCGAGTGGCGTGTCGTCGACGATCTCCGGCGGCAAGGCCCCGGCGACGCGGTCCCGCCAGTCCGGCTGCGCCAGAAGCTCCTCGAGGAACGCCGCGCCGCGCGCCGTACCGACGCGGGGTGCGTCCCCGAGCTCGGGGTGCCAGAGCACGTGGTCCCAGTCCGGGTGGGTCGCGAACCCGGCGGCCACCGGCCAGCCGAGCTCGCGCAGGTCCGCGGCGAGACAGGTCATCTCGGCGTTCGTCAGCCCGGGGTCGACGAGCAGCACGCCGCCGTCGCCCTGGACCACGACGGCGTTGTTCGCGAGCAGCTCGCTGTGATGGACCCGGACGTCGTCGGTGACCCGGGTCAGCATCGGACGTCCCTCCGGTCGTTCATCTGCTCATTCATCGGGGCTCCTTTGTCTCATGCTCCGCGCCTGTCGCGGAAGGGTCGAGAGGTCGCGCGGGGCGTCAGCCGAGGGCCACCAGCCCGACGGAGGCGCCGCAGACCAGCAGGCCGAGGCCCTGGCTGAGCCGGAACCGCTCGCGCAGCACGGTCGCCGCGAGCAGCACGGTCACCGCCGGGTAGAGCGAAGCCAGCACGCCGGTCACGGCCAGGTCCGCGTGGTGGCCGGCGACGAGGTACACCGCCGTACCCGCGGTGCCCAGCAGCCCGCCGACCGCGCCCCAGCCGGTCGCGCGACGCGCGGAGCGGTCACGCGGGAGC
>NZ_CAMPGZ010000242.1 GCF_946885725.1 uncultured Nocardioides sp.
GCTGGCGACGTACCGCATCGACGTGGGGAAGCGGCACAAGGTCGAGCCCCGGCAGATCGTCGGCGCGCTCGCCAACGAGGGCGGCCTGAGCCGCCGCGACTTCGGCAACATCTCGATCCGGCCGGACTTCTCGCTCGTCGAGCTGCCGGCCGAGCTGCCGCCGGGCACCGAGCAGGCGCTGTCCACCACCCGGATCTCCGGCAAGCTCATCGGGCTGCGGCGCGACGACGGCCCGCCTGGACGCCGCCCGACCTCCGGCGGCCGACCCGACACGCGGGGCAAGAAGCCGCGGCACCAGGCGCGCGACAAGGACCGCGGAAACTAGCCGCCGCAGGGCCGAAAACAGCCTCGGGAACGGGCCGGAGACACGTTCCCCGACTGTGACCCACCCCGCCCCGGATGTCCCGGAATGAGCGGGACTTGCGTGAGAGCATTGCGACGCCATGAAGTTCTCCCCCCGCCAGCAGCCCGTCGACGGCCTGCCCGGAGTCTCCGGCACCGCACGCGTCGACCGCCGCACCAGCGGGCTGGTCCGGCGCCTGCGGCCCGGTGACATCGCGGTCATCGACCACCTCGACCTCGACCGCGCGCACGCCGAGCAGCTGGTGGACGCGGGCGTCGTGGCCGTGGTCAACGCGTCGCCGTTCATCTCCGGCCGCTACCCCAACCTCGGGCCCGAGCTGCTGGCCAGGTCCGGCGTGCTGCTGCTCGACGACGTCGGTCCCGAGGTGTTCAGGCGGGTCTCCGACGGCACGCACGTGCGGATCGACGGCGAGCGGCTGGTGCGCGTCGACAAGAGCGGCGGCCGGCACGAGATGGAGGTCCTCGCCGAGGGCACGCGCCTGACCGCCGAGGACATCGCGGCGCGCATGGAGGACGCCCGCGGCGGGCTGGCCACCCAGCTGGAGAGCTTCACCCACAACACCACCGAGTTCCTCCGCCGCGAGCAGGACCTGCTGCTGCACGGCCAGGGCGTGCCGGCGCTCAAGACCCGCGTCGAGGGCCGCCCCGTGGTGGTCGTCGTGCGCGGCTACGACTACCGCGAGGACCTCCGCAAGCTGCGCCGGTTCATCCGCGAGCAGCGCCCGGTGCTGATCGGAGTGGACGCCGGCGCCGACGCACTGCAGATGGCCGGCCACCGCGCGGACGTCGTCGTGGTGGGGGAGCACGGCCTCGGCCAGGGCACCCAGGCCACCGAGCAGGGTCAGATCGTCACCGACAAGGCGCTGCGGCACTCCCGCGAGGTCGTGCTGCACACCGACCGCGGCGGCCGCGCGCTCGGCAGCGACCGGCTCGAGCGGCTCGGCGTGCGCGCCCAGCAGCTCGCCGCGTCCGGCACCACCGAGGACGTCGCGCTGCTGCTCGCCGACGCCGCCGGCGCCTCCCTGATCATCACCGTCGGGACGCACGCCACGCTCGACGAGTTCCTCGACCGCCAGCGCGCCGGCCTGGCCAGCACGTTCCTCACCCGGCTCCGGGTGGGTCCCAAGCTGGTCGACGCCAAGGGGGTGCCGCAGCTGTACGCCGGACGGGTCCGCCTCTGGCACCTCGCCCTCGTGCTGCTCGCCGGCCTGGTCGCGCTCGGCGTCGCCATCGCCGCCACGCCCGTGGGCGCGGAGTGGTGGGACGGGCTGCAGGGGGCGTTCTCCGACCTGATCGACTGGATCCAAGGACTGTTCTCGTGATCTCGTTCCGCTACCACATCGTCTCGATCGTCTCGGTCTTCCTGGCCCTGGCGGTGGGCATCGCCCTGGGCGGGGGACCGCTCAAGGGCGAGGTGGACGACACCCTCGTCGACCAGGTCCAGGCCGACCGGGCGGTCAAGGCCGACCTGCGCGCGCAGATCGCCGACGCCCGCAGCGGCAACGCGTTCGTCGACGGGTTCGCCGAGACGGTCGCGCCCGGGCTGATCGACGGCGTCCTGCAGGGCCGGGTCGTCACGATCGTCGCGCTCCCCGGTGCCCAGCAGCAGGAGGTCTCCGCGCTCGGCGAGATGGTCGGCACCGCCGGCGGCACGCTCGGTGGCACGCTCCGTGTGGGCGACGGGATGCTCGACGTCTCCAACAAGGAGCTCGTCGACGAGCTCAGCAGCCAGCTGCTCGAGGGAGCCAGCGACGTCAACGTCCCGGCGGACGCCAGCGGCTACGAGACCATGGGCGCGCTGATCGCCCGCGCCATCGGCACCGACAAGGAGCCGGGCGGCGCCGGCGTCGACGCCGCCGCCGACAGCATCCTCGCCGGGCTCAGCACCGCCGGCCTGATGTCCCCGGACGGCTCGCTCGACCGGCGCGGCAGCCTGGTGCTGGTGGTGGCCGGTGAGGGCAGCGGGTCCGACGAGCAGCGCACCGCGGCCGCCTCGATCATGACCACGCTCGCGACCGCGATCGACGCCGACACCAACGGCGTCGTCGTCGCCGGCCCGATGCCCTCGGCCCGCGAGCACGGCGTCGTGCGCGCGATCCGCGACGACGTGGTCGCCGCCCGCGACGTCTCCACGGTCGACTCCCTCGGCCGCGCGGCCGCTCGCATCGTCACGGTGATGGCGCTGGCCGGCCAGGCCCAGGACCAGACCGGCCACTTCGGCGCGGTCGACGCGGCCGACGGTCCGATGCCCGGCGCGGCCGCCGGCGAGTAGCCCGGCGTCTCCTGCGGGTTCGGGGACTCGCGGGTGTCGCGGGTCGACGGGGTCTGGTCCCTTGATAGGGTGGAACCCCGTGGAGGACTGATCGACCATCGGCCTTCAGCCCCGGTTGACCACGCCGGGGCACACTCGATGCCACGGGAGTTCACTTGGCCGCTTCGCAGCCGACCAAGCACGTCTTCGTCACCGGAGGCGTCGCCTCCTCGCTCGGCAAGGGCCTCACCGCCTCGTCGCTCGGCAACCTGCTGAAGGCGCGCGGGCTGCGGGTCACGATGCAGAAGCTCGACCCGTACCTCAACGTCGACCCCGGGACGATGAACCCGTTCCAGCACGGCGAGGTCTTCGTCACCAACGACGGCGCCGAGACCGACCTGGACATCGGGCACTACGAGCGGTTCCTCGACACCGACCTGCAGGGCCTGGCCAACGTGACGACCGGGCAGGTCTACTCCCAGGTCATCGCCAAGGAGCGTCGCGGCGACTACCTCGGCGAGACCGTCCAGGTGATCCCGCACATCACCAACGAGATCAAGGACCGCATCCGCGCGATGGCCGGCCCCGACGTCGACGTGGTGATCACCGAGATCGGCGGCACCGTCGGCGACATCGAGTCGCTGCCGTTCCTCGAGGCCGCTCGCCAGGTCCGCCACGACGTCGGCCGCGACAACTGCTTCTTCCTGCACGTCTCGCTGGTGCCCTACATCGGCCCCTCCGGCGAGCTGAAGACCAAGCCGACCCAGCACTCCGTCGCCGCGCTCCGCTCGATCGGCATCCAGCCCGACGCGCTGGTCTGCCGCTCCGACCGCGAGATCCCCGAGTCGATGAAGCGGAAGATCTCGCTGATGTGCGACGTCGACGAGGAGGCCGTGGTCAACGCCGCGGACGCGCCGTCGATCTACGACATCCCGAAGGTGCTGCACTCCGAGGGCCTCGACGCCTACGTCGTACGCCGCCTGAACCTGCCGTTCCGCGACGTCGACTGGACGGACTGGGACGACCTGCTGCGCCGCGTGCACCACCCGGCCGAGGAGGTCACGGTCGCGCTGGTCGGCAAGTACATCGACCTGCCCGACGCCTACCTCTCCGTCGCCGAGGCGCTGCGCGCGGGCGGGTTCGCCCACGACGCGCGGGTGAAGCTGGTCTGGGTGCCCTCCGACGAGTGCGCGACCCCCGAGGGTGCGGCCCGCCACCTCTCCGAGGTCGACGCGGTCTGCGTGCCCGGCGGCTTCGGCATCCGCGGCATCGAGGGCAAGGTCGGCGCGCTCAACTACACCCGCACCCACGGCATCCCCACCCTCGGCCTGTGCCTGGGCCTGCAGTGCATGGTGATCGAGTACGCCCGCAACGAGGCCGGCATCACCGCCGCCGACTCCACGGAGTTCAACCCGTCGTGCACCGAGCCGGTCATCGCGACGATGGCCGAGCAGCTCGAGTTCGTCGAGGGCGCGGGCGGAGACATGGGCGGCACCATGCGGCTCGGGCTCTACCCCGCGCAGCTCAAGGACGGCTCGGTGGTGGCCGGCGTGTACGGCGAGTCGAAGATCGAGGAGCGGCACCGCCACCGCTACGAGGTCAACAACGCCTACCGCGACCGGCTCGAGAAGGCCGGCCTGGTGTTCTCCGGGACCTCGCCGGACAACAACCTGGTCGAGTTCGTCGAGCTGCCCTCGGAGGTGCACCCCTACTACGTCTCCACCCAGGCGCACCCGGAGCTGCGGTCCCGGCCGACGCGGCCGCACCCGCTGTTCGCCGGGCTGATCGGCGCGGCGATCGAGCGGCAGCGGGAGCTGCGGTTCCCGATCGACGAGGCCGCGCTGCGCCGTCGCGACGACGAGGCCGCCGCGGTCGCCGACCCCGCCTGATGACAGCACCGTCGGCAGATCTCGGGGACCCCGCGGAGGAGTGGCCCGTCCACGCCTCCGAGACGATCTGGGAGGGCGGCGCGCCGTTCTCGTTCCGCAAGGAGACGATCTCGGCGCCGGGCAAGCCCGGCGAGACGTTCGACCGGGTCTTGCTCGACCACCCCGGTGCCGTGGTCGTGCTCGCGCTCGACGCGGACGAGCGAGTGTTCGTGCTGCACCAGTACCGCCACCCGGTCCGCCGGCGCATGCTCGAGCTGCCCGCCGGGCTGCTCGACGAGCCGGGGGAGGACCCCGAGGCCGCCGCACGCCGCGAGCTGCGCGAGGAGGCGCTGCTCGAGGCCGCGACCTGGACGCACCTGCTCACGACGTACTCCTCGCCGGGGATCAGCAGCGAGCGCATCGAGATCTACGCCGCCACCGACCTGACCGAGGTCGACGACCGCGGCGACTTCACCCCCGAGCACGAGGAGGCCGAGATGTCCTCGTCGTGGGTGCCGTTCGACGACCTCCTCGAGGCCTTCCTCGACCGGCGCATCACCGACGGGCCCACCGGGCACGCGCTGACCGCGTGGGCACTGCGCCACCGCCGCTGAGTTTCACTATGCTCACCGGCGTCGCCCCGACGACGTGGCGACGACACCGAGAGGAATCAGGCGTGAAGGTCGGCGTTCCGAAGGAAGTCAAGAACCACGAGTACCGGGTGGCCCTCACCCCGGTCGGCGTGCACGAGCTGGTCCAGCACGGGCACGAGGTCGTGATCGAGACGGGTGCCGGACTCGGGTCGCAGATCCCGGACGAGGAGTACGTCGCCGAGGGCGCCACGATCCTCCCCACCGCGGACGACGTGTGGGGCACCGCGGACATGGTGCTGAAGGTGAAGGAGCCGG
>NZ_CAMPGZ010000243.1 GCF_946885725.1 uncultured Nocardioides sp.
GCATCAGTGGCCATTCCGAAGCCACCGACGCGAGGAAGGTAGTCCAGTGAGCGCCACTGAGACCGAGACGAGCACCAGCACCGGGGTCGCCGCCCGGATGAGCCTGCCCACGCTGACCGCGATGGTGGTCGGCAGCATGGTGGGTGCGGGGGTGTTCTCGCTGCCGGCCCGGTTCGGCGTCGCCACCGGCATCCTCGGCTCGCTGATCGCCTGGGCCATCGCCGGCACCGGCATGCTGATGCTGGCGTTCGTCTTCCAGAACCTCGCGATCCGCAAGCCCGACCTCGACTCCGGTGTGTTCATCTACGCCAAGGCCGGCTTCGGAGACTACGTCGGCTTCAACTCCGCCATCGGGTTCTGGGCGAGCGCGGTCGCCGGCAACACCTTCTACTGGGTGTTCATCACCGCGACGCTGGGCGCCTTCTTCGACGGCTTCGGCGACGGCGACACGGTCCTCGCTGCCGCGCTGGGCTCCGCCGGCGTGTGGTTCTTCCACTACCTGATCGCGCGTGGGGTGCGTGACGCCGCGATCATCAACCGGATCGTCACGGTGTTGAAGATCCTGCCGATCCTGGTGTTCATCGTCGTGCTGTTCTTCGCGTTCGACGCCGGCGTGTTCGCCGACAACTGGACGGCCTACGGGTACGGCGAGCTGGGCAGCCTCGACGAGCAGGTCCGCAACACGATGCTGATCACGGTCTTCGTGTTCCTGGGCATCGAGGGGGCGAGCGTCTACTCCCGATACGCCAAGCGCCGCGAGGACGTCGGCAAGGCCACCGTCCTCGGCTTCCTGAGCGTGCTGGCGATCTTCTCGATGGTGACGCTGTCCAGCTACTCGGTGATGCCGCAGCCGCAGATCGCCGACACGCGACAGCCGTCGATGGTCGGGGTCTTCGAGTACGTCGTCGGAGGCTGGGGTGAGGTCTTCATCAGCGTCGGCGTGATCGTCTCGGTGCTCGGCGCCTACCTGGCCTGGACGCTGATGGCGGCCGAGGTGATGTACATCCCGGCCCGCAACGAGGACTTCCCGGAGTTCCTCGGCCGCGAGAACGACAACGGCACCCCGATCACGGCTCTGGTCGTCAGCTCCCTGGCGGTGCAGGCGCTGCTGGCAGCAACGCTGGTGCTGACCGACGCGTTGAACTTCATGCTCGACCTGTGCACCAGCCTGGCACTGATCCCGTACTTCCTCGCCGCCGCCTACGCCCTCAAGATCGGGCTCACCGGTGAGGCCTACGAGACCGTGGACCGGCGCACCCGGATGCGAGAGACGATCTTCGCCGGCGTCGCCACGGCCTACACGATGTTCCTGTTCGAGGCCGCGGGCCTGAAGTTCCTGCTGCTCTGCACGGTCATCCTGGCGCCCGCCTCCCTGCTGTACATCAAGGCCCGCAGCGAGCGTGGCCGTCGCATCTTCACACCGACCGAGATCGCGCTGTTCGGCGTCGTGGTGGCCAGCGGCGTCATCGGCGTCGTCGGCCTGTGGACCGGCCGCATCACCATCTGAGACTCGCGCACCAGAAAGGACCTGGCATGACCGAAACAGCTGCTCCGTCCGCGACGTACGGCGTCCACTCCGAGGTCGGTCGGCTCCGCAAGGTGCTCGTCTGCCGTCCCGGCCTCGCGCACCGCCGGCTCACGCCGACCAACAGCGACGAGCTGCTCTTCGACGACGTGATGTGGGTCGAGAACGCCCAGCGCGACCACGCGGACTTCGTCAACAAGATGACCCAGCGCGGCGTCGAGGTCGTCGAGCTCCATGACCTGCTCGCGCAGACCATGGACATCCCGGGTGCGCGGGACTGGCTGCTCGATCGCAAGATCGTGCCGAACCGTGTCGGCCTCGGTCTCGTCGACGCGACGCGCGGCTACCTCGAGTCGTTGGACTCACCGCAGCTGGCGGAGTATCTCATCGGTGGCCTCGCGACCCAGGACCTGCCTGAGCAGCACCGCACGCCGTACCTCGCCCTGGCCCGGGAGTCGACCGGCGCAAGGGAGTACCTCATGCCGCCGCTGCCCAACACGCTCTACACCCGCGACACCACCTGCTGGCTGTACGGCGGGGTCACGATGAACCCGCTGTACTGGCCGGCGCGCAAGGACGAGACGCTGATCTACAAGGCGATCTACCAGTTCCACCCCGACTTCGTGGGGTCGACCGTGTGGTGGGGCGACCCCGACCAGGACTGGGCGCAGGCGACGTTCGAGGGCGGCGACATCATGCCTGTCGGCAACGGTGTGGTCCTGATGGGCATGAGCGAGCGCACCTCGCGGCAGGCGATCACGCAAGTCGCGGCGGCGCTCTTCGCGCAGGGCGCCGCGGAGCGGGTGATCGTGGCCGGGATGCCCAAGCTCCGGGCTGCGATGCACCTCGACACGGTGTTCACGTTCGCCGACCGCGACATCGTCACGCTGTACCCGACGATCATGGACGCGGTGCACACGTTCACCCTGCTGCCTTCCGACAAGGCGCCTGGCCTCGACGTCGTTGACGAGGGTGACACGCCGTTCGTGGACGTCGTCGCGAAGTCGCTCGGCCTGAGCAAGCTCCAGGTGATCGAGACCGGTGGTGACGTCTACCAGTCGGAGCGGCAGCAGTGGGACAGCGGGAACAACGCGGTGGCTCTCGAGCCGGGCGTGGTGTTCACCTACGACCGGAACACCCTGACCAACACGCTGCTCCGGAAGGCGGGCGTCGAGGTGATCACGATCGTCGGCGCCGAGCTCGGGCGCGGTCGCGGGGGTGGGCACTGCATGACCTGCCCGATCATCCGCGAACCCGTCGAGTTCTGATGTCCGCGCGGGCCGCCGCGGCGACCGTGCTGGCGCTCGTGACGGCTGCCGGGTGCGTGGCCGAGAGCGAACCCAGAAGCGACCCGATCACGCCCAGCACGCCGCAGGACAGCGCATCGGGGCAGCCGGTCGCTGCGGCGGACCTGACCGCCGCTTCGTTCGTGTCGACGAGGGTCGAGGGTCATGACCTCGTCGAGGGCTCGGAGGTGCTGCTGGTGTTCGAGCTCGGCACGATGGCGGTGTCGGCGGGCTGCAACACGATGTTCGGTGAGTTCGTGGTCGACGACGGCACCCTCCGCTGGAGCAGCGGCCCCGCTCAGACGCTGAAGGCGTGCAGCGACGAGCTGACCGCCCAGGACCAGTGGCTGACCGCGTTGCTCACCGACGGCGTCTCCACGTCGTACGACGGACGCGACCTCGTGCTGACCGCCGGGGACGTCACGATCGAGCTCGCCGAGCAGTCGTCCGCGCAGGAGGACGACCTGTCCGCGCTCCTGGACCGCACCTGGACCGTGCTCGGCACCATCGCCGACGGCGCCGCGCAACGACTGCCGCGTCGCAACCGGCCGCCGACCATCGGGGTCCGCGCCGATGGTTTCTCGCGCTTGAACACCGGCTGCAACACCGGCCGCACCGTGGTGCGGGTCCGTGACGACGGGTTCGTCTTCGGGCCGACCACGACCACGCGGCAGCGCTGCCGCCAACCGGAGCGGGAGATCCAGCGCCGGGTCCTCGCCGTGCTCGACGGACCCAGCGACTCGGCGTACACGCACGACGACGTGCTGGTCGTCACGAAGGGTGACTACGGTCTGGTCCTCGACGTCTCCTGACCCTCACGTGCGGCGCCACGCCACCCAGGCCATGTAGGCCAGGTAGGCCGTCAGGAACGCGCCGCCCTCGAGACGCGAGATCCGGGCACCGGTCAGGAACACCGGCACCGTGGCGACGCCGACCACGGCAAGCAGGAGGAGGTCGGCGACGAGCACGTCGCGGGGGACCGGGAGGCCGTGCGGCGCGACCAGCACGGTCACCGCCAGGACAGCGGCGATGTTGTAGATGCTCGAGCCGAGCAGGTTCCCGATGGCGATGTCCCGGTCGCCGCGGACAGTCGACAGCACCGTGGTGGCGAGCTCTGGAGCCGAGGTGCCGATGGCGACGACCGTGAGACCGATGACCGCGTCGCTGACGCCGAGTGTCTGGGCGACGGCGACCGCGCCGTCCACCAGGAGCTCGGCTCCCAGCACGGTGACGAGCAGCCCGACGACGAGCAGGAGCGTCAGAACCAGTGGGCTGCGCGGCGGCACCGCCGGGCTCTCGTCGGAAGGCGGGTTGCGACGGCTGGTACGCAGCAGCCCGACCGTGTAGCCGATCCCCGCGAGCAGCAGGACGGCGCCGTCGACCCGGGAGAGCGTGCCGTCGACCGAGAGCAGCACCAGCAGCAGCGCGGCCCCGGTCATGGCGGGGAGGTCGAACCGCAGCGTCGCCCGGTCCAGCGCGATGGGCACGAGCGCGGCGCTCAGGCCGAGGATCAGCAGGATGTTGACGAGGTTGGTGCCGACGATGTTGCCCACCGCGAGGCCAGGGCTGCCGCTGAGGGCGGCGTCGACCCCGACCGCGAGCTCGGGCACGCTCGTCCCCAGGGACACCACCGTCAGACCGATGATGATCGGGGGCACGCCGAGCCGGGCCGCGATCCCCGCACCGGCCCGTACGACGAGCTCCGCGCCGGCGACGAGCCCGATGAGGCCGCCGGCGACCAGGAGCGCGTCCGTCACGACGCCGGCCGGGCGTCAGCGGGCTGGTCGGCGTCCTGGACGACGAGCGAGGCGGTCGACTGCCGGCCGTTCCGGTCGAACGTCACCGGCACGCTCTCCCCGATCTCGGTCTGCAGCTCGGCGCTCACCAGGTCGTCGCGGCTGCGCACGTGCTCGCCGTCGATGTCGACCAGGACGTCCCCCGGTCGCAGCCCCGCCTGCTCGGCGGCCCCGCCGGGAACCACCGCCTGGATCAGCAGGCCCGGCGGTCGACCGGCCTGCGCGGCCAGCTCCGCTGGGAGGGCGGCTACCTGCAGCCCGAAGCTGGGGTGCACGACCTCACCGGAGCTGATCAGCTCGGCGGCGAGCCGCTCGACGAGCGACGACGGGATGGCGAACCCGAGGCCGGCGCTGCCCGTCTCGCCCCCCGGTGTGGCCCCGGCGGTGTTGATGCCGACCAGGCGTCCGTCGCAGTCGACCAGGGCGCCGCCGCTGTTCCCCGGGTTGATCGCCGCGTCCGTCTGGATGGCACCGACCAGGTGGGTGGTGACGTCCTCGGCGGAGGGGACGCGGATGTAGCGGTCCGTCGCGCTGACGATCCCGCTGGTCACGGTGGAGCTGAGCCCGAGCGGCGCGCCGAGCGCGACGACCGGCTGGCCCACCGAGAGCGACTCGGAGTCCCCGACGGCGACGGGCCCGGCCTCCGGTGGTCGTTCGTCGACCGCCACCACGGCGAGGTCGGTCAGCGCGTCCGCGCCGACCAGGTCTCCCTCGACCGTCCGGCCGTCGGAGAAGGTCACGCGCAACGCGGTGTCGCCGTGGCCGGACGCG
>NZ_CAMPGZ010000244.1 GCF_946885725.1 uncultured Nocardioides sp.
GACGGCCGCTGGGTGGTGACGCCGGTCGCGGTGTGCTCGGCCGACACGTCATGCGACAAGGCGCCGGCGATCCTCGTCGTGCGGGGCTTCCTGCCCGCCGGCTCCGAGCTGCCGGCAGCTCCCGAAGGCCGGGTCGAGCTCACCGGCTGGCTGCAGCCCGCCGAGGGCGCCGGTCGCCCCGACGCCGACCCGAGCGACAAGGTGCTGCCGGAGCTGCGAGTGGCCAGCGCCGTGCAGCACGTCGACACCGACCTCTACGGCGGCTACGTGATCAGCCGCGACGCCACTCCGGGCCTCGAGCAGGTCACGCCCGCGGCGCTGCCGAAGCCCGACACGTTCACCTCGCTGCGCAACCTCTTCTACGCCGTCGAGTGGTGGGTGTTCGGCGGGTTCGCGGTGTTCCTGTGGTGGCGCTGGGCGCGCGACGAGCTCGAACGCGTGGCGGCGGCCACACCCGAGAGCGACGACCCCGAGGACGCCAGGGCGCCTGAGATAGCGTCGGCTCCGTGAAGGCTGCCCTGCTCCGCTACCAGGTGATGGCGACGATCGTCGGCGTCCTGCTGGTCGTGCTCTGTCTGATCGGCGTCCCGCTGGCGAACTTCGACGGCACCTCGATGTGGCATGTCTTCCCGAGCACGCCGGCGATCTGGCCCGAGGGCAGCGGCGCGCACCAGCTCGGTGAGGCGATCACGACGTACCTCGGCATCGCGCACGGCTGGCTCTACATGATCTTCCTGGTGACGGCGTTCGTGCTGTCGCGCAAGGCCCGCTGGTCGGCCTCGTTCACGATCGTCACGCTGGTCTGCGGCACGATCCCGCTGGTCAGCTTCTGGGCGGAGCGCCGCGCGACCCGCAACGTCAAGGCGCAGCTCGCCGCGCAACCCGTCCCCGCCGGGCGATGACCGGCCGGACCGCGTTCGTCCTCGGGGGTGGAGGGCTGCTCGGCGCGGTCGAGGTCGGGATGCTGCGGGCGCTGTTCGAGGCCGGGATCAAGCCCGACCTGGTGCTCGGTACGTCGGTGGGCGCGCTCAACGGCGCGCTGGTCGCGTCCGACCCCGGTGACGGTGTGATCGACCGGCTCGTCGGGCTCTGGCACAGCGCGGTCGAGAACCGCGAGGTGTGGGGCGACGGCGCGGTCCGCCAGGTCACCCGCGCAGTGCGCACCGGCACGCACCTGCACTCGGCCAAGCCGCTGCGCGAGCGGCTGCACCAGGAGCTCGGCGACCGCACCTTCGAGGAGATGGCGATCGAGTTCCAGGTCTGCGCTGCCTCGATCGAGCGGGCGGCCGAGCACTGGTTCACCACTGGCCGCGTCGTCGACGCGGTCGTCGCCAGCGCCGCCGTACCCGGTCTGCTGCGCCCGGCGCGCGTCGGCGACGAGCACTACCTCGACGGCGGCATCGTGAACTCCATACCCGTCGGCCGGGCCGTCGAGCAGGGCGCCGACATGATCTTCGTGCTGCAGGTCGGCCGGGTCGACCGGCCGCTCACCGTGCCGCGCAAGCCGTGGGACGTGGCGCGGGTGTCGTTCGAGATCGCGCGACGGCACCGGTTCCACCGTGAGATGGCGGCGCTGCCCGAGCACGTCACCGCGCACGTGCTCCCGACAGGTGGCGCCGGGCCGAAGGACGACAGCCTGCTGTCCTACCGCGACTTCAAGGGCGTCGTACGACGGATCGACGCGGCGTACCGCGCCTCGGTGGCCTACCTCGACGGGGCCGGGCTGTGAGCACGGGATGACCGCGGCCGGGCTGTTCCGTCGGGTGGTGCTGGCGCCGCTGGTCATCCTGCTCACGATCGTGCTGCTCACCGCGATGCCGCTGTGGTTGCTGATCGCGGTGCTGCTGTCGCCGATCGTGCCCGGCCGGCTGCGGCCGCTGCGGCTGATGTCGATCGCGATGCTGCACCTGGTGCTGGAGAGCATCCTGCTCGTCGAGCTGTTCGGCCTGTGGATCGCGTCGGGGTTCGGTGCGTTCATCCGGCGGCCGTTCTTCGAGCGGATCCACTACGACCTGGTGCAGACCTACCTCGTGGTGTTCTTCCGCGAGGCGCGGCGGGTGCTGCGGCTGAAGATCGTCACCGAGGGCCCCGCGCCCGACGCCCACCCCGGCGAGCCGCTGCTGGTGTGCTGCCGGCACGCGGGGCCGGGCGACTCGTTCACGCTGATGTACGCACTGATGCACTGGTACGGCCGCGAGCCGCGCGTGGTCCTCAGGGACACGCTGCAGTGGGACCCGGCGATCGACGTGATCCTGAACCGGCTGCCGAGCCGGTTCGTCTCCCCCAAGGGGTCGCCCGGGTCGAGCCTCGAGGAGCAGGTCGGCGCGCTGGCGCGGAACCTCGACCACAACGACGCCTTCGTGATCTTCCCGGAGGGCGGCAACTTCACCCCGGAGCGGCGTCAGCGCGCGATCGACAAGCTGCGCCGGCTCGGCCTCGAGGCGATGGCCGCGCGCGCCGAGCGGATGGAGAACGTGCTGGCGCCGCGGCCCGGCGGCCTGCTCGCCGCCCTCGACGCGGCGCCGGAGGCCGACGTCGTCCTCGTCGCGCACACCGGGCTCGACCACATGCTCACGATCGCGGACGTGTGGCGCGAGATCCCGATGGACAAGCAGATCATCATGCGCTGGTGGCGGGTGCCGCGGGAGGAGATCCCGGCCGGCCGCGAGGAGCGCATCGACTGGCTGTTCTCCTGGTGGGAGCGGATCGACCGGTGGATAGACGAGCACCGCCCGGTCGACCTGCCTGCGTCGTACGGACGGAGGAAGGACGCCGGGCGGCGCTCGTGAGCCTCGTGCAGAGGCGGGTGCTCAGTTGTTCTTGACGTCGATCGTCTCGGCCGGGTCGTCCGGCGTGGTGGCCGCGTGCGGCTCGGCAGCCGCGTCGGCGGCCGCCACGTCAGGCGAGGCGCCGCCCTGGTCGTCGGCGCGGTGCGCGCCCGAGGCCGGCGTGGCCTGGGGTGCGGGCGCCGGCGTGTAGTTGGACTCCCACGTCGTGGAGGCCGGCCGGTCCGACATCTTCTTCGCCACGAACGCCACGACGCCGCCGAGGCCGAGCAGCAGCAGGAAGTTGCGGAATTTGTGGGTCTTCTTCGTCGGGGCCTCGACCTCGCCCTTCAGCGCGGCCACCGCGGCCTTGCTGCGCTTGCCGGCTTCCTCGCGGACCTCGGCGGTCGCCTCGTCGGCGGCCGCGAGTGCGGCGGTGAGGGCCGGGATCACCTCGGTCTGGATCTTCTCGCGCGCGTCGCTGACGGCCGGTCCTGCCTTCTCCCGCGCCTCGGCGATGACCGGGCCGGCCTTCTCCTTGGCGGTCTCCATCGCGTGCTCGACCTGCGGACCGACCTTCTCCGCGAGCTCCGTCGCGAGCTCGTTCGCGTGGTCAAGGAGTGTCTTGGACTTCTTCGGCATGGCGCGTTGGCCCCTCTCGTGTCGCGAACGCGGTCCCTCCACAGTTCCCGTGGCGCTCCCGATCATGCCCGGTCGGGGAATCTGAGCAAACCCCACCATCGGACTACACGGACTACAAGAGCCCGTGCCTCCTCCCTTGCCCTCGCGTGGGAGGATCGGACGGTGACCGAGACCTATGCCACGCTCAAGACCAACCACGGCGACATCGTCGTGCACCTCTTCCCCCACCACGCGCCGAAGACGGTCGAGAACTTCGTCGGCCTCGCCGAGGGCACGCAGGAGTACGTCGACCCGGAGACGGGCCAGCGCACGACCGGCCGGTTCTACGACGGTCTCGGGTTCCACCGGATCATCCCGAACTTCATGATCCAGGGCGGCTGCCCGCTCGGCACCGGCACCGGCGGGCCGGGCTACACGTTCAAGGACGAGTTCCACCCCGAGCTGCAGTTCGACCGGCCGTACCTCCTCGCGATGGCCAACGCCGGCCCGGGCACCAACGGCTCGCAGTTCTTCATCACCACCGTGCCGACCGACTGGCTGAACAACCGCCACACCATCTTCGGTGAGGTCGAGGACGAGGACAGCCGCCGCGTCGTCGACTCCATCAGCAGCGCCAAGACCGGCGCCGGCGACCGTCCCGTCGAGCCCGTGGTCATCGAGACCGTCTCGGTGGAGCGCCGCTGAGCACACCCGAGCAGGCCGGGGCGGTCCCCGACCAGGCCCCGGTCTGCTACCGCCACCCGGACCGCGAGGCACACATCCGGTGCCAGCGGTGCGAGCGGCCGATCTGCCCGGACTGCATGCGCTCCGCAGCGGTCGGGTTCCAGTGCCCCTCCTGCGTCAGCGAGGGTGCGCGGTCGACACGCTCCGGCCGTACGGCGTACGGCGGGAAGCGCTCGACCAACCCCGCGCTGACGTCGTACGTCCTCATCGGGATCAACGTCCTGGTGTTCGTGCTGATCCAGGCCACCGGCCGCGGTGACAGTGAGTGGATCTACCGGCTCGCGCTGCTGCCGGCGCGCGGCTTCGCGGTCGTCGACGGGCAGCCGATGGTGTTCGACGGTGTCGCCAACGGCGCCTGGTGGCAGCTGGTCACCTCGATGTTCACGCACGTCGAGATCTGGCACATCGGCTTCAACATGCTCGCGCTCTACGTGCTCGGCCCGCAGCTGGAGATGGTGCTCGGCCGCGCGCGCTTCCTGGCCATCTACCTGCTGTCCGGCCTCAGTGGCAGCGCGATGGTCTACTGGTTCACCGACCTCAGCACCCCGACCATCGGTGCGTCCGGCGCGATCTTCGGCCTGATGGCCGCCCTGCTCGTCGTCGCCCACAAGGCCGGCGGCCAGTACCAGCAGGTCCTGGTGTGGATCGGTGTGAACTTCGTGATCACCGTGATGTTCCGGTCGTTCATCTCCTGGCAAGGCCACCTCGGCGGCTTCCTCGGCGGCCTGTTCCTCGCCGCGGCCTTCGTCTACGCCCCTCGCCAGCGCCGCGGCATGTGGCAGCTACTCGCCGCCGGGACCCTCCTGGTCTTCCTGCTCGTCGCCTTCGCCGGCCGCACGCTCGCGCTGGCCTGAGGGCTGTCGGTTTACCACCGGCTGCTGGGATCCCGTCGCGACCGGGCCGAAACTTCACGTGGTTGCTGCATGTTTCGCGTGGGGTGTTCTGTGGATAGCCGGCTGGCCGGGTTGTCGGAGTACCAGCAGAAGGTGTTTCTCCGTCACTCCTGGGCCGGTGCATCGCCCGGGAACTGCTCGAACAAGCCCGGAGGTTCGTACGGCGGAGGGCAAGACACGCCGACTGGGCGAGCTGGGACGGGCAAGACACGCCGACTCGGCGGGTGTAGCCGGGAGGTTCGAGCCGGGTCGGCGGGTGTAGCCGGGAGGTTCGAGCCGGGTCGGCGGGTGTGACCGGGAGGTT
>NZ_CAMPGZ010000245.1 GCF_946885725.1 uncultured Nocardioides sp.
CCCCCGCACTGGCTCGATCACCCGGACGACTAGAGGAGAACGATGAGGATCCTCCTGGTCGGCGCCGGCGGTGTCGGCTCGGCCTTCGCCGCCATCGCCGCGCGACGCGACTTCTTCGAGCAGGTCGTGATCGCCGACTACGACAAGGGGCGTGCTGACCGCGCGGCCGAGGCGGACCCGCGGTTCGTCTCGGCCCAGGTCGACGCGTCGTCGGCGGAGTCGGTCGAGAAGCTCGCGCGTGAGCACGGCGTCACGCACGTGATGAACGCCGTCGACCCGGTGTTCGACATGCCGGTGTTCGACGGCGCGTTCGCGGCCGGCGCCGACTACCTCGACATGGCGATGTCGCTGAGCAAGCCGCACCCCGAGACGCCGTACGAGAAGCCCGGCGTCAAGCTCGGCGACGAGCAGTTCGCCAAGGCGGGGGAGTGGGAGGACGCGGGCCGGCTCGCCCTTGTCGGGATGGGCGTCGAGCCCGGGCTGTCCGACGTGTTCGCGCGGTACGCCGCCGACCACCTGTTCAGCGAGATCGACGAGCTCGGCACCCGCGACGGCGCCAACCTGGTGGTCACCGACGACGACGGCAACGAGATCTTCGCGCCGTCGTTCTCGATGTGGACCACGATCGAGGAGTGCCTGAACCCGCCTGTGGTCTGGGAGAACGGCGACTGGCACACGACGCCGCCGTTCAGCGAGCCCGAGGTGTTCGACTTCCCCGAGGGCATCGGCCCGGTCGAGTGCGTCAACGTGGAGCACGAGGAGGTGCTCCTCATGCCGCGCTGGGTCGAGTGCAAGCGCGCGACGTTCAAGTACGGCCTCGGCGACGAGTTCATCAACATCCTCAAGGTGCTGCACACCCTCGGCCTCGACCGCACCGAGAAGGTCCGGGTCAAGGGCGTGGAGGTCAGCCCGCGCGACGTCGTCGCCGCGGTGCTGCCCGACCCCGCCACCGTCGGCCCGCGCATGAAGGGCAAGACCTGCGCCGGCCTCTGGGTCACCGGCAAGGGCAAGGACGGCAAGCCGCGGTCGACGTACCTCTACCACGTCGTCGACAACGAGTGGTCGATGCGCGAGTACGGCCACCAGTGCGTGGTCTGGCAGACCGCCGTCAACCCGGTCGTCGCGCTCGAGCTGCTCGCCACCGGCGTGTGGTCGGGCGCGGGCGTGCTCGGTCCGGAGGCGTTCGACGCGCAGCCGTTCCTCGACCTGCTGACGGCGTACGGCTCGCCGTGGGGGATCAAGGAGCTCGACGTCTGAGGGACGGCCTAGGGTCGGCCGGGTGGCACCTGTCGACGACACCGTGGCCCTGCTCGACCGCGCTCACCGCCCGCTGCTGGATCTCGCGCGATCGGCCGACGACGACGTCGGCTGGACGGCCACGCAGCTGCCGGGCTGGACGGTGCGCGACCTGATCCACCACCTCGCGACCGACTGCCAGCGGCTGCTGGTGGCGCTCCACACTCCGGCCGACGGCCAGCTCGGCACCGACGAGGTGACGTACTGGTCGATGTGGCAGCCGGGCACGGACGGCGCCGCGGCGAGCCTGCGCGCGACCAGGACCATGGCGTCGGTCTGGTCGTCGGTGCGCGGCCCGGCCGACCTGTACGTCGAGACCGCGGAGGCGCTCCTGCGGGCAGCGGGCAAGGCCGACCCGGAGGAGGTGGTCCGCACGCAGGGGCGCGCGCTCACGGTCCGGTCGCTGCTGCACACCGCTGCCGTCGAGGCCGCGATCCACCACCTCGACCTGCGGCCGACCCTCATCGACGAGCCGCACCCGGACGCGCTGCGCACGGTGCGGACCGTGCTCGACGGCCTCGCCGGAGAGCCGGCGCCGGACGACTGGTCCGACGTCCGCTACGTGCTGGTCGGCACCGGGCGCGCCGCCCTCACCGACGACGAGCGCGAGCAGCTCGGCGGAGTCGCCGACCACTTCCCCCTGCTGGGCTGATCGGTCGGCTAGAACGGGTTGACCCACCAGCCGAGGTCGACGGCGCGGACCTCGGGGTTGCGCGCGTCCCAGCAGCTCCAGTGCGGGTCGTCGTCCGGCCAGGTCACCCACTCCAGCCGGTAGGAGCGGAAGTTGCCGCCGGCGTACTCGTTGCACTGCTCGATCGCCGCGCGCTGCATGCCCGGGGTGACCGACGGCCCGAAGAAGTAGACGACGGTCCCGACCAGCACGAAGATCACGACCAGCATCGACCGGATCGCCCGGATCGACAGGCCGGTCTCGCCCACCGCGGAAACGCCCACTCCTACCTCCTTCGGAGACAGGGTAGGGACAGGACGGTCCGTTCGCGGCGAAACGGGCAATCAGCGCAGGGGGTCTAGGCCGTCGCGGCGAACGCCTCCGCGACCACGTCGAACGCCTCCTCGAGCAGCGGCTCGGGCATCACCAGCGGCGGCAGGAACCGCAGCACGTTGCCGTAGGTCCCGCAGGTCAGAGTCACGACGCCCTGCGCGTGGCAGTGCGCCGAGATCTGGCCGGCCCGGGCGGCGTCGGGGGTACGTCCGTCCGGGCCGACGATCTCGACCGCGACCATCGCTCCGCGCCCGCGTACGTCGCCGGCGCAGGCGTGCTGCTCGCGGATCTCGCCGAGGCGGCGAGTCATGATGTCGCCGAGCCGGCGGGCGGCCGCGGCGAGGTCGTTCTTCTGCATCGTCTCGATGGCGCCGAGCGCGGCGGCGCAGGCGACCGGGTTGCCGCCGTAGGTGCCGCCGAGGCCGCCGACGTGCACGGCGTCCATGATCTCGGCGCGGCCGGTGACCGCGGCCAGCGGGAAGCCGCCGGCGATGCCCTTCGCGGTCGTGACCAGGTCGGGGACGACGCCCTCGTGGTCGCAGGCGAACCAGTCGCCGGTGCGGCAGAAGCCGGTCTGGATCTCGTCGGCGACGAACACGATGCCGCTGGCCTCGGCCCACTCCTTCAGTCGCGGCAGGAAGCCGTCGGCCGGCACCACGAAGCCGCCCTCGCCGAGGATCGGCTCGATCACCAGGCAGGCCAGGTTGGCCGCGCCGACCTGCTTCTCGAGCACGTCGATGGCGCGGTCGGCCGCCTGCTCGCCGGTGACCGGTGCCGGCTCGCGGAACGGGTAGGACATCGGCGCGCGGTAGACCTCGCTCGCGAACGGCCCGAAGGAGTGCTTGTAGGGCATGTTCTTGGCGGTCATCGCCATCGTCAGGTTGGTGCGCCCGTGGTACGCGTGGTCGACCACCGCGACGGCCTGCCGCCTGGTGTACGCCCGGGCGATCTTCACCGCGTTCTCCACGGCCTCGGCGCCGGAGTTCAGCAGCGCCGACTTCTTGGCGTGGCTGCCGGGAGTCAGCTCCGCGAGCTTCTCGGCGACGTCCACGTATCCGTCGTACGGCGTGACCATGAAGCAGGTGTGGGTGAACGCCTGCACCTGCTCGGTCACCCGCTCGACGACCGCCGGCGCGCTGTTGCCGACGCTCGTCACGGCGATGCCGGACGCGAGGTCGATCAGCGAGTTGCCGTCGGCGTCGACGAGTACGCCGCCTCCGGCCGCCTCGACGAACACCGGCAGGGTCGTGCCGACCCCGGCGGCGACGTGCTCCTGGCGACGGGCGAACTTCGCGCGTGACACGGGGCCGGGGATCTCGGTGACGAGCCTGCGCTGCTGCGCGATCCCGGGTCCGCCGGTGGCGCGTTCTGCGGTGTCGGTCATGCGACGCAGCCTAGGACAGTTCCGCGCGCGAGGCCACGGATCGGTGCGCTGTTCGCGACATCGACCGTCGGAAACCGTCGTACTCGCCCCACCTCACGCGCGGATCCGTGCCGTCGACCGCTTCTCGGGCAGGATGGACGGTGTGAGTCCCGCCCCCGCCCGTCCTCGTGACGTCGTCATCCTCGGCTCGACCGGATCCATCGGGACGCAGGCCCTGGACCTGGTGCGGCGGCACCCCGACCGCTTCCGCGTCGTCGGCCTCACCGCCGGCGGCAGCAACCCCGACCTGTTCGCCGAGCAGGTGCGCGAGTTCGCGCCGGCCTTCGCCGACACGGGGGAGGACGCCTCGATCGCCGCGGCCGCACTGGAGTGCGACGTCGTGCTCAACGGGGTCGCCGGCGCGGTCGGCCTGCGCCCGACCATCGCCGCGCTGGAGGCCGGCAACACGCTCGCGCTGGCCAACAAGGAGTCGCTGATCATCGGCGGCCCGGTCGTGACCGCGCTGGCGAAGCCGGGCCAGATCGTGCCCGTCGACAGCGAGCACAGCGCGCTGGCCCAGTGCCTGCGCGGTGGCCACCCCGACGAGGTACGCCGGCTCGTCCTCACCGCCAGCGGCGGGCCGTTCCGCGGGCGCCGCCGCGAGGAGCTGCACGACGTCACGCCCGAGCAGGCGCTCGCGCACCCGACCTGGTCGATGGGCCCGCTGGTGACGATCAACTCCGCGACGCTGGTCAACAAGGGCCTCGAGGTGATCGAGGCGCACCTGCTCTTCGACGTCCCGTTCGACCGGATCGACGTGGTCGTCCACCCGACCTCGGTCGTGCACTCGATGGTCGAGTTCGACGACGGGTCCACGCTGGCGCAGGCGAGCCCGCCGTCGATGATGATCCCGATCGCGCTCGGCCTGGGCTGGCCCGACCGGGTGCCGCAGGCCGCGCCTGGCATCGACTGGACGAAGCCGGAGACGTGGGAGTTCTTCCCGCTCGACGACGAGGCCTTTCCCGCGGTGTCGCTCGCGCGCGAGGCCGGCCGGGCCGGTGGCACCGCGCCCGCGGTCTACAACGCCGCCAACGAGGTGTGCGTCCAGGCGTTCCTCGACGGTGAGATCAGGTTCACCGACATCGTGCCCACCATCGAGCGCGTCCTCGCCGCCCACGACGTACCCTCGAACGTGACGGACCTGACCGTCGACGACGTACTCGCCGCGGACGCCTGGGCGCGCGCCCGCGCCGCCTCCGCCTGACCGTGCCCGAAGGAATGTCCCGATGCTGACCGTGCTCATGTACACGCTGGGCGTGGTGCTCTTCGTGGTCGGCATCGCGGTCTCCATCGGCCTGCACGAGATCGGCCACCTCTACCCGGCGAAGAAGTTCGGGGTGAAGGTCACCCAGTACTTCATCGGCTTCGGCCGCACGCTGTGGTCCACGAAGCGCGGGGAGACGGAGTACGGCGTCAAGGCGATCCCGCTCGGCGGCTACGTCAAGCTCGTCGGGATGCTGCCGCCCGGCCGCGAGGACGAGGT
>NZ_CAMPGZ010000246.1 GCF_946885725.1 uncultured Nocardioides sp.
TCGGCGCGACGCCGTACCTCCTCCGCGAGCGGCAGGACATCCCGCTGGTCGGCTCGAAGCTGACGCTGGCGCTGCTGATGTCCAAGCTGCGCGAGCACCGGCTCAAGGAGACCGCCCAGCACGTCGTCGCCGCCGGCGACACGATCCGGTTCGGGCCGTTCGAGCTCGAGTTCGTGGCCGTCAACCACTCGATCCCCGACGCGCTCGCGGTCGCGATCCGCACCGGTGCCGGCACCGTGCTGCACACCGGCGACTTCAAGATGGACCAGCTGCCGCTGGACGGCCGGATCACCGACCTGCGCGCGTTCGCCCGCCTCGGCGAGCAGGGCGTCGACCTCTTCATGGTCGACTCCACCAACGCGGAGGTCCCCGGCTTCACGACCTCGGAGAAGGACATCAGCCCGGTCCTCGACCGGGTGTTCCACCAGGCCCGCGACCAGCGGATCATCGTGGCCTGCTTCGCCTCCCACGTGCACCGCGTGCAGCAGGTGATGGACACGGCGGCGGCGCACGGCCGCAAGGTCGCCTACGTCGGTCGCTCGATGGTGCGCAACATGGGCGTCGCCCGCGACCTCGGCTACCTCAAGGTGCCGCCGAACACGCTGGTCGACTCCAAGGAGCTCGCCGAGTACCCGCCCGAGCGCACCGTGCTGATCTCCACCGGGTCGCAGGGCGAGCCGCTCTCCGCCCTGTCTCGGATCGCGCAGCGCAACCACAACTTCGTGCACATCGAGGAGGGCGACACCGTCGTCCTGGCCTCGTCGCTGATTCCCGGCAACGAGAACGCCGTCTACCGGGTGATCAACGGGCTCTCGCGCTGGGGCGCCAACGTGGTGCACAAGGGCAACGCGCTCGTGCACGTCTCCGGTCACGCCTCGGCCGGCGAGCTGCTCTACTGCTACAACATCGTCCGCCCGCGCAACGTGATGCCGGTGCACGGCGAGATCCGGCACCTGCGCGCCAACGGCGAGCTCGCGGTCGCGACCGGTGTGAAGCGGGACAACGTCGTGATCGCCGAGGACGGCGTGGTCATCGACCTCGTCGACGGCAAGGCCCGGATCGCCGGCAAGGTCGACTGCGGCTACGTCTTCGTCGACGGGTCGTCCGTCGGCGACATCGGGGAGTCGCTGCTCAAGGACCGCCGGATCCTGGGCGAGGAGGGCTTCATCTCGGTGATCGTGGTCGTCGACTCGGTCAGCGGGAAGGTGTCCGCCGGCCCGGAGATCCACGCCCGTGGCTTCGCCGAGGACGACACGGTCTTCGAGGACATCAAGCAGCCGGTCATCGACGCGATCAACGCCGCGCTGCAGGAGGGCGTCGACGACACCTACCAGCTGCAGCAGACGATCCGCCGGGTCATCGGCCGCTGGGTGTCCAACGCGCACCGGCGCCGGCCGATGATCATCCCGGTCGTCGTCGAGGCCTGATCACGCCTCGGCGGTGAGCGCCGGGACGTAGGGCTCGGTCGCCCGGTCGCCGAGCCGCAGCACGCGGTCGACCCGGTCGAGGCCGGCGCGACCGTGCGTCACCCACACCACCGACCGCCCGTCCGCACTCGTCCCGAGCACGTCCGCGGCGAGCGCCTCGGCGGTGCCCGAGTCGAGGTGCGCGGTCGGCTCGTCCAGCACCAGCACGCGGCGGTCGCCGAGCAGCGCCCGCGCGACTCCGATGCGGGCGCGCTCGCCGCCGGAGACGTCCGCGTGCCCGTCGCCGAGGAACGTGTCGAGGCCCTCCGGAAGCTGTGCGACCCACGGCGTGAGCCGGGCCCGGTCCAGCGCCGCGAGGAGCTCGGCGTCGTCAGCGCCGGGCCGGGCGAGACGGAGGTTCTCGCGCAGCGTCGAGGCGAACACGTGCGGGTCGTCGTCGACCAGCCCGATCCGCGCGCGTACGTCGGAGAGCGCGAGCCGGTCCAGCCGGCGGCCGTCCAGCGCCACGCTGCCGCGCTGCGGGTCGAGGAACCGGAGCAGCAGCGCGACGAGCGTCGACTTGCCCGAGCCGGAGGGACCGACGACGGCCACCCGTGAGCCCGCGGGGAGACCCAGGTCGACGTCGCGCAGCACCGCCTCCTCGCCCCAGCCCGCGTGCACGCGTTCGACGGCCAGGTCGCGGCCGGGACCCGCGGCGACCGGCTCGGCCGGGTCGGTGACCGCAGGCTCGGTGCAGGCGAGCGCGGCCAGGCGCTCGCGCGCGGCCCGGGTGCGGACCGCGAGCTGGCCGGCGTCGGCGAGCGGCAGCAGCACGTCCAGGAGCGCAAGCGGGAGCAAGCCGAGCAGGGCGAGCATCGGGCCGGACGTCGTGCCGGCCGCGACGTGCAGGACCGCGACCACGCCGACCCCCGCAGCCAGCGTCGCCACCGCGCGGCCGAGAGCAGCGCCGCCGGCGGCTCGTCCGGCTGCTCGGGCGAGCCGGGCCGCGACGGCGCGGACGGCGTCGGCGGCACGGCCGGCGGCCTGCCAGGCGACGAGGTCGGGCGCGCCGTCCAGCACCGAGCCGACGAGCGCCGACAGCGCACCGCGCTCCCGGACGAACGCCGCCTCCGCGCGTCGCGCCGTCCACCAGGACAGGCCGAGGGCAGCGGCCCCGCCGACCAGCGCGGAGCCGAGCACGGGCAGCACGGCGACGGGGGAGACGAGCGCGGTGAACACCGTGGCACCGGCCACCACCAGCGCGCCGGTCAGCACGGGCAGTCGCACGCGCAGCTGCTCGTCCAGCACGGCGTCGACGTCGTCGACGACCCGGGCCAGCAGGTCGCCGCGGTGCGGCCCGAGGCGGCCCGGCACGAGCGGGACCAGGTCGTCGTACACCCGCGCGCGCTCCTCCGCGAGCATCCGCAGCGCCGCCGCGTGCCCGACGAGCCGTTCGGCGTACCGCAGCACCGGTCGCGCGATGCCGAACGTGCGCACGCCGACGATCGCCAGGATCAGCATCAGCACCGGCGGCTGCTCGGCCGCGCGGACGATCAGCCAGCCCGCCGTGGCGGTGAGCGCCACTCCGGACGCGGCGGCGAGCGCGCCCAGCAGGGTGGCCAGCGCGAGCCGGCGGCGCGGGCTCGCCGCGGGCTCGGGACTCCCCTTGATGGCGGGGGTGGAGACAGGAGTGGCGGCCGACGGCCGCGTCGCGATCGGTCCGTGCTCCGGCGCCGGCGCGGGCGCCGGGGCGGGCAGCGCGACGACGTGGTCGGCCAGCGCGACGAGCGACGGCCGGTGCGCGACCACGACCACCGCGCGGTCGACCGCCAGCCGCACCAGGGTCTCGGCGACGACCTGCTCGGTCTCCTCGTCGAGGTGGGCGGTCGGCTCGTCCAGCAGCACCCAGGGCCGGTCGCTGACGACGACGCGAGCGAGAGCGAGCCGGGCCCGCTCGCCGGCGGAGAACGACGCGCCGTCCTCGGCGAGCACGGTGTCCAGGCCGCCGGGGAGGGTGGCGACGTGGTGCGCGAGCCGGACCTGCTCGAGCGCCGCCCACACCTCGGCGTCAGTGGCGTCCGGCCGACCGAGCCGGACGTTGTCGCGCACGGAGGCCGGCATCAGCCAGGGCCGCTGCGGCACCCACGCGATACGGTCCGCGGCGGGCGTGGTCACCGTGCCCGCGGTCGGTGAGAGCCGGCCGAGCAGGACCGCGAGCAGCGTGGACTTCCCGCAGCCGCTCGGGCCGGTGACCGCCGTCAGCCCGCGCGAAGGGAAGGTCGCGGAGACGCCGTCGAGCGCCGGCACGTCACGGTCGGGGTAGCGGACGACGAGGTCCTCGACGGCCATCGCGTCCCCATCCCGGGGTACGGCGACCGGCGCCTCGCGCAGCAAGGCGTCGGCGGCCTCGAACGTGGCGGTGCCCTCCGCGGCGGCATGGAACTCGGCGCCGACCCGGCGCAGCGGCCAGTACGCCTCGGGGGCCAGCAGCAGCACGACCAGCGCGGTCTCGAGGTCGAGGCCACCGGTGGCCAGCCGCAGCCCGACGAGCACGGCGACCAGCGCGACCGACAGCGTCGCGACCAGCTCGAGCACCGCCGACGAGGCGAACGCGACCTTGAGCGTCGCCAGGGTGGCGTCGCGGTAGCGCGCGGTGACCACCCGGATCCGGTCGCCCTGCAGCGCGGCCCGGTTGTAGGCGACGAGCGTGGGAAGACCGCGGACCAGGTCGACGAAGTGGCCGGACAGCGAGGACAGCAGCCGCCACTGGCGGTCCGCCCGGTCCCGGGTGGCCAGGCCGACGAGCACGGCGAACACCGGGATCAGCGGCAGCGTCACCGCCGCGGTCAGCGCAGCCGGCCAGTCGACCCACGCCATGGCGAGCAGCGTCGCGGGCGGCAGCACCACGGCCACCACGACGGCGGGCAGGTAGCGGGTCAGGTAGGGCTCGACGGCCGCGACGCCCCGGGTCAGCAGCACGGTGAGCTCGCCGGTGCGGTGCCGCGACGGGCCGCCGCCCAGCGCGAGCGCGGCCTCGCTGAGCCGTCCGCGCAGCGCCGTACCGACCTGGCCGGCCGCGCGGGCCGCCGCACGGTCGGTCAGCCAGCCGGTGGCCGCACGGGCCGCGAACGTCGCGAGCACCCACGCGCCGGGCCCCGTCAGGTCCTCGCCGCCGACAGCCGCGGTGACCAGGCGGGCGAGCGCGAAGGCCTGCGCGACCAGCAGCAGGCCGCCGGCGGTGCTGCCGGCCACCACCCCGGCCAGCGCCCACCGCGCCGGCCGGAGGTGAGGAAGGACCCGCGGGTCGACGGGCTTCATCAGGCCGGGATGTGCTGGACGCCGATGCGGCGGCGGAACACCCAGTAGGTCCAGCCCTGGTACATCAGCACCAGCGGCGTGAAGAACACCGCCACCCAGGTCATCACCGTCAGCGTGTAGTCGGTGGCCGAGGCGTTGGTGGTGGTCAGCGACCAGGCCGGGTCGAGCGACGACGGCATCACGTCGGGGAACAGCGCCGCGAACAGGCCGGCCACCGCGAGCCCGATCGCCACGAAGTTGCCGGTGAACGCCCAGCCCTCACGGGCCTTGGTCGCGGCGGCGAGCCCGCCGACCAGGGCCAGGGCGGCCGCGGTGAACAGCACCAGCGACCCGGTCGACCCGGTCATCGACTGCGTCCAGAGCAGGAAGCCGACCGCGGCGACGGCGGCCGCGACGCCGGACTTCAGCGCGAGGGCCCGGGCCCGGTGCCGGATGTCGCCGTCGGTCTTGAGGGCGACGAACAGCGC
>NZ_CAMPGZ010000247.1 GCF_946885725.1 uncultured Nocardioides sp.
GTGGTCGGCCGGGTGGTCGGCCGGGTGGTCGGCCGGGTGGTCGGCCGGGTGGTCGAGCCCTTCGACAGGCTCAGGAACCACCTGTCGAGACCACTCCCCTCGCAGAAAAAGTCAGTCTTGACTGTTTGTTGGTCGAGCCGCCACGATGACGGCGTGGACGTCGACCAGGCCACCCGCACCCGGGTGCCGCAGGAGGAGCGCACCCGCGCGATGCGCCGGCGGCTGCTCGAGGCGACGGTGGAGTGCCTGGTCGAGCGCGGCTGGAGCGGTACGTCGACGACGCTGGTGTCCGAGCGCGCGGGGGTGAGCCGCGGGGCGCAGCTGCACCACTTCCCGAGCAAGAGCGCGCTCGTGCTCGCGGCGGTGGAGCACCTGGCGGAGGTGCGCGGCGAGGAGCTGCGCCAGGCCGGTTCGCGGCTGCCGTCCGGCAAGCGCCGCACGCGCGCGGTGCTCGGCGTCCTCGCTGACCACTTCACCAGCCCGGTCTTCGCCGCCGCGCTGGAGCTGTGGGTGGCCGCCCGCACCGACCCGGAGCTGCACGAGGCGGTCGGGCCGCTGGAGCAGCGGATCGGCCGCGAGACGCACCGCTACGCCGTCGAGCTGCTCGGGGTCGACGAGTCGCAGCCGGGCGTCCGCGAGCTCGTGCAGGCCACGCTCGACCTGGTCCGGGGTCTGGGCCTGGCCAACACGATCACCGACGACAGCGCTCGCCGCGCCCGGATCCTCGACGAGTGGGCGAGGGTCCTCGACGACCGCCTGAACCCAGGAGCCACGCGATGAGCAACACCCTCGACCTCGTCCTCGCCGACCTCGACGCCGAGTGCGCCCAGCTCGACGCGCTCGTCGCGGACCTGCCCGACGACGAGACCGGCTGGCGCAGGCCGACGCCCGCGGAGGGCTGGGACGTCGCGCACCAGGTCGCGCACCTCGCCTGGACCGACGAGGTGGCGGTGAAGGCCGCGACCGACAAGGAGGCCTGGGACGCGAGCGTGCTGGAGGCGATCGCCGACCCGGACGGGTACGTCGACGCCGCTGCCGCAGAGGGAGCGGCCGCGAGCGGGGCCGAGATCCTCGCGCGCTGGCGGGCCTCGCGTGCCGCGCTGGCGAAGGTGCTGCGCGACCACCCGGCGGGGGAGCGGATCCCCTGGTACGGCCCGCCGATGAGCCCGGCCTCGATGGCCACCGCGCGGTTCATGGAGACCTGGGCGCACTCCCGCGACGTCGCCGACGCGCTGGGTGTGCGGTTCGAGCCGACCGACCGGGTGCGACACGTCGTGCACCTCGGCATCCGCACCCGCGGCTTCGCGTTTGCAAACCACGGCCTGGAGCCGCCGACCGACCCGATCCACGTGTCGCTGGTGCTGCCGAGCGGCCACGTGCACGAGGACGGCCCGGCCGACGCGCCGCAGTCGGTCCGCGGTTCGGCGTACGACTTCGCGCTCCTGGTCACCCAGCGGATCCACCGTGCCGACACCGACCTGGTCGCGACCGGTCCCGACGCGGACCAGTGGCTCGACATCGCGCAGGCGTTCGCCGGCCCGGCCGGCGCTGGACGGGAGCCGCGCGGGTCATGACGCTCCGGATCGGCAACGCCAGCGGCTTCTACGGCGACCGGCTCTCCGCGATGCGGGAGATGCTGGAGGGCTCGCCGCGCCCCGACGTGCTGACGGGCGACTACCTCGCCGAGCTCACGATGCTCATCCTCGGCAAGGACCAGCTGAAGGACCCGTCGCTCGGCTACGCCCGCACGTTCGTCCGGCAGGCCGAGGACTGCCTCGGTCTCGCGCTGGAGCGCGGCGTGCGGATCGTCAGCAACGCCGGCGGGCTGAACCCGCGCGGGCTCGGCGAGAAGCTGGTCGAGGTCGCGCGCGGTCTCGGCGTGGAGGCATCGATCGCGTACGTCGACGGCGACGACCTCCGTGACCGGATCGCCGAGCTCGGCCTGGTCGACGAGCGGTTCGGCAAGCCGCTGACGGCCAACGCGTACCTCGGTGGCGCCGGCATCGCCGACGCCCTGCGGCAGGGCGCCGACGTCGTGGTCACCGGCCGGGTCACCGACGCCTCGCTCGTCGTCGGCGCCGGGATGGCCTTCTACGGCTGGGATCCCGCGAACCCGGACGACCACGACGCGCTCGCCGGTGCCACCGTCGCGGGCCACGTGGTCGAGTGCGGCACGCAGGCGACGGGCGGGAACTTCTCCGGGTTCTTGGAGCTCGTCGATTCCGGCGTGACCGACCGGCCTCTCGGCTTTCCTCTCGTCGAGCTCGAGGCGGACGGGTCGTGCGTGGTCACCAAGCAGGACGGCACCGGCGGCGCGGTCACGGTCGACACGGTGACGGCCCAGCTGATGTACGAGATCCAGGGCCCCGCCTACCTCGGCCCCGACGTCACCACTCGTCTCGACACCGTCCGGCTCGCGTCCGACGGCCCCGACCGGGTGCGCATCAGCGGAGTCCGCGGCTCGGCCGCGCCGGACACGCTGAAGGTCTGCCTGAACTTCCTCGGCGGCCACCGCAACACCGCCGAGCTCGTCCTCGTCGGTCTCGACATCGAGGCCAAGGCCGCCTGGGTCCGCGACCAGGTCGAGGCCGCCTTCGCCGCCGGCCCCGGCCGCCCCGCCGAGGTCGAGTGGACGCTCGCCCGCACCGACCACGACGACCCGACCACCGAGGAGGCCGCCTCCTCCCGCTTGCGCGTCACCGTCCGCGACCCCGACCCCGCCAAGGTCGGCAAGGCCTTCACGGCCCCGCTGGTCGAGGTCGCCCTCGCCTCGTACCCCGGCTTCACCCTCACCGCCCCACCGGCGCCCGCTACTCCCTACGCCGTGTACCGCCCCGCCTACATCCCGGCCTCGGCCACCTCCCCGCACGTCCACTTCGTGGCCTCGCGCGAGGGGTCAGAAATTCAGCCTCGTGGGCGGCGTGTCGAGACACAACTGACCCCTCGGCAGGAGGGGTTCCCTTCCTTGGGAGCCGTCCCCGAGGGGCCCGTGCGCCGCGTGCCACTGGGCCTGGTCGCGCACGCGCGCTCCGGCGACAAGGGCGGCGACGCGAACCTCGGGCTGTGGGCCCGCGACGCCCAGAGTCGACCGGACCGGGTGTCGTGGCTGCTCGAGGCGATCACGGTCGGGGAGGTACGTCGGCTCGTCCCCGAGGCCGCCGACCTCGACATCGACGTACACCCTCTGCCGAACCTCGGCGGCGTCAACGTCGTTCTCCACGGGCTGCTCGGCGACGGCGTGGCCGCGTCCGGACGCTTCGACCCGCAGGCGAAGGCGCTGGGCGAGTGGGTGCGCGCCAGGTACGTCGACGTACCGGAGGTGCTTCTCTGATGGTCTCGACAAGCTCGACCACCCGAGGTTTCTGGACCGACGAGCAGGAGGCGCTGCGCGAGACCGCGCGGGCGTTCGTGCGCAGCGAGGTCGTGCCGCACCTGCAGGACTGGGAGGACGCCGGCGAGGTGCCGCGCGAGCTGCACGCGAAGGCGGCGAAGCTCGGGCTGCTCGGCCTCGGCGTACCCGAGGAGCAGGGCGGCAGCGGCGGCACGTTCCTCGACGCGCTCGCGGTGTCGGAGGCGTTCACCGACGCGGGCGCGTCGAGTGGGCTGCTCGCCGCGTTGTTCACCAGCGGGATCGCGCTGCCGCACATCGTGACCTCGGGCAACGAGGACCTGGTCGACCGGTTCGTGCGGCCGACGCTGGCCGGCGAGACGATCGGCGCGCTCGCGATCACCGAGCCGGGCGGTGGGTCCGACGTGGCGCGGCTGCGCACGACCGCGCGACGGGACGGTGACCACTACGTCGTCGACGGCGCGAAGACGTTCATCACCTCCGGGGTGCGTGCGGACTTCGTGACGACGGCGGTGCGCACCGGGGGGCCCGGCCACGCGGGCATCAGCCTGCTGGTGGTCGAGAAGGGCACGCCGGGCTTCGAGGTCACCCGCTCGCTGTCGAAGATGGGCTGGCACTGCTCGGACACCGCTGAGCTGTCGTTCAGCGGCGCGCGTGTGCCGGTCGCGAACCTCGTCGGCGAGGAGAACACCGGCTTCGCGCAGATCGCCAACGCGTTCGTGGTCGAGCGGCTCGCGCTGGCCGCGCACGGCTACGGCATCGCGCAGCGTTCGCTCGACCTGGCGGCGGCGTACTGCCGCGACCGCGAGACGTTCGGCCGCCCGCTCGTGGCCAACCAGGTCGTCCAGCACCGGCTGGTCGAGATGCACCGGCTGGTGGACGTCGCACGGACCTACACGCGCGAGGTGGCGCGGCGGTACGTCGCCGGCGAGATGCCGCTCGTCGAGGCGCTGCACGCCAAGGCCACGGCCGTCGCGTGCGCGGAGTGGGTGGTCAGCCAGGCGGTGCAGCTGTTCGGCGGCACCGGCTACATGCACGGGACCGAGGTGGAGCGGCACTACCGCGACGCCCGGATCCTCGGAATCGGAGGAGGAGCCACCGAGGTGCTCACCGACCTGAACGCACGGCTGCTGGGGTACGCCTAATGGTCACGAACTGCAGGTTCTCGCGCCGGATCCTTGCGGTTGGGGACCAAACCGCAGAGGGCGGAGCCCGATGACCACCAACCGCGACGCCATGCTCGAGAAGCTCGCCGCGCTCGACGCCGAGCACGCCAAGGCGGTCGCGGGCGGCGGCGAGAAGTACGTCGAGCGGCACCGCAAGCGCGGCAAGCTCACCGCCCGCGAGCGGATCGAGCTGCTGCTCGACGAGGGCTCGGCGTTCCTCGAGCTGATGCCGCTGGCCGGCTGGGGCAGCGACTTCACCGTCGGTGCATCCGTCGTCACCGGCCTCGGCGTCGTGTCCGGCGTGGAGTGCATGGTGATCGCCAACGACCCGACCGTGCGTGGCGGGGCGAGCAACCCGTGGACGCTGAAGAAGGTGCAGCGCGCCGCGCAGATCGCCCGCGAGAACCACCTCCCCACCGTCAACCTCGTCGAGTCCGGGGGCGCGGACCTGCCGACGCAGAAGGAGATCTTCATCCCCGGCGGGCGGATGTTCCGCGAGCTCACCCAGGCGTCGGCGGCGAAGAACCCGACGATCGCGCTGGTGTTCGGCAACTCGACCGCCGGCGGCGCGTACGTCCCGGGCATGAGCGACTACGTCGTCATGGTCAAGGAGCGCGCCAAGGTGTTCCTCGGCGGACCGCCGCTGGTGAAGATGGCGACCGGCGAGGAG
>NZ_CAMPGZ010000248.1 GCF_946885725.1 uncultured Nocardioides sp.
TCCGGATGTTCGCGTGTCTGTCGGAGCCTCTCGGTCTGGTCTGGCCGCGGCCAGATGTCGTCCACGTGGCCGTCGGACACCCGCGCCGGGCGCGGAAGCCTATGAGAGGGGCGATAGGGGTTGCCCCGCCTGGGCGAACCGAAGCATCGCCGGATGACGCGAACCGGGTCGGGAGATCCGCCTCTGCCGGCCGGGAACCCGGGGGCGCGAGCGTGGACGCAACAACCCCGACCGGAGGAGTCTCATGGCCACGCTTTCGCCTCACGGCACCGCTGACGGCAACCCGGTAGTCCTGACGAACCGCGCCCAGCCTGGCGTGCGCGGATTGACGCTGACGGGCGCGGCGCTCTTGCGCTTGGCGTCGGGCTCGGTCCCCGCATGATGTTCGAGCACGGCCGACGTCGTGGACTACCGCATCGTCTTCCTCGTCATGCTTGCCGCGTGGTGATCGGACACTTCTTGGCGACAAGGCGACGTCACGAAGGCGTCGGTCCGCGGGTCCACCTGGCGCTTCCCGTCGTGCTGATCGGGATCGGCGTGCTGATCCTGGTCGAGGGGCGGCGCCTTCGGACTTTGGGCACCAGCGTCCGCACATCGGCTAAGAGAGTGCGTCTTCTCGCGAGCCTCAATCACCCGGGAAATGGGACACACCTAGTCAGTGGTTCCCGTTGCACCAAGTGGTGGCCGCCGTCGAGGAGAGAGCCAGGACTACGAGGATCATGATCGCGGCGTGGTACACCTCGGTCAGCTCCGGCCCCTGCCCGAGCTCGTACGCCACGATGTCGGTCACCACGATGACGCTCGACAAGAGAAGGAGCCAGCGGCGGCTCCAGACCGACCGGCGCAGCATCCCGACCGCACAAACCACCGAGATGGTCGCCAGGGCGGCGGTCCCGTACAGCAGCACTCGTTCAGAAGTCGGCGCGGAGCCGTCGAGGGCGAGAAGCGCGCGCAGCAGGGTCAAGGGGCCCAGCACGATGGTCAGGACGGCCGGCAGGACCACTTGGAACGGGGCGCGTGTGCGCCCGTCCCGGTCCGTGATCACGGCGCCTGCGCCGGGAGTCGGTTGCACCGCCGACAGGTCGACGACCGGCAGCGTGCCATCGGTGTGCACGGTGTCCCCGCCCCCGTTGCGGGAGTGGTACCCGGTGGTGAAGTCGACGAGCGGCTCGACCGTGACACCGGGTTCGGCGTGACGGAGGGATTCGACGACAAAGTCACGTTCTACGTCGATGTCGGCGTCGATCTTGTGGGTGACCTGGAGCGTGAACAAGGACAGCCCCACTCGACGGTCATAGGTGGCTCCGGCCAACCAGTCGACGCGATGCCCGCCAGGGAGAAGCCAGGCCAGCGGTGTCTGCCACACCCGTATGTGGTGACGCTGCGCCGGGTTCCCGGATACCTCCTGCTGGAATGCGGCGTCCTGCGGACGGCCGAACAGCAGCAGGGGGCTCACCGGTGCCGTTGGATAGCTCTTCCCTGTGAGCGTCGCTGTGACGATCCGGACCGAGCTGGCGAGGCCCACGGGGTCAGCCATGATCCAACCCGCGCGCGAGAATGCGGTGAGGAGCTGCTCGCGAGTTCCTTGAAACGCCAGGTTCAGCGGGTCTCCGAGCAATCCGTCTGAGGTGCGTGTCCGGCCGATGAAGTAGTCGGGCACGTAGATCGCCGACAGAATCCGGTTGAGCCTTGGCAAGGTCAGGTACGCCAGCACGAGCCAGAACGCCACCAGGACGAGCAGTCCCCACCACGACGTGTCGAAGCTCGCGCGCGCGAGAGCCCAAGCCAGCCAGACCGTCGACAGCGTGCCGAAAGCGAAGTACGCCCGATCCGCGAAGTGGCTGCGGTCAACCGGCTGACCGGGCAGATCGAGGAACTTCTGCGGAACAACCTGTTGGGCCATGGCTGCTGCTGCTCACCCCGGCGGCTCGGAAAGGTCTCACTCGCTCGCAGTCCACCACTCGCTGCACCCGGATGCCTCACCCGTGGCGGGGGAGACAAGGTGCGCTGACCGTCCGGCGACGCTCGATCAGGTTGTCGGCGCGCGAAGTACGCCGAGTCGCTCCGTGACCTGATCAGGTCTTGTCGAGGTGGCGCGCGAGGTACGGCGCGGTCGCGCTTTCCTCGACCCGCGCGACATCGGCCGGCGTACCGGTCGCGACCACGCGGCCGCCCGCGTCTCCGCCGCCCGGTCCCAGGTCGATGATCCAGTCGGCGCTGGCGATCACGTCGAGGTTGTGCTCGACGAGCACCACGGTGTTCCCCGCGTCCACGAGGCGGTGCAGCTGGCGCAGCAGGACCGCGGTGTCTGCGGGGTGCAGCCCGGAGGTCGGCTCGTCGAGCAGGTAGAGCGCGTGGCCGCGGCGGGCGGCCCGCTGGAGCTCGGTGGCCAGCTTGATGCGTTGCGCTTCGCCGCCGCTGAGCTCGGTGGCCGGCTGGCCCAGGCGGAGGTAGCCGAGTCCCACCTCACGCAACGTGTCGAGACTCCGGACGGCGGGCGGGACGTCGGCGAGGAACTTCGCGGCGTCGTCGACAGAGAGGGCCAGGACCTCGGCGATGTTCTTCCCGCGGTAGGTGATCTCGAGCGTGTCGGCGTCGTACCTCGCCCCGTGGCAGGTCGGGCACGGCGCGTAGGTGCCGGGCAGGAAGAGGAGCTCGACGGCGACGAATCCCTCGCCCTGGCACGTCTCGCAGCGGCCCTCCGGGGTGTTGAAGGAGAACCGGCCGGCGCCGTACCCGCGGGCCTGGGCCTCGTCGGTCGCCGCGTACAACCTGCGCACCGTGTCGAACATCCCGGTGTACGTCGCGAGGTTCGACCGCGGTGTCCGGCCGATGGGGCGCTGGTCGACGAGCACCAGACGGTCGAAGGACTCCAACGCCCGCGGATCCTGCGCGAGCACCTGGCTGACCAGTGTCGACTTGCCCGAACCGGACACGCCGGTGACAGCGGTCAGCACGCACAGCGGGATCTCGACGGACACCTCATGCAGGTTGTGGAGCGACACCTCGGTCAGCTCCAACCAGTCCTGCGGGCGACGTACGTCGTGCTCGAGCCGCTCGGCGCGTCCGAACAGGTGGGCGCTGGTGGTGGACTCGGTGACCTCCTCCAGGCCTGCGACCGGGCCGCTGTAGAGCACGCGGCCGCCGGCCTCGCCCGCGCCCGGGCCGATGTCGACGACCCAGTCGGCGCGGCGGACAACGTCGAGGTCGTGCTCCACCACGAACAGCGAGTTGCCGGCGGCCTTCAGGCGGTCCAGCACCTCGAGCAGGGGTTCGGCGTCGGCCGGGTGCAACCCCGCCGAGGGCTCGTCAAGGACGTAGACGACCCCGAACAGACCCGAGCGCAGCTGGGTGGCGATCCGCAGGCGCTGCGCCTCACCGGGCGAGAGTGTCGTGGAACTCCGCCCGAGGCTGAGGTAACCCAGGCCCAGGTCGAGGAGCACCTCGATGCGGGCGACCAGGTCGGTGCAGATCCGCACCGCGACCTCGTGGGTCTCCTCGGGCAGGTCGGCGACGGGACGCAGCAGCTCCACCACCTCGACGAGCGACAGCTTGTTGACCTCGGCGATCGAGTGCTCGGCGAAGGTCACCGCGAGGGCTTCGGGCCGCAGCCCGCTGCCGTGGCAGTCGGGGCACGGCGCGTCCTCGACGAACCGCAGCGCCCGCTCCCGCATCCGCTCGCTCTTGGAGTCGGCCAGAACATGCATGACGTGCTTGCGGGCGCTCCAGAACTTCCCGTAGTAGCCGTAGTCGACGCGATCGCGCTCGGGCTCGATGAGCACCGACGGCTGCTCGTCGGTGAAGAGCAGCCAGTCCCGGTCCTTCTTCCGCAACCGACGCCACGGCCGGTCGATGTCGATGCCCAGACCCGTGACGATGCTGCGCAGATTGGCTCCCTGCCAGGCGCCCGGCCAGGCAGCGATGGCGCCCTCCCGGATGGTCAGCGACGGGTCCGGGACGAGCAGCTCCTCGGTGACGTCGTGGACCACACCGAGACCGTGGCAGTGCGGACAGGCGCCGGCCGGGGTGTTGGGCGAGAACGCCTCGGCCGGGAGCTGTTCGGCCCCCTCGGGGTAGTCACCGGCCCGCGAGTAGAGCATCCGCAGCAGGTTCGACAACGTGGTGATCGTGCCGACCGATGAGCGGGGCGTGGCCGCGGCGCGACGCTGCTGCAGAGCCACCGCCGGCGGCAACCCGGTGACCTCCTGGACGTGCGGAGCACCGACCTGCTGCAGCAGCCGACGCGCATACGGCGCCACCGACTCGAAGTAGCGGCGCTGGGCCTCGGCATACAACGTGCCGAAGGCCAGCGACGACTTCCCCGACCCCGAGACACCCGTGAACGCCACCATGGCGTCCCGAGGGATGTCGACATCGACGTGCCGCAAGTTGTGCTCGCTGGCACCGCGCACGCGCACGAACGCATCGGCTGCATGTGAGACCACGTGTCGCTCGTACCCAGTTGCTGTCCCTCACGCATCGCGGTCACGTCGACGAGTCGTGCCGTCACATGTGTACCGGAGGAACGGTTCCGTGAGGAGGGGGCTCCTCGTCACAGGCAGGAGTAGCTCGACGCGACCTCCCTCGTACTGGCCGATCGGAGCCAGCGTTCAGCGAGCAGCGGTGGACGGACCACGAGTCCACCCAGGTCTGCCCCAGGATGGCGCTTCCTACCAGCGGGGCCATCGAACTCGTCGTCCACTCGCAGGTGCGTGACGCCTGCGTCTCTGGGCGGCGGAAGGACGCATCATCGTGGCGCCCGGCCAAGGGACTCTGGGGGTGGCGACAGAACTCCATCCACGCAAATTTGCTCTTACCCTCAACCGATGGCTGCGTGCGCGACTACGGCACAATTCGGCCCATGACTGACGCGTCCTGCTTCTATTGCCTCACTGATCCGAACCACAAGTCGGTGCTCGTCCCCGCTGTGACCCTGTGGAAGGGCACGGCCCTCTGTGCCGACTGCGCATCGGTTACCGCTGCCAACGAAAAGGTCTGGGTTAGTTAGCGCTTGGCTTCGTCGCTAAGCCTCAACACTCGGACTGGCGGCGGACCAAGTGCCGTAGTCGTCGGAGGCCTGACTGTGCAACGGATGCCGGGGTCTGCGGCATAAGCGGCGGAAAGACGCGGGTTCACGGCCCGCTCCGCGCAAAGATGACGGCTCCCGGGACA
>NZ_CAMPGZ010000249.1 GCF_946885725.1 uncultured Nocardioides sp.
CGGCGCGGTGATGCGCTCCATCAGCCGGTTGGCCGTCGCCCGCACCTCCTCCGCCGACCCGGTGGTCACGACCGCGAACTCGTCGCCGCCGAGTCGCGCGACGGTGTCGGACTCCCGCACGCTGCCTGCCAGCCGGCGCGCGATGACCTCCAGCACCCGATCGCCGGCCGGGTGGCCGTGCGTGTCGTTGATCAGCTTGAAGTCGTCCAGGTCGATGAGCAGCAGGGCGGAGGTGACGCCGTCGGCGCGTTCGAGCTCGAGCACCTCGTCGATGCGCCGCATCAGCGAGAGCCGGTTGGGCAGGCCGGTCAGCGCGTCGTGGTCGGCCTGGTGCATCAGCCGGTCGGTCAGCTGCCGGCGCTCGCTGACGTCGTGCAGTGTGACAACCGCGCCGACGAGCGCCCGCTCGTTGAGCTGGCCCACGACGGTCACCTCGAACCAGCCCCAGACCCCGTTGGCACGGGACAGCCGGCACTCCACGAAGCTCTGCCGCCTCCGGCCGTCCAGCACCGGTGACATCGAGCGTCGTACCGCGGTGCGGTCATCGGGGTGCACCCGGGCCCACACGTCGGTGACGTGCTCGACCTGGCTCGGCCACGGACCGAGACCGGTGCCGACCGACGGGCTGCAGTACTCCACCACGCCGCCGGGGCCGACGACCATCACGATGTCGGAGAGGTTCTGCACCAGGTCCTGCCACCACTGCTCCTGGTGCCGCAGCTGCGCGGTGCGGCGCTCGACCGCCCGGTGCAGGTCCCGCGCGACGGCGGTGTGGTCGGCGACCACCACGACCTGCCGCACGGCCACGAGGACCGCGTAGGGCCCGAGCAGCCACAGGTAGCGGTGGGAGCCGTCAGCGTCGTGGGTGAAGGAGACGTACCCCGTGACGGCGAGGGCGATCGTGACGTAGGGGAACAGCTGCTGCAGCATGCTCGGCGGGACGTCGTCGTCCGACTCGTCGGCCTCCGGCGAGACGTCCGCGAGGGTCGCGGCCAGGGCGATGAGCACGAACGTGACCAGCCAGCCCAGGTCGACGAGCCCGCCGGGCTCGAACGATCCCTGCGTGGGGAACGTGGCGGCGACGTACAGGCTGTCGGTCGCGGACAGCGCGACAAGGGCCGCGCCGAGGAGGAGCCAGGTGCGGCGGCGGCCGCGCGGCAGCACGAGCAGCCGCATCAGCGCGAGCGAGGCCACGGTGACATCGGCGACCGGGTAGGCCAGGGCGACCGCGTGCGTGGACGACCACGGGGCGGCGTCGGCGATCGGGGCGAGCACCCAGACCAGCGCCATCAGCATGATCGAGGAGCCGATCACCAGACCGTCGAGCACCGAGCGACCGCGGCTCAGGAACCCCCCGACCGGGCGCGGGAAGCGCGCGATACCCACGGCCACGAACAGGGCGTAGCCGATGAACCCGACGTCGGCGGCGGACGGGAACGGCGCGACGATTCCGAGCACCAGCTCGTACGTCGCCCAGATCACCGCGCCGACGGCCCACGTCGCCATTCCCGCGGCCAGCCAGAGCCAGCCGGTGTGTCCGGTGGCGGCGCGCCGGTGGGCGCGCCAGCAGGCGACGGCGGCGACGGCCGAGGCGACGACGAAGACCACGTCCGAGACGAGCAGCCGAGCGAACCGGCCTCCGACGTCGCCGCCGAGGTCCCCGGCGAGCCAGGCTGCGAACAGGCCGGTGGCGAGGACGGCCGGCAGCAACGCCTTCCCCGGGCGGGTCGACGAGGCCACCCCTGCGGGGACACCCTCAGGCACTCCCACCGCCACCCCCTCAGCAGTCCTACGCGTGCGCGCACAGGAGATCCCACTCCCCTGCGGTCCCAGTGTGGTGAGTACCGCGGGGGCGCGCAGCGAAATGTCCGAATTGCCCCCGACGCTGGCGCGGTGCACCCGACCACTCCGCTCCGCCGCACGACGCTATCGTCGTGGCGTGTACCTGCCCCGGTTCAACCAGATGGCCGACGCCGAGGTCGGGGCGTTCGTGGACGCCGTCGGCGCGGCAGAGCTGATCACCACGGGCCGGGACGGCTACCCGCGTGCGAGCCGCCTCCCCCTCCTCCGTGACGACGGTCGGTGGATCTTCCACCTGGCACGCGCCAACGACCACTGGCGCACGATCGAGCCCGACTCGCCGGCGCTCGCGGTGGTGACCGGCCCGGAGGCGTACGTCTCCCCAGGCTGGTACGCCACGAAGCGAGAGCACGGCCGTGTCGTGCCCACCTGGAACTACTCGGCGGTGCACGTCACCGGCCGAGTCAGCGTGCACGACGACGCCGACTGGCTGCGGGAGGCCGTCACCCGGCTCACCGACGTGCACGAGCGGCGTCGGGACCTGCCATGGGGCGTCACCGACGCGCCCGACGGCTACATCACCAAGCAGCTGCGCGCGATCGTCGGCCTCGAGCTGCGCGTCGAGCGCGTGGAGGCCAAGGCGAAGCTCAGCCAGAACCGCTCCGACGAGGACCGTGCCGGCGCGGCCGCCGGGATGCGTGCCGAAGGCGGGCGTCGCGAGGCCGACGTCGCCGACGCCATGGACGCCGCCCGCGACGGCCGGGGCTGAAACCGACCCCCGAGTCCTCGCCCCACCGGTGGTCGACTGAGCTCGTCGGCCGTCGTCAGCCGCCGACGTACTCCGCGAGGTGCTCGCCGGTCAGCGTCTTGCGGCTCGCGACCAGCTCGGCCGGGGTGCCCTCGAAGACCACCTCGCCGCCGTCGTGACCGGCGCCCGGGCCGAGGTCGATGATCCAGTCGGCGTGCGCCATCACGGCCTGGTGGTGCTCGATGACGATCACCGACTTGCCGCCGTCGACGAGCCGGTCGAGCAGGGCGAGGAGGTTCTCGACATCGGCGAGGTGCAGACCGGTGGTGGGCTCGTCGAGCACGTAGACCGTGCCCTTCTCCCCCATCTGCGCGGCCAGCTTGAGCCGCTGCCGCTCGCCACCGGACAGGGTGGTCAGCGGCTGGCCCAGGGTGAGGTAGCCGAGCCCGACGTCCTCGAGCCGGTCGAGGATCTTGTGCGCGGCCGGCGTGGCGGCCTCGCCCTCCTCGAAGAACGCCTCGGCCTCGGTCACCGACATCGCGAGCACCTCGGCGATGTTCTTGCCGCCGAGCGTGTACTCCAGCACGGCGGCCTGGAACCGCTTGCCCTCGCAGTCCTCGCAGGTGGACTCCACGGTCGCCATCACGCCGAGCTCGGTGAAGATCACGCCGGCGCCGTTGCAGGTCGGGCAGGCGCCCTCGGAGTTGGCGCTGAACAGCGCTGGCTTGACGCCGTTGGCCTTCGCGAACGCCTTGCGGATCGGCTCGAGCAGACCGGTGTACGTCGCCGGGTTGCTGCGCCGCGAGCCGCGGATCGCGCCCTGGTCGATCACGACCACGCCGTCCCGGCCGTCGATCGAGCCGTGGATCAGCGAGCTCTTGCCGGAGCCGGCGACGCCGGTGACCACGCAGAGCACGCCGAGCGGGACGTCGACGTCGACGTTCTTGAGGTTGTGGGTCGAGGCGCCGCGGACCTCCAGGGCGCCGGTGGGCTCGCGGACCACGTCGCGCAGCTTGGCGCGGTCGTCGAGGTGCTGACCGGTGACCGTGTCGCTGGCGCGCAGGCCGTCGAGCGTGCCCTCGAAGCAGATCGTGCCGCCCGACGTGCCCGCGCCCGGTCCGAGGTCGACGACGTGGTCGGCGATCGCGATGGTCTCGGGCTTGTGCTCGACGACGAGCACGGTGTTGCCCTTGTCGCGCAGCTGGAGCAGCAGGTTGTTCATCCGCGCGATGTCGTGCGGGTGCAGGCCGATCGTCGGCTCGTCGAACACGTAGGTGACGTCGGTGAGCGAGGAGCCGAGGTGCCGGATCATCTTGGTGCGCTGGGCCTCGCCACCGGACAGCGTGCCCGCGGGCCGGTCGAGCGAGAGGTAGCCGAGACCGATCTCCTCGAACGAGTCGAGCAGGTGCTGGAGCCCCTTCACGAGCGGCGCGACGGACTTGTCCTTGATGCCGCGCACCCACGCGGCGAGGTCGGTGATCTGCATGGCGCAGACGTCGGCGATGTTCTTGCCCTTGATCTTCGAGGACAGCGCCTCCTTGGACAGGCGCGTGCCGCCGCACTCGGGGCAGGTCGTGAAGGTCACCGCGCGTTCGACGAACCGGCGCACGTGCGGCTGCATGGCGTCGACGTCCTTGCTGAGCATCGACTTCTGGACTTTGTTGAGCACGCCTTCGTAGGTGAGGTTGATGCCCTCGACCTTGATCTTCTCGGGCTCGGCGTAGAGGAGCAGGTGCTGCTCCTTCTTGTTGTACTTCTTGATCGGCTTGTCCATCGGCAGGCCGACGCCCTTGAACAGCCGGCCGTACCAGCCGTCCATGCTGTAGCCGGGCACGAGGAGCGCGCCCTCGTTGAGCGACTTGTCCTCGTCGTAGATCGCGGTGAGGTCGAAGTCGTTGAGCGCGCCCATGCCCTCGCACTTGGGGCACATGCCGCCGAGGCGCGTGAACGTCGCCTTCTCGGCCTTGGTCTTGGCGCCGCGCTCGACGGTGATGGCGCCGCTGGCGCGGACGGTCGGGATGTTGAAGGAGTACGCATTGGGCGGCCCGATCTGCGGCTGCGCCAGCCGGGAGAACAGGATCCGCAGCATGGCGTTGGCATCGGTCGCCGTACCGACGGTGGAGCGGGGGTTGGCGCCCATCCGCTCCTGGTCGACGATGATCGCGGTGGTGAGGCCCTCGAGGCGGTCGACGTCGGGCCGGGCCATGCTGGGCATGAAGCCCTGGATGAACGCGCTGTAGGTCTCGTTGATCTGCCGCTGGGAGTCGGCCGCGATCGTGCTGAAGACCAGCGAGCTCTTGCCGGACCCGGACACACCGGTGAACACGGTGAGTCGCCGCTTGGGGATCTCGACGCTGATGTTCTTGAGGTTGTTCTCGCGCGCACCCTCGACGCGGATCATCGTGTGGGCGTCGGCGGGGTGGATGCTGCTGGCAGGCATGCGGTGGGTGTGCTCCCTCGTGCTCCCTCGTGGACCGGACCGGGGCCGGCTCGCAGCCCCGGTCCGAGCATTCCAGAAAATCCCTGTGTCAGGCCTGCGCGATGCGGACCATGTTGCCGGCCGGGTCTCG
>NZ_CAMPGZ010000250.1 GCF_946885725.1 uncultured Nocardioides sp.
TCAGGACTGCCCTCAGGACTGCCCTCAGGACTGCTTGGTGACGCTGTCCGTGGCCTCGGCCCAGAGCGCCTGCTCCTGCTGGCCGGCCTTGATCTTCTTGTTCGCGATGACCGCACCGACGGCGGCGAGCGCGATGAGCAGCAACTTCTTCACGTTGTTCCTGACCTCGAATTCCTGTCGTCCGACCCCGTTCGACCGAGGGTGCAGCCTAGCAACCGAGGTGGGCTAGTCCGGCGGGTACGTCGGTGGTGCCTCGGTAAGGACTCCGCGAAGTCCGCACGAACCGGACAGCGCCGCCCTATTCTCGAACTCCTGACACGCACCACCAGGGGACCCGGCAGCTGCCAACTGGCGACCCCGTTGCACCGGCGGACGGGGAGGAAAGCCGATGCGTACCTGGTTCTACGCTGCCTGCGCGGGGGTCCTCGGCCTTCTGTTCGTCGGATCGTTGCGCCTTCCTGGCCTGAGCGACCAGAGCGTCACGCTGATCAGCAACCTCGGCCAGCTCGCCGCCGTCACCGCGTCGAGCGTGCTGTGTTGGATCGCCTCGCGCTCCGACGAGCGGCACCCGCGCGCGTGGCGCTGGCTGTCGCTCGGGGTAGGCGCATGGGCGGCCGGTCAGGTGGTGTGGACCTACTACGAGCTCACCGGCAGCGAGGTGCCGTTCCCGTCACTGTCGGACGTCGGCTTCCTGGTGTTCCCGCTCGCCTCCGGCGTCGGGCTGCTGCTGTGGCTCGGCAGCCAGAGCACGATCGCCGCGCGCACCCGCGACGTCCTCGACGGCGCGATCATCGCGCTGTCGCTGCTGGTGCTCTCGTGGGTCACCAGCCTCGGCTCGGTGGTGGCGGAGGGCGGCAGCGACTGGCTCTCGGCCGGGTTGTCGATGGCGTACCCGATCGGCGACGTCATCCTCGGCACCCTCGTCCTGCTCGCGGTCGCACGCGGCCGCCGCGAGGAGCGGGACGTGCTCGTCGTGCTGGCGCTCGGCCTCGGCGCGCTCGCGCTGGCCGACAGCTCCTACCTCTACCTCGTCTCGATCGGCTCCTACACCTCGGCCGACCTGATCAGCAGCGGCTGGGTCTTCGGCTTCCTCTGGGTGGGCGCCGCGGCGCTCGGACAGCACAGCTCCGCGCGCCGCGGCGGTACGACGTACGCCGAGACGCACGAGCGCTCCCTCGCCGCGTCCGCGCTGCCGTACCTCCCGCTCGGCGCGGCCGGCGTCGCCGTCGCGTTGGACCTCGTGCGTACTCCGGAGGACCCGCTGGTCGACGTACTGCTCGCCTCGACACTGGTCGTGCTCGTGCTGGCGCGGCAGTTCCTGGCCATGGCCGAGAACCACCGGCTGTTCGAGGAGCTCAACCGTGCGCACGACCTGCTCGAGCACCAGGCGCTGCACGACCACCTCACCGGGTTGCCGAACCGCGCGCTGTTCACCGACCGGCTCGACCACGCGCTGCAGCGGCCGACCGCCGAGCTCGGGCTGCTCTTCTGCGACCTCGACGACTTCAAGCAGGTCAACGACCGGCACGGCCACGACGCCGGCGACCTGCTGCTGCAGCTTGTGGCGGAGCGGCTGCTCGGCTGCGTCCGCGCCGAGGACACCGTCGCGCGGCTCGGTGGCGACGAGTTCGCGATGCTGCTCGACAACCCCAACGACGCCGAGCGGATCGCGACCCGGGTGGTCGAGCAGATGCGCCGGCCGTTCTTCCTCAACGGGCACGAGGTCAAGGCGACGATGAGCGTGGGCGTCACCCAGCACTGGGCGACCCCGGCGCCGGAGACGCAGCCGCGCAATCGGGCCGATGACCGACTCGCCGTACCCGTGCTGCTCACCCCGCCCGACGCGTCGGTCGGCACCGAGCGCGGGGCCGTCGCGCACTGGCTGCTGCGTGCGGCGGACCAGGCGATGTACACCGCCAAGACCTCCGGGAAGGCGCGCGCCGTGCTCTCCGGCTCGCCGACCGCGACGGTCGCCGCTTCTGCCGAGGATGCCCCGCTCGTCGGGGAGTCACCGGTGGAGGAGACCGCGGTCTGAGCCCACCAACCCGACCGGTCGGCGAGAACCGGGCGGAACGACGAAACCCCCGCCGCCAGGTCTGTGCCGGTCAGCAGGGGCTTGCAGTTGGTGGGCCTAAGAGGACTTGAACCTCTGACCTCTTCCTTATCAGGGAAGCGCTCTAACCGTCTGAGCTATAGGCCCGTGATGGACGCACGACGTGCCAGGCTCGAGAGCCGGGTGGGTCGCGCCGACGGGAGAGGTTACCCCATCGGCTCGGCGCCGCCCAAACCGAGCCAGGCTCAGCGCTCGTCCTCCGCGAGGGTGACCTCGAGCCCGCCGAGCAGGGCCGCGGCGAGGTTGTAGAGGAAGGCCCCGAGGGTCGCGATCGCGGTGATCAGGATGACGTCGACGACGGCCACGATCATCGTGAACCCGAGCACGCGGCTGGTGCCGACGTAGTTCTGGATGTCGAAGGTCTGCGCCGACTCGCCGCCGAGTACGTCGGTGACGGTGGAGTTGATCGAGTCCCAGACGCCGGCGGCACCGAGCACGGCCCAGACCACGGCGACGGACACGACCGTCACGATGCCGAACGCGATCGACAGCAGGAACGACGTCTTCATCACCGACCACGGGTCGAGGTGCACCAGCCGCAGCCGCGCGCGGCGGGTCCGGGGCCGGGCACCGGCCGGCCGGGGCGAGCTCGACGGCCGGTGGGCCGTGGTGGTCCCGGTCGACGGGCCGGACGGGGACGCCGCCTGCTGGACCGCGCTGCCGGCGGCGGAGACCGCGGCCGAGACCCGCTCGCTCAGCGGACGCCGCCCCGTGTCGTCGGAGGAACTGCGACCCGGGCCACCGAGCGTACGGCGTGGAGCGAGGGGGGTGTCCTCGGCACGTCGATCAGCCATCAGGACTCCTCAGTGGGGCTGTCGGATGCAGGGTCGCCCTCGATTGTCGCATCCCCCTGGTCATCCGCCACTTCGGCGGACCCGGGAGCGGCTTCGGCCACGTCGGCAGCCGCAGCCGCCTCGGCCTCCGCGGCCGCCTCCTCGACGGCCTCCTCCACAGCTTCCTCGATCTCGGGCGCCCGCTCGACGCTGCGTGCGACCTGGGCCACCGCGTCGCCGTCACTGACTCCGACGAACCGGACACCCTTGGTGTCGCGGCCGGTGGGACGCAGGCTGTCGTCGATCGCGGAGCGGGTGACCTGGCCGGACTGCTTGATGGCCAGCACCTCGTCGCCCTCGACGACGATGAACGCGCCGACGAGGTTGCCGCGCTCGTCGTCCTGCTTCATGGTCTTGATGCCCAGACCGCCACGGGTCTGCACGCGGTACTCCGAGATCGGCGTGCGCTTGGCGAAGCCCCCATCGGTGATCGTGAAGACGTACTGCTCCTTCACGTCCGGCAGGTCCCCCGCCTCGGTCGACTCGCCGGCCTCGGCGGCACGCTTCTGCGCGGCCTCCTCGGCGGCGATCTGCTCGCCGCGGATGACCGACATCGACAGCAGCTCGTCGCCCTCGCGGAACTTCATGCCGGTGACGCCGGACGTCGCCCGGCCCATCGGCCGCAGGTCGGTCGACAGGAAGCGGATCGCCTGACCCTTCTTCGACACCAGCAGGATGTGGTCGTCGTCGCCGACCAGCTCGGCGCCGATCAGCTCGTCGTCGTCCTCGCGGAAGTTGATCGCGATCACGCCGGACTGCCGCGGGCTGTTGTAGTCGGCGAGCGGGGTCTTCTTGACCAGGCCGTTGCGGGTGGCCAGGACGAGGTACGGCGCCTGGTCGTAGTCGCGGATCGCCAGCACCTGCGCGATCTCCTCGTCGGGCTGGAACGACAGCAGCCCGGCGACGTGGCCGCCGCGCGCATCGCGCGACGCCTCGGGGAGGTTGTAGGCCTTCGTGCGGTAGACCCGGCCGGCGGTGGTGAAGAACAGCAGCCAGTTGTGGTTGCTGGTCGCCATGAAGTGCTGCACCACGTCGTCGCCGCGCAGCTGCGCACCACGCACGCCCTTGCCGCCGCGCTTCTGGATGCGGTACTGGTCGGCGCGGGTGCGCTTGGCGTAGCCGCCGCGGGTGATCGTGACGACGAGGTCCTCGTCGGGGATCAGGTCCTCCATCGACAGGTCGCCGTCGGCGGGGATGATCTGGGTGCGGCGGTCGTCGCCGTACCGCTCCACGATCTCGGCGAGCTCGTCGCCGACGATCCGCCGCTGCCGCGGCTCGTTGGCGAGGATGTCCTCGAGGTCGGCGATGACGCCCTCGAGGCGGGCCAGCTCGTCGACGATCTTCTGGCGCTCGAGGGCCGCCAGCCGGCGCAGCTGCATGTCGAGGATGGCCTGCGCCTGCACCTCGTCGATGTCGAGCAGCTGGATCAGGCCGGTGCGCGCCTCGTCGACGTCGGGGCTGCGCCGGATCAGCGCGATGACCTCGTCGAGGGCGTCGAGCGCCTTGACCAGGCCGCGCTGGATGTGCGCGCGCCGCTCGGCCTCGGCGAGACGGAAGCGGGTACGGCGCTGGATGACCTCGATCTGGTGGGCCACCCAGTGGCTGATGAACTGGTCGATCGTCAGCGTGCGCGGCACGCCGTCGACCAGCGCCAGCATGTTGGCGCTGAAGTTGGTCTGCAGCTCGGTGTGCTTGAGCAGGTTGTTCAGCACCACCCGCGCGACGGCGTCGCGCTTGAGCACGACGACCAGCCGCTGGCCGGTGCGCGACGAGGTGTCGTCGCGCACGTCGGCGATGCCCTGCACCTTGCCGTTGTCGGCCAGCTCGGCGATCTTCAGCGCGAGGTTGTCCGGGTTGACCATGTAGGGCAGCTCGGTGATCACCAGGTTGGTGCGCCCCTTGCTGTCCTCGTCGATCTCGATGACCGCGCGCTGGGTGATCGAGCCGCGACCGGTGCGGTAGGTCTGCTCGATGCCCTGCCGGCCGACGATCAGCGCGGCGTTGGGGAAGTCGGGACCCTTGATCCGCTCGACGAGGGCGTCCTGCAGCTCCTCGCGGGTGGCGTCGGGGTGGTCGAGCGCCCACTGCGCGCCCTCGGCGACCTCGCGCAGGTTGTGCGGCGGGATGTTGGTCGCCATGCCGACCGCGATGCCGGCCGAGCCGTTGAC
>NZ_CAMPGZ010000251.1 GCF_946885725.1 uncultured Nocardioides sp.
GACGGTCCCGCCCGGCACGGGCGCCGCATGCGCCGCCTCTCCACGGGGCACAGTGCGCACACGGGAAGCCACACGCCTCGCCCTGCCGGCGGAGCGTCCGACAGCTGCCCACCAGTTTCGTCCAACAGCGGAGGTATGAAGTGGACATCGTGCTCAAGAGCCGCCACCTGGAGCTCACGGACCGGTTCCGTGACATGGCCGAGGAGAAGCTGGCGAGGCTGGAGAAGCACGACCATCGCGTGATCCGAGTCGAGGTGGAGGTCGACAAGGAGCGCAATCCGCGTCTGCAGGACCGCGCGATCCGGGTGCAGCTGACCGCCTTCTCCAAGGGGCCCGTGATCCGGGCCGAGGCGTCGGCCGAGGACAAGGTCGCCGCGTTGGACCAGGCGGTTGACAAGATGGCCTCGCAGATGCGCCGGGCGGCCGACCGTCGTCGCGTGCACCGCGGCCGGCACACCCCGAAGTCCGTCGCCGAGGCGCTCGCCGGCATCGAGCCCGAGCCCAACGGCAACTCGGTGGTCACCTCCGGTGAAGGGACCGACGAGCAGCGCGAGCGTCACGTTGGCCCGATCACCGTGCTCGGTGACGGCCCGCTCGTGGTCCGGGAGAAGGCCCACAAGGCCGCTCCGATGACGCTGGACCAGGCGCTGTACGAGATGGAGCTGGTCGGCCACGACTTCTTCCTGTTCGTGGACAAGGAGACCGAACGTCCCTCGGTCGTCTACCGCCGGCGCGGCTACGACTACGGCGTGATCTGCCTCGACGTGGGCTGATCCGGCCCGGCAGGGACCCACCCGGTGGCCCGCTCGGGGCCCGCTCACAGGTCCACCCAGGGGTCGTTCACCCAGGTGAAGGATGCCGTCAACCCGCAATAACCACCCCCGGGCTGGCCCGTGCGTGCCATGATTCACCCGTGGGTGGACCAGAAGTGCGGGCCAAACAGGGCGGAGAGCCCATCCGAGTGGCCGTCGTCGACGACCAGGAGCTCTTCCGTCGCGGCCTCACCATGCTCCTCGGCGTCGAGGACGACATCGAGGTGGTCGGCGAGGCCGGCGACGGTGTCGCCGCGACCGAGCTCGCCGCCACCGCCGTACCCGACGTCATCCTGATGGACGTCCGGATGCCCAAGCGCTCCGGCATCGAGGCGTGCGTGGCGATCAAGGACGTCGCTCCGACCGCGCGGATCATCATGCTCACGGTCTCCGACGAGGAGGCCGACCTGTACGACGCCGTCAAGAACGGCGCCTCCGGCTACCTCCTCAAGGACTCCTCGATCGACGAGGTGGCCCAGGCCATCCGCGTGGTCGCCGACGGCCAGTCGCTGATCAGCCCGTCGATGGCGATCAAGCTGCTCGACGAGTTCAAGCAGATGTCGCGCACCGACCGTCAGCAGGTGCCCAGCCCCCGGCTGACCGACCGCGAGCTCGAGGTGCTCAAGCTCGTCGCCCAGGGCCTCAACAACCGCGAGATCGCCAAGCGGCTGTTCATCAGCGAGAACACCGTCAAGAACCACGTCCGCAACATCCTCGAGAAGCTCCAGCTCCACTCGCGCATGGAGGCGGTCATGTACGCCGTGCGCGAAAAGCTGCTCGACATCCCCTAGCGGGGCTGCGCGACCCCCGGCACGCACGCTGGCGGCGTTGTCGTCGGTCGACGGAGCCCGCTCCGCCTCCCTCCGCCGCCCTCCTTCGCCCAGCCACCACCCCAACGAATCGCTCCGCAGGCTCCGCGATTCGCAGGGGACCCCGGCGAGTCGATCGCACGCAGCGGACGCCGCTCGTTCCCTCGCTAGTCTTCGCGGAATGTCGGTGGCGTTGACGAGGATGGCTTCGTGATCTCGGTTCCCAGCCTGTCGCGCGCCCAGGCGCGGCGGATCGCCCTCGTGGCGCAGGGGTTCCGCGATCCCCGGCACACCCGGCCGACCATGCGCACCTTCGACCGGACGCTGCGCCGCACCGGCGTGCTGCAGATCGACTCGGTCAACGTGCTGCAGCGGGCGCACTACATGCCGCTGTTCTCCCGGATGGGTCCTTACGACGTCGGCCTGCTCCACCGGGCGGCCGAGCGCAGCCCGCGGCGGATCGTGGAGTACTGGGCGCACGTGGCGGCGTTCATGCCCGTCGACCTCTGGCCGCACATGCGGCACCGGATGCGCGCCTACGAGGAGCGCGGCCACCAGTGGGAGGCGATCCGGCACAACCCCGCGCTCGTCGACTCGCTCATCGCCGAGGTCACCGAGCGCGGCGCCTCGACCGCTCGCGACCTCGACGACGGGCTCCCGCGCAAGAAGGTGCACTGGGGCTGGAACTGGTCGGACAGCAAGAAGGTCCTCGAGTACCTCTTCGTCTCGGGCCGGCTGGCCATCGCCGGCCGCAACCAGCAGTTCGAGCGGCTCTACGACCTGCCCGAGCGGGTGATCCCGCGCGAGCACCTCGAGGCGCCCGAGCCGACCGTGCTCGAGGCGTCGATGGAGCTGCTGCGCCGCGCCGCGGTGTCCCACGGCGTCGGTACGGCGTTCGACCTGCGCGACTACTACCGGATGCGCCCCGAGCTCGTCCCGCCTGCGCTCGACGCCCTGGTCGAGGCGGGCGAGCTGCTCCCGGTCGAGGTCGAGGGGCGGGGCCGCACCTGCTACCTGCACCACGATGCCGCCCTGCCGCGCCGGGTGCATGCCCGAGCGCTGCTGAGCCCGTTCGACCCGCTCGTGTGGGAGCGCGCCCGGACCGAACACCTTTTCGACTTCCACTACCGCATCGAGATCTACACGCCGGCCGCCAAACGGGTCTACGGCTACTACGTGCTCCCGTTCCTGCTCGGCGAGCACATCGTCGGCCGGGTCGACCTCAAGGCGGACCGCAAGGACGGCGTCGTGCGGGTGCTCGGCGCCTACGCCGAGCCGGGGGCGCCGGAGGAGACCGCCGACGAGCTGGCAGCGGAGCTGTCCGAGCTCGCCGGCTGGCTGGGCCTGACCGGCGTGGTGGTCGAGCCCCGCGGCGACCTCGCCGAGGCGCTCACGCTCGCGGTCAAGGCGCTCGACGGGGGCTGACGGGCCGGCCGGTCCGGCCAGGCGGGAACGTCGCGGCCGCGGGAGCCGTTCTCCTGGGAAGGGGGCGGGAAGGGCCGAGTCGGCTCCGGCCGATCACCCGGTGGGTACGATGGTCGGCGGCCGTGATCCCGGCCACCCACGGCGGCATGCCACCGCACTCCGCCCCGACGCACCACTGACGCACCACTGACGCAGCAGAACAGGGAGTCCACGCTCGTGCCTGCCATCCTCGACAAGATCCTCCGCATCGGCGAGGGCAAGATCCTTCGGCAGCTGGAGGCGATCGCCAAGGCGGTCAACGCCATCGAGGAGGACTTCGTCGCGATGAGCGACGAGGAGCTGCGCGCCCAGACGGACATCTTCCGCAAGCGCCTGGACGACGGCGAGACGCTCGACGACATCATGCCGGAGGCGTTCGCCACGGTGCGTGAGGCGGCCAAGCGTGTGCTCGGGATGCGCCCGTTCGACGTGCAGATCATGGGTGCCGCCGCGCTCCACATGGGCAACATCGCCGAGATGAAGACCGGTGAGGGCAAGACCCTCGTCGCGGTCCTCCCGTCGTACCTCAACGCCCTCGAGGGCAAGGGCGTCCACGTGGTCACCGTCAACGACTACCTGGCGAAGTTCCAGTCCGAGCAGATGGGCCGTGTGCACCACTTCCTCGGCCTGGACGTCGGAGTGATCCTGCCGGAGATGCGCCCGGCCGAGCGCCGCGAGGCCTACGCCTGCGACATCACCTACGGCACGAACAACGAGCTCGGCTTCGACTACCTGCGCGACAACATGGCCAGCTCCATCGAGGAGTGCGTCCAGCGCGGCCACAACTACGCGATCGTCGACGAGGTCGACTCGATCCTGATCGACGAGGCGCGCACGCCGCTGATCATCTCGGGCCCGACGCAGGACGAGGTGAAGTGGTACGCCGAGTTCGCCAAGATCGCGCGTGCGATGGTCCGCGACGTCGACTACGAGGTCGACGAGAAGAAGCGCACGATCTCCGTGCTCGAGCCCGGCATCACCAAGGTCGAGGACTGGCTGGGCATCGACAACCTCTACGACTCCGTCAACACGCCGCTCATCTCCTTCATGAACAACGCCATCAAGGCGAAGGAGCTGTTCCGCAACGACAAGGAGTACGTCGTCATGAACGGCGAGGTGCTCATCGTCGACGAGCACACCGGCCGCATGCTCGCGGGGCGTCGCTACAACGAGGGTCTGCACCAGGCCATCGAGGCCAAGGAGGGCGTGCAGATCCGCGAGGAGTACCAGACCCTCGCCACGATCACGCTGCAGAACTACTTCCGGATGTACGACAAGCTCTCGGGCATGACCGGCACGGCCATGACCGAGGCCTCCGAGTTCGACAAGATCTACAACCTCGGCGTCGTCCCGATCCCGACCAACAAGCCGATGCGCCGCATCGACCAGCGCGACCTCGTGTACCGGACCGAGGAGGCCAAGTTCAAGGCGGTCGTCGAGGACATCGCCGAGCGGCACCGCAAGGGCCAGCCGGTCCTCGTCGGCACCACCTCGGTCGAGAAGTCCGAGCTGCTGTCCGGCCTGCTGAAGCAGGCGGGCGTGCCGCACAGCGTGCTCAACGCCAAGCACCACGAGGACGAGGCGAAGATCGTCGCTCTCGCCGGTCACAAGGGTGCGGTCACGGTCGCCACCAACATGGCTGGTCGCGGTACCGACATCATGCTCGGTGGCTCCGTCGAGTTCCTGGCCGACCAGGAGCTGCGCAAGCAGGGCCTCGACCCCGTCGAGGACCAGGAGGCCTACGACGCCGCCTGGCCGGGCATGATCGAGAAGATCCGCGAGCAGGTCGCCGCCGAGCACGACGAGGTGCGCGACCTGGGCGGCCTCTACGTCCTCGGCACCGAGCGCCACGAGTCGCGCCGCATCGACAACCAGCTGCGCGGCCGGTCCGGCCGTCAGGGCGACCCGGGCGAGTCCCGGTTCTACCTGTCGCTGCAGGACGACCTGATGCGGCTGTTCAAGTCCGACTGGGTCGACCGGGTGC
>NZ_CAMPGZ010000252.1 GCF_946885725.1 uncultured Nocardioides sp.
CGCCCTGGTCGCTGACGAGGAGGACGCCTGCCTCGGCAGCGAGGCCGTGATCGCTGCGCTCCCGGGACTCGGGGTACGACCTGACGCGTGCCTCATCGCGGAGCCCACAGATCTGGCGCCGGCCAGGTCGTTGCGCGGGTTCGCCGTCGTGCGCGTCATGTTCCCCGGTCGTGCGGCGCACAGCTCGCAGGCCGACCTCGGCATCAACGCCGTCACGCACCTCGGACGGTTGCTGCACGCGGTCGACGTTCGGGCCGAGGCGGTCCGTGCGGCTGGCGGCGACCTGATGGTCACGTTCGTGCGCGGGGGCGAGTCCGCGTTCGTCGTACCCGACCACGCCGAGTGCCTGGTGGAGCTGCGCACCACCCCGGACCAGACGAGCGCGGACGCGCTCGAAGAGGTACGGCGCCTCGTCGATCCCGGCTGGAACGCCGAAGCGGTGCTGCTCACCCATCGCGACGGCTGGCGCCTCGACGACACCGGTCCGGCCGCCGACCTCGCGGCGAAGCTGGGTGCCGCCCTCGGTACGGCACCGACGTTCGACGCGCCGTACTGGATGGAGGCGCCGCTGTGGCAGCGGCTCTGCCCGACCGTCATCTGCGGCCCGGCCGGCGGTGGGCTGCACGCCGTCGACGAGTGGGTCGACCTCCGGCAGGTCCGCGGCCTGACGACCGCCCTCGTCGACGTACTGAGCAAGTGGAGGCCCGATGCCGACTGACCCCCGCGGCCTGCGCGGTGACGCCCCGCTGCTCGATGCCTGGCTCCGCTTCCAGGAGCGTCCGCCGACGCCGTTCACCATCCCGGGCCACAAGCAGCGCACCGACCTGGTCGGGGACGTGGTCGCCGGCGACGTACCCCTGTACGCCGGACTCGACACGATGAAGCTGACGACCGGCGTGCTCGCCGATGCGGAGGCGCGGGCAGCCCGGCTCTGGGGCGCGGACCTCTGCCGCTTCTCCACCGGCGGCGCCACCCACGCCAACCAGGCCGTGGCGCTCGCGGTCGCTGGCGAGGGCGACACGGTCATCGTCAGCCGGACCCTGCACCGGTCCATGCTGGTCGGGCTCGTGCTGGCCGGCCTGGTGCCGGTGTGGGTCCGCCCCGAGGTCGACGAGGGGACCGGTCTCCCGCTCGGCGTCGCGCCCCAGGCCGTCAGCCGCACCCTGGCGGCGCACCCGGAGGCACGAGCGGTGTTCGTCGGCGACCCGTCGTACGTCGGCACCGTCGGTGACGTCGCAGGTCTGGCCGACGCTGCTCACGAGCACGGTGTTCCCCTGGTCGTCGACGCCGCCTGGGCCGCCCACTTCGGGTTCCATCCCGACCTGCCACGCCACGCACTACAGCTCGGCGCCGACGTCGTTGTCACCAGCGCGCACAAGACACTGCCCGCCTGGAGCCAGGCCGCACTCGTGCTCGCACGCACGGAGCGCGTCGATCCCGCACGGCTCGACGCCGGCGTCGAGGCGGCAGCCACCACCAGTCCCGCCGGCGCCATCCTCGCCAGTACCGATGCGGCGCGCGCACTGCTCGAGCGCGACGGCGAGGAGCTGCTGGGTCAGGCGATGGCGGCGACCCGGCGGGCTCGCGAGCGACTGCGCTCGGTGAAGGGCCTCACCGTTCTCGACGGCGCGGGCGTCGACCCGCTGAAGCTCACCCTGGTGCTGTCTGGCACGGGGGCCGACGGCAACGCTGTCGAGCGAGACCTGCTGTCCGCCGGACTTCCGGTCGAGTCTGCCGACCGAGACGTCATCGTTGCCATCGTCTCTCTCGCCGATACCGACGAGACGCTCGAGGCGCTGACAGACTCCCTCGTCGAATCGCTGGAACGACACCGCGGCGAGCCTCGGCCCGTCGTCAGTCCCGCGGCGTACCAGGTCGAGCCCGTGGCGACCCTGCCCCCGCGACGGGCGTTCTTCGCCGCAGTCGAAACCGTGCCCCTCAGCGAGGCGGTCGGCCGGACGTGCGCCGAGCTCGTCGCGCCGTACCCGCCCGGCATCCCCGTGCTCGCCCCCGGGGAGCTGCTGACTGCCGAGACCCTCGCCGCCCTCGGCCAGGCCCGCAGCGCCGGCGTCCGCATCGCCTACGCCGCCGATGCCGGCCTCCAGACGCTGCGTGTCGTCAAGGACTGAACGCCTAGCCCGCCAACCCGCATTCGTAGGCAAGAACGACAGCCTGCACGCGGTCACGCAGTCCCAGTTTGGCGAGGATCCGCGTCACATGGGTCTTGACGGTCGCCTCGCCGAGGTACAGCTCCGCGCCGATCTCCGCGTTCGAAAGCCCTTGGCCAAGGATCGAAAGACGTCCAGCTCGCGCTCCGTGAGTACCGAGAGCACGTCAGGGACGCCCGCTGACGCCGGCGGACGACGGACATAGGCCTCGACGAGACATCGCGTGACGGTGGGCGCGAAGAGCATGTCGCCGGCGTGAGCCGCCCGGATGGCAGCGAGGAGCTGGTCCGGCGGCATGGTCTTGAGGAGGAACCCGGAAGCACCCGCGCGACGGATGCGGCCTCCTGACCGTCGGCGGCTTCGCCCGGCCACCTCGATGTCCGGCGCCGCGGCTGCGCCGTCCGGATCTGTGGGGTGCTTGGCGGCAGCCGCGCCAGCTTGGAGCCCCATGACGCCGACAGCATGGCTGACGCCGTCGTGCAGCTCACGCGCCAGTCGGAGGGCTCGCCAGTCACGGCGCGGGCGACGGCCTCGTCGTGGACGGCCTGCAGGTGCGATGCCGATGAGCGGGCACGTGCAAGGGGCTCGGTCGCGCTCGCGCCAGTCGTAGCCTGCGTATGCTGCCAGCCCGACGACGGTGAGGTTGAACAGGAGGTTCTCCCTGCCCCACGAGGCGACGATGCCCCCGACGAGGAGGCATCCGGCGGCCGGGACATCTGCACGAGATCAGCGAGCTGGCCGGCGGTGCGTCACGGAGCCTCGAGCAGCACGCACTCCCGAAGCGCCGGGCTGCAGCGCACCATCCGCTGCTCCTGCCCGTCGCTGACCCTTGTCACGAAGAACTGGTCGTCCTCGAAGGTGAAGTGCGTGTTGTCGAAGCGCCAACCCTGTGGAGGCGTGAGCACGCTCTGCCCTTCTCCGTCGAGGCGACGAACCCGGAGCTCGTCGTACTGCATCACGTCGCCCGCGATCTGGTCTGCGGGCACCCACGCCACCCACTCGTTGGAGACGTCGGCCATTCCGAAGTTGGGCAGGTCCGCGATCGCCACCAGATCGCCCTCGGCCGTCACGTCGGCGAGGTAGACGCGGCCGCCTCCCGGATCTCTGGCGCCGTCCGTGCCGTCGACGACCACCAGCCCCGCGTTCGTCGCCTGCCAGACCAGCTGGCCGGGGGCGGTCTTCGTCAGGTCGACCGTCTTGCCGTCGACGAAGGGTCGCCACAGGACGCCGACACCCCGGCCGCTGGCGATGACCCAGCCGTCGTTCGTGACGGCTCCGATGCGGGTGCCGACGCCATCGTCGTCGCGTACAGGAACCGACGCGGGGAGACCCATCCCCTCGCCGCCCGGCGCGGTCTCGAACCCGTTCATCTCCCCCGCGGTGGAGACGTAGGCGATGTACTCGCCGTTCGGCGACACGGCAGGCGGCTGCTCGAAGCTGGCCTCGAACCGCTGAGGGGTCCCATCGATGCTCGAGAACCACGTGAACGGGGGCTTCATGGCCACCCAGGCCTGCGACGTCCCGTCGACGTAGTCGTAACCGGGGAAAGACTTGTCGCCGACATGCACGGTCCGCCCGAGCATGTACGGCACAGTCGGCGGTCCCGCGGGCACCCCCTCCGGCGCAGAGTCGGTCGTGTCCTCGGTGGCCGTGTCAGTCGGCTGCGGAGCCGGTCGGGGTGAGCCGCCGCGGTCGGGCGAAAGACCCACTGCCGTGACCAGCGCGATCAGTACGACGGCGGCGGCCGCCAGCACCGGCGCCCAGGCGAACCGCGCTCGATGGTCGGAGGGAAGGTCGGGCAGAAGCGGGACCTCTACGTGGTCGGCGACCTGGCGTAGCTCGCGCGTCAGCACCTTCTCGACGTCCTCGTGCATGTCAGCCCTCCTCCCCGTCGTACTCCGGTCGTGTCTCGCCGTCGGCGCCCAGTGCGGCTTTGAGGCTCCTGAGGGCACGGTGAGCCGTGGACTTCACGGTGCCGCGAGAGCAACCGAGCGCCTCGGCGATCTCCCCCTCGCTGAGGTCTTCGAAGTAGCGCAGCACGATGACCGCGCGCTGCTGTGGCGGCAGCTGCTTGACATGGGGCCACAGCGTCAGTCGCTCGTCGGACGTCCCGGCGGTGGTGGCCGCACCGCTCCAATCCGCGATCTCGTCGGTCAGCAGCTCCCGGCGGCGCCGCAGTGGCCGTCGGGAGGAGAGGAACGTGTTGGTCAGGATCCGCCGTACGTAGGCGTTCATGGAGTCCGAGGCGCTCACCTTCGACCAGGCACTGTGTGCCTTGATCAGCGTCTGCTGCGCCAGGTCCTCTGCGTCGGCGTGGTTGCCGGCCAGCAGGTAGGCGCTGCGGTACAGCGTGGCCCACGAGGCGACGGCGTACTCCTCGAACGAGGGCACCTGCGTGTTGGTCGCACCCGAGAACATGCCCACCTCCTCACCATGCACCACGCCGACGCTGTCTCTCCTCTTCTGACTCCTGCTGCCCGGCGGAAGGTTGCTTCGGCATGGTCGCTTTCTTACGTGGATCGTCAGCCCGACGTGGACGTGGGCGTCGGTCACGCTGGGTCTCGGTCCGGCGGAGCACCTCGCGGGTGAATGGAGCGGACTTTGACCGAGCTCTGAGCTCGGGCTACGAGGCGGCGGATCGACCACATATCTGTCGGGTCGCCGCGCATTGCCGCGACGAGCTGTGGACAACTTCCGGCGCGTTTTCCCTTGTGGGTAAGGCGAACCTCCGATCAGAAACTGTCGGTGGTCCCTGGTTGAGTTCTCTCCATGACGGCACTCGTGGACGCACCGACGGCCCCCGCTGCGGCGGTCGCGTCCGCCCGCGAGACCGTCGCCGCAA